>DATDCH010000769.1:0-3271 GCA_036524455.1 Kofleriaceae bacterium | reverse complement strand
CGCGACGCAGCCGCGTGCGAGCCTGCTCGGTCAGCCGCATCGCCACATCACGCTCGCGCTCGCCGCGGGCGCGTATCGCCGCCCGCCGAACCAGCCGCACGAGGTCGCGCACGACCTCAACCCCGAGCGCGCGACCCACGTCACCGCCGGCGCGTTGTTCGACGACAAGCGCGGCCTGCGCATCAACACCGTCGCGTACTACATCGATCGCAGGCGCCTCGTCATTCGCGATCCCCAAGGCGAGCTGCGCAACACCGGTCTCGGCAGCTCGCTCGGCCTCGATCTCAAAGCCGAGCTGCGCGACGGCCCGTGGTACGGCGCGGTGTCGACGGCGCTCACCCGATCGAAGCGGTTCGACTTCTTGCGCGCGGCGGAGCGGCCCTCGGAGTACGAGCAGCCGTTTCGCTTCGATCTGCTCGGCGCGTGGCGGCGCGGCAAGCTGCAGCTCGGCGCGCGGTTGCAACTCGCCTCGGGGCTGCCGTTCACGCCGTACGAAGGCGCCGTCTACAACAGCGACACCGACACGTACGAGCCGCTCTACGTACCGCCGGGGTCGGCGCGCGCGCCGTTCCATCATCAGATCGATCTGCGTGTCGACTATCGGTTTCGGCTCGGGCGCTTCGACTTCGACGCATTCCTCGACCTCCACAACGCGTATCGCAACCGCGATCCGATCGCGTATCGGTTCAGCTACGATTACACCGAGCGCACCGCGATCCGCGCGCTGCCGCTGTTTCCGTTCGCGGGACTGCGAGGCTATCTATGAAGCGCACGCTGCTGCTGGTCGCGTTCGCCTCATGCGATGGGCCGGCCACGCTCCAACCGTGGCAGCTCGATCACGATCGAGTCGTCGCCGTGCGCGCCGAGCTGCCGCACATCGCGCCCGGCGAGGTCACGATCCTCGATGGATTGATCGCCCATGCAGACGGGCCGACATCGCTATCGCCTGCGGCCAATGCCGCAGCCCCGAACGCGCCCGGCGACCTGTTCACGGCCGTTCACTTCTATATCAACCACTGGCGCGTCGACGGTCCCGACGAGGCCCGGCTCGCCGTCGCGCGCGCCGAGCTCGGCCTTCCAGCCGATGCGCCGGTCCCGCTCGACGTCGTGCTCGAGTTTCCCGGCCCGCTCTACGCGCAGAAAACGGTGTGGCTCGGTGACTCGCGCGCAAATCCCGCAGCGCCGGCACTGGTCTACGGCCCGACGCTCGCGCTGGGCGTCGACTACGAGCTGGTGCAACACGCACCCGCCAATGGTTCCGTGCGCTGGCTCACGTCATGCGGCACGCTGGTCGGCGACACCGAGCCGCGCGTCACTCACGTCGTCGACGAGCCGTGCGAAGGCGAGCTCGTGGTGGTCGTGCGCGACGCGGAGGGCGGCGTGGCGTGGCAGGTGCTGCCGATCAGCGCCAAATAAATTTGCATGCGCGTGGCAACGCGCGGGACAATTCGCAGCGATGCGACTCGTGGTGGTGTCGTTCGTGCTGGGTCTCGCCGCGTGCAATACGCCTCCCGAGCAGGAGGCGCGCGACCTATGCACCGTGATCTGCAAGTGCGCGACTGCGTCGCCAACACGGATCGAGCTGTGCGTCGAAGAGTGCACCGAGGACATAGCGCCGTTGTCGTTACCCGACGCGTGCGTCGAGTGCGTCTATCAGTATTCGCAGTCGTGCGGTGATTTCGAAGCACACTGCGAAGCCGCGTGCGATCAACCGCAACCGCAACCGTAATGCCTGTTCTATTTGGAGGAATGCGATGAGGTATCCATCTTTGGTGCTTGTTCTGGTCGCTGGCCTTGGCAGCGTCGCCGCTGCTCAGCCGGGGCCGCCGCCCGCGCCTCCTCCGCCGCCCGCAGATACGACGACGACGACGACGGATCCGGCACCGCCTGATCCGACGCCGCCGCCGCAACCGCAGCCCGATCCGCGCCCGATGCCGGTCGTGACCGAGGAACCGGTGCAGAACGATCGTCCTGATGGTTTCGCGATCGGTCTCGGCCTTGGCTATGGCCTGCCCACGTCACTCGAGACGCCGAACCGAACCAGCGCGCGCGTGCGCCTCGGGTCGGGTCTGACGTTCGAGCCGCTGCTGAGCATCGCGAACACGACCGAGACGAACGATCCGGCGGACCCGACGCTGATGGAGACCGAGGACAAGCTGACCGAGTTCGGCCTCGCGGTGCTGGTCCGGTTACCGGTGATCACACACGGTCACGTCGACCTCGAGGTGCTCGCGAGCGCGGGGTTCGACAACTCGAAGGACAACCCTGACGGTGACTACAACACGGTCACGACGAACACGTTCGGGATCGGCTGGGGCCTCGGCATCGGTTACTGGTTCTCGCGTCACTGGCAGCTCAGCATGAGCGTCACGAACCCGCTCGTGCAGTATCAGCAGCTCAAGCGCCAGGCCGGCCCGAGCATGTACAACACCGATTCCGCGACGACGCTCGGGGTGATCTTCGTGCCGCAGGTCACCGCGATGATCCACCTCTACAACTAAGCGTGGTACCACCACGCGGTGGATCACGCGAAGGTCGCGTCCGCCGTCGTCACGCATTATCGGCGTGACCGCCGCGACCTGCCCTGGCGCAAAACGCGCGATCCGTACGCGATCTGGGTCAGCGAGATCATGCTGCAACAGACGCGCGTCGCCACGGTGATCCCGTACTGGGAGCGCTGGATGGCGAAGTTTCCGACGGTGAACGCGCTCGCCGCCGCGCCGCTCGACGACGTGCTCGCCGCATGGGCGGGGCTTGGCTACTACTCGCGCGCGCGCAATCTGTGGTCCGGCGCCCGCGAGGTGACCGCGAGCTTTGCCGGCGCGCTGCCGCGGCAGGCGAGCGAGCTCCGCCGCGTGCCGGGTATCGGGCCGTATACGGCGGGGGCGATCGCATCGATCGCGTACGGCGAACGTGCGCCGCTCGTCGATGGCAACGTCGCGCGCGTGCTCGCCCGCGTATTCGCGATCGAGCACGACATCAAGTCGACCGCCGGTCAAAAGGCACTGTGGCAGCGAGCCGGCGAGCTGATGCAAGCGCTGCCCGCCGATCACGCGCCGGGTGATCTCAACCAGGGCCTGATGGAGCTCGGCGCGACACTGTGCTCGCCGACCTCGCCGCGCTGCCTGCTCTGCCCGCTCGCGTCGCAGTGCATCGCGGCACGCACCGGGCGCCAGGACGAGCTGCCGGTCGTCGCCGCGCGCAAGAAGGCGAGCGAGCTGCCGGTGCTCGCGCGGGCCGCGCTGTGGATCGCCGAAGGCGACCGCGTCGT
>DATDCH010000768.1:0-11018 GCA_036524455.1 Kofleriaceae bacterium | reverse complement strand
CGAGCTCGCCTCTCGCCTCGCGGTCACCGATTACACGGTGTGCTTTCAATCGCGGCTCGGCCGCACGCCGTGGATCAAGCCGTACACCGACCTGCTGCTCGACGAGCTCGCGAAGCAAGGCAAGAAACGGCTCGCCGTGCTGTGCCCCGCGTTCGTCGCCGACTGCCTCGAAACGCTCGAAGAGATCGGGATCCGCGCGCGCGAGCAGTTCAAGGCCGCCGGCGGCGAAGAGCTCACGCTCGTGCCGTCGCTCAACGCGACGCCGGCGTGGATCGACGCGGTGTGCGCGATGGCCGAGCGCCACGCCGCGCACCGGCGCTTGCCGATCGCCACGTAGCGCCGCTCGTATCGGCGCTACGAGCGCTGCGTAATCGCCAGGCTACCCGTCGCCGAGCGCGACGCGCTGCGGAGTGGCTGCGTTCTCGGTCGTGTTGTTACCGAGCTGCCCCGCGTTGTTGAGGCCCCAACACCAGACGTCGTCGCTATCGTCGATCGCGCACACGTGCTCGCCCCGCACGTTCGCGGCGATCGCGCGCAGCGGCGTCGCGATATCGACCCGCGTCGGGGTCGGGTTGTCCGTCATCATACCGTCGCCGAGCTGGCCGAACGTGCCTTCGCCCCAGCACCACGCGGTGCCATCGACGAGCAGCGCGCACGACGAGTACGTCTGCAGCGCGATCGCGATCGGCTGAGCCGGTAGCGTGACGAGGATCGGCAAGACCGAGTCTGTCATCGTACCGTCGCCGAGCTGGCCATCTTCGTTGCTGCCCCAGCACTGCACGGTGCCGTCGTCGACTGCGCAGGTGTGGCGCGAACCAGCGGCGATCACCGTCGCGGCGGCGATCGGTAGTGCGAGCGGTGATGTCTTGCACGGCCCGATGACGTTGTGGATGTCCTCGCAGGTCTCGTTGGAGGTCGCGGCGTCGACGCCGAGCTGGCCGTAGTGGTTCATGCCCCAACACGAGAGCTGAGAGTCGACGATCGCACACGCGTGATCGGCGCCCATCGAAAGCCGGGTGACGCGCGGTGGTAGCGGCACGGTGACCGGCGCTGAAAAATCAGCCGCGAGACCATCGCCGAGCTGCCCCGCATCGCCATCGCCCCAGCAAGTCACGCCGCCACTCGCGAGCCGCGCACAGGCACTGGCCGCGCCGCCGCTGATCTCGATCGGATCGGCGAGGATTGGCGACTTGCCGGGGAGCAGGCGCGGCGCGGTGTCGGCGACGCCGAGGTTCATGTCCGACGCGTGTCCCCACGACCACATGGCCCCGCCATCGACGATCGCGAAGAACGCGTTCGAGGAGGCGCCGATGTGAACGACGTCGGCGAGCCCCGGCACGGTGACCGGCGCGAGCTCCATGCCACCCACCATGCCGACACCGAGCTGGCCCTCGTTGTTGTTGCCCCAACACGCGAGCGTGCCGTTGTCGCGGATCACGCAACCTGCATCCTCGCCGACCGCGAGCCCACGCAGCCCCGTGCCATCGCGGTCGCCGAGCGGATCGAATGCGATCCGTCCGCAGCCGACGAGTATCAACAACACGAGCGCTCGCACCCATGGATCAGGGTACTCGATTCGTCGACGGGCCGGCTAGCGGTTATCGCGCGCCGCGATGAGCTCGAGGTAGCGCTTGCGCTTGCGCCGGATCACGAAGAACGTGGCGACCGCGCCGACCAGACCGAGCACGATCGGCAGCACGCCGACGACGATTGACATCGCCAGGCTCGGACCGATCGCGAGCACGACCTTGCCTTCGTCGGTCTCGCAGTCGAGCGTCGCGGTGCCATCGCGCGGCATCGTGAAGTCGAAGATCGCGCCGCCCGAGTAGCCGCTCATCGAGTATTTCAGCTTGCCGCTGTGGTTCTTGATCTCGATCGCCTTGCCGTCCGCGGCGTGCAGCGAGCACTTCACGCTGCCTTTGTCGTTGACGTACGCGACACCGTCGACCGTGCTTTTCGACTCGGCATAGATGATGTGATCGCCTGCGGCGAGCGTGAACGCTTGTTGGCCGGGCGCGACCATGCGCTGCATGCCCTCGATCGATTCGATCAGTCGCCCGAACGCGAGGATGCCGATCACGGCGCCGATCACGAGCGGCACGAGCGCGGCGAGGTACCACCACCGAGTCATAGTTGCTCCAGGCAGGCGCGCACGTAGCGCGCAGCGAGGCGCGTGGTCGCGTCGGTGGCGTCGGGCGTCGGGCCGAGCGGCGGGGCGACCTCGACGCAGTCGGCGGCGATGAGGCCGATCGATTTACCGAGCCGCGCGATCAACGCGAACAACCAATCGGGCTCGAGTCCGTCGGGCTCGGGCGTGCCGGTCGCCTCGGCGTGCTTGCTATCGGTGCCGTCGATGTCGTTCGAGAAGTACACGCCGGTGACGCCGAGCTTCTCGAGGTGCGCGATCACATCGTCGAGGGCGCGATCCGGATCACGCAGGATATCCTCGGCCCACAGCTGGCGCACGCCGAGCGTCGACTCCCAGTGCTCGCGGCGGTGCCGCGACGCTCGCACCCCGACCTGGACGAGCCGGCCATCGCGGCCGAGCAGCTCGTTCGCGTGATAGCTCCACGTCGCGAAGCAGTATTTGATGCCGAGCCGCTCGGCGAGCAGATCGGTGTGCGCGTCGGGTTGCACGATGCCCCAGCGATCGGTGCGGTGCTTCGCGAGCATCTCGGCGACCGGCCACGCGACCGAGTGATCGCCGCCGAGCACGATCGGTACGACGCGCGGATTGATCGCGAACACGCAATCGAGCACGCGCGCTTCGATCGACAGCGGCGACACCGGCAGGTCGGCAGCGATGCCCGGCGCTACATCTTTATAGAGTGCGGCGCGGCTCGCCGCGATCTGCGCGGGCGCGAGCATGTCGTCGTGAAGTAGCTGCGGCACGACCGCGACGTCGCCGATATCGACGATCCCCCGCCGGTCGAGCCAGCCCCGGAGGTCGGGATCGGCCGCGATCATGGCGCTGCGGATCGCCTGGGGACCCAGGTTGGCGCCGCGGCGGTACCCGGCCCCGACATCGGAGGGTACGCCCAGGATGATCGCCTTCGCCGAGGCGATCCGATCGAGGGCGGCGACGAACCGGGATTGGATCGCGGCCTCGTCGGAAACGCCGTACAGATGGCGCTGGACTTCGAGCTGGGCGGCGCGGCCCGTCGACACGACGTAGAGGCCGCCTGCAGAGGGTCGGAGCATCGCCTCGAGCTGGAGACGGGCGTTCTGCATCGGACGCACCCTACCCTACGAGGGTCGTAAGATCCCGCAACTAACTTGCCGCAACGCCTGGAAATCAGGTTCCATCGCGGATAAGAACGGTACGTCAAATAAACCTTTGACCGGAGACTACATGAATCGCCTCTTTCGCCCCACGATCGTAGCCGCACTAGGGATTGCGGCTTCAGCGTCGGTCGCTAGCGCCAACGTGGAAATCGGCGGAACCGCCGGCATCCACGTGTTCAGCACGGACAACGAGCTCGGCGTGCCCGATGTGATGGACGCTCCCTCGGAGCGCAACTCGGCACTGTTCGGCCTTCGGCTCGGCGTGACCTTCACCGACATGTTGGGTGTCGAAGGCGAGTTCGGAATTATTCCGAGCGAGTCGCGCACCCTCGTGTTCGACATCTGGAACGTCACGTATCGCGCGCACCTGATCGCGCAATTCCGCGCTGCGGATCCAGCGACGAAGCTGGTGCCGTTCGTGTTGTTCGGCGGCGGTGCGACGGCAGTCGTCGACTGCTCCACCGGATGCGACACGATCGAGAAGGACACCGATGCGGCGCTCTACGTCGGCGTCGGCGCGAAGTACCGCGTCGACAACGGCTGGGGTCTGCGCGCCGATGCGCGTCTGCTGTTCCCGCCGAGCTCGAGCGGCAACGGCCCGACGGTCGACTTCGAAGCGCTGCTCTCGATCTACAAAGAGTTTGGCCGCAAGGTCGTCGAGAAGGTGATCGAAGCGCCGAAGGCGCCCGGTGACACCGACGGCGACGGCATCCTCGACGACAACGACAAGTGTCCGAACGAGGCCGAAGACAAAGACGGCTTCCAAGACGACGACGGCTGCCCCGACAACGACAACGACGGCGACGGCGTGCCCGACACGGCCGACAAGTGCGCGATGGAGCCGGAGGACAAAGACGGCTTCCAGGACGACGACGGCTGCCCCGAGGCTGACAACGACAGCGACGGCATCCCCGACGCTGGCGACAAGTGCCCGAACGAGCCGGAAGACAAAGACGGCTTCCAAGACGACGACGGCTGCCCCGATCCGGACAACGACGGTGACGGCGTGCCCGACTCGGCCGACAAGTGCGTCGATCAGCCGGAGACCAAGAACGGCTACCAAGACGAAGACGGTTGCCCCGACGAGATTCCGCAGAAGGTGAAGGCCTTCACCGGCGTCATCCAGGGCATCAACTTCAAGGTGAACGACGCGACGCTGCTGCCGGCCTCGAACAAGACGCTCGACAAGGCCGTCGCGGTGCTCAAGGAGTTCGCGGATCTCAAGCTCGAGATCCAAGGCCACACCGACGATCAACCGATCAAGGCCGGCGGCAAGTTCGCCGACAACAAGGCGCTGTCGCAAGCGCGCGCCGAGACGGTGAAGGCGTACTTCGTCGGTAAGGGCATCGAGGAAGGTCGCCTCACGGCGGTCGGCTTCGGTGACGAGCAGCCGGTTGTTCCGCCGGCTGGCCTCAAGGGTGGCAAGCTGAACGCTGCGCGCGCGAAGAACCGCCGCGTCGAGTTCAAGCTCGTCAGCTCGCTGGTCCCGAGCGGCCAAGCTGCTCCGGCCGCGCCTGCCGCGCCGCCTGCCGAGAAGAAGGACGAGACGAAGCTGCCCGCGCCTCCCTGAGGTCCGCGAGCAGTGACTCTAAGACGAGGCCTCCGGGCCTCGTTTTTTTTTCGGCCCGCGACTAAGAAGGGGCATGCCGCTCGCGCGCCCGTTGCTCGACACGCTGGTGTGCCCGAAGTCCAAGCAGCCGCTTGTCTACTTCGAGCAGGAGGGGTTCCTGCTGTGCCCCGCGTCGCGGTTGCGCTACCGAATTGATGACGGCGTCCCGGTGCTCCTCGTAGACGAGGCGACCGAAGTTACGCCCGCCGAGGTCGATCGCCTGGTCAAACAAGCCAAGGAGCTAGGCCTTCCAGGCGCTTAGGCCCAACGGGAGGCTTGACCTTTGGCGTCAACGGCGGTAGATCGCCGGTTCCTTCGCCGGAGCCCGCGGTGCTGAAGTCGCTATCGATCTTCACAGGAAACAGTAATCGCGCACTCGCAGATGAAATCTGCAAGTTCGTAGAGATTCCGCTCGGCCGTGCCGACGTCAAGACATTCAGTGACGGCGAGATCTACGTCGAGATCGGCGAGAACGTCCGTGGCGTCAACTGCTTCGTCGTGCAGCCCACGTGCTCGCCGCCGAACCAGGCGCTGATGGAGCTGCTGATCATGATCGACGCGCTCAAGCGTGCGTCGGCCGGCTCGATCGTCGCGATCGTGCCGTACTTCGGTTACGCGCGGCAGGATCGCAAAGCGAAGCCGCGCACGCCGATCACCGCAAAGCTCGTCGCGAATCTGATCACCGCAGCCGGTGCCGATCGCGCGCTCGCGATGGATCTGCACGCCGGTCAGATCCAGGGCTTCTTCGACATTCCGTTCGATCACTTGTTCGCGATGCCCGTGCTGATCGAAGAGCTGCGCGTGCTCGGCTTCAACGGCGCCGAGACGGTCGTCGTATCGCCGGATGCCGGCGGCGTCGAGCGCGCGCGTGCATTCAGCAAGCGCCTCGGTGCGAGCCTCGCGATCATCGACAAGCGCCGTCCCGCGCCGAACGTCAGCGAAGTGATGAACATCGTCGGTGACGTGAAGGGCAAGAAGGCCGTCATCGTCGACGACATCATCGATACGGCAGGCACGCTCACCCAGGCCGCCGCCGCGATCATCAACGCCGGCGCCGCGAGCGTCAGCGCGTGCGCGAGTCATGCGGTGTTCTCGGGTAAAGCAGTGCCGCGCATCACCGAGAGCGCGCTGCAGCACGTCATCGTCACCAACACCATTCCGCTCAACGAAGCGGGTCAACACTGCGACAAGGTGCGCGTGAAGAGCGTCGGGCGGTTGCTCGGCGAAGCGATCAAGCGCATCCACCACGGAGATTCGATCTCCAGTCTGTTCGTCTGAAGTTAAAAGGAACCAGTCATGCCGGAAGCACAAGTCGGAAAACTCACAGTCACGCTTCGCCAGAACTCTGGTACGGGCGCGGCGATCAAGCTGCGTCAACAGGGCAAGGTTCCAGGAGTCTGCTACGGCGCATCCGCCGAAGGCCGCATTGATCCGCTGCCGATCGTCGTCGACGTCAAGGCGCTGCGCGCCGCGCTCGACCCGGTCCGCAAGCAGAACACGGTCATCGATCTGACGATCGAGGGCGGCGCCGCCACGCGCAAGCTGCACGCGCTCGTCAAGGAGTACCAGCTCCACCCGCTGCGCCGCGAGATCACGCACGTCGACCTGCTCGCGATCGATCCGAACAAGGAAGTTCGCGCGGCGGTTCCGCTCGAGTTCACCGGCAAGCCGGCGGGCGCGATCGACGGCGGTCAGATCCGCATCGTGCTCCGCGCGCTCGAAGTCAAAGCGAAGCCGAGCGACATCCCGGTCAAGCTCGTCATCGATGTCTCGCCACTCGAGATCGGCGACGTCATTCACGTCAACGCGATCGCGCTCCCCAGCGGCGTCACCGCCGTGACGGGCCGCGACCTCGCGGTCGTGACCTGCGCGAAGCCGGAAGAAGAGGCGATCGAGACGGCAGCGGCTCCGGACGCAGCGGCTGCTGCGGCGGCAGGCGCGGCTCCGGCGGCTGGCGCAGCTCCGGCGGCGGGCGCGGCGGCTCCGGCGGGTGGCGCGAAGGACGCCAAGGCAGCACCGGCAGCGGCGGGCAAGGACGCCAAGGCGGCGCCGGCTCCGGCCAAGAAGAAGTAACGCTCAGGCGCGGGCGACTGCGCGCGAGCGAACAGCGCCGGGCATGTTGCCGGCGCGTTGTCATTTTCGGGCCTCATTTTCGGGCGTCATTTCCCCGCGCGGTAGGCTGAGCGGCGTGCCCGCGCTATATCCGTGACCCTCATGTCCTGGTTGGTGGTCGGGCTCGGCAATCCCGGCAGCAAGTACGAACGCAATCGCCACAACATCGGCTTTCGCGTCGTGGACGAGCTCGTGCGCAAGCACGGCCTGCCGGCGTGGAAGGCAGGCGCGATCAAAGGCGGCGAGTCGACGAGCGGCGTGATCACGACAGAGCGCGGCCGCGAGAAGGCGTTCGTCGTCAAGCCGATGGAGTTCATGAACCTGTCGGGGTTCGCCGTGCAGCGCGGGGCGAGCTTTCACGACGTCGAGGTCGATCACATCCTGGTCGTCCACGACGAGATCGATCTCGACTTCGGTATCGTGCGACTCAAGAACGGCGGCGGCCACGGCGGCCACAACGGGCTGCGCTCGGTCCAGGAGCAGCTCGGCGCGGGCAACTACGCGCGGCTGCGCATGGGCGTCGGCCGCGACCCGAACAAGCCGCCGGGCAGCAAGGACGCGGCGAACTGGGTTCTGGCGGATTTCCCGAGCGCGCACGGCACGACCGTCGACGCCATGATCTCGGCTGGTTGCGAGTGCATCGAGACGACGTTGGCCCTGGGCATCGTCGCGGCGATGAACAAACACAACGCTAGACCCAACCTCGCAAGTTCGTGATATAGAGCCGCCTCTTCTCGCTCCTCCCCGCCAAAGGAGGGGCTTTACACCCACGAGAGGTCTACATGGCAAGGCTGCAGTCACAACGAGACACGCCGAACACGGCGCGCGAATACGAAACGATCTACATCCTGCGCCCCAACACGCCGAACGAAGGCGTCGCGGAGGTCAACACTCGCGTCAAGAACGTGATCGAGGGCATGGGTGGCAAGGTCATCAAGGTCGACAACTGGGGCAAGCGCCGCTTGGCCTACGAAGTCGCCAAAGAGCGCAAGGGCATCTACCTGTACTGGCAGTACCTGGCGCAGCCGGGCGTCGTCGAGGAATGCGAGCGCAACCTGCGCATGCTCGACAACGTGATCCGCTACCTCACCACGAAGGTCGACGAGAACATCGACGTCAGCGCGCGCCCGAGCGAGATCGACGACGCGTCGTACGAGAAGGCCGCCCAGACCGCAGCCGACGAGGAGGACCTGTTCCTGTCGCGCGGCGGTGACGACGTGGCGAGCAGCGATGACGACGACGAATTCGGCGACGATGATTTCAACGAAGAACCGAGCTCCGGCCCTGTCTTGGACGTCGGCCCGGAGAAGGAGTAAGCCATGTCGAGTCGCATGGACGTTAGTGATGATGGTCTCGATCGCGACGGCGACGACCGCCGCGGCGGCAAAGGTGGCCGCGGCGCGACGCGCCGCAAGCTGCTCTCCGACGAGATCTTTCAGAAGGTCGATTACAAGAACCCGCAGGTGCTCCGCTCGTTCGTCACGGACCGCGGCAAGATGATCCCGCGTCGCATCAGCGGCGCGTCGGCTCGTCAGCAGCGCGTGATCTCGACGGCGATCCGTCGCGCGCGCATGCTCGCCCTGCTGCCCTTCTCGGTGACGGGAGACTAGTCATGGCGATGCAACTCATTCTCCTCCAGGACGTCCAGAACCTGGGCAAGGCGGGCGAGCTCGTCTCCGTGCGCCCGGGCTACGGCCGCAACTATCTCGTGCCGCGCGGCTTCGCCGTCACGGCCACGGTCCACAACAAGAACCGCCTCGATCACGAGAAGGCGGTCATCGCGCGCAAGGTCGAGAAAGAGCGCGCGACGGCGAACGAGCTCGCGACTCGCATCAACGGCATGACGCTGCAGTTCGAGCGCATCGTCGGCGAGGACGAGAAGCTGTTCGGCTCGGTCACGAACCGCGACATCCAGGAACAGCTGAAGAAGGCGAATGTCGACATCGACCATCGCTGGATCCAGCTCGACCAGGCGGTCAAGGCGCTCGGCAAGTACGAAGTGCCGGTTCGCCTGTCCGCAGGTGTCGTCGCACAGCTCAAGTTCTGGGTCGTCGGCAAAGACAAGTAGTCGCCCGATGCGCGACGCTCGATCGCATGATCGAGCTGGTCGCGCCCGCAGAACGCTACCGCGCTAGCGTGCTCGCCGCGGAGGCCGAATCGGTCGCCGAAGGCGGCGGGCACGGCATCACCGACGAGAACTTCTCGGCGACGCTGGCGCGCCTCGCGGATAACGCCGCCGGGCGCAACCTAAAGCCCCGTCGCGTCGCCGAGACCACGCTGTGGCTGGTGGACGGCGACGACTACATCGGCCGGATCGCGTTGCGCCACGCGCTCACGCCGCTGCTCGTCGTGCTCGGCGGCCACATCGGCTACGACGTGCGGCCATCGCGGCGCCGGCAGGGCCACGCAACGCAGATGCTGCGCCTCGCGATGCCGCGGATGGCGGCGCTGGGCGTCGATCCCGCACTGATCACGTGCGACGACACCAACCTCGCCTCGCGCAAGGTCATCGAAGCGTGCGGTGGCACGCTCGCGACCGACGAGGCCGACGTGGCCGCTGCGCTCGCATACGTCGGTGACGACGCGACCGCGCGCGAGATGCTCGCCGTCCCGCAGCTGCGGTTCTGGCTGCCGACCGCGCAACGCTAGGCCAAAGCAGCTGCTGCGAGCGCGTTGCCGACCGCGCAACGCTAACGCAGCTGGTGCGCGCGCGCGATCGCGACGAGCGAGCACGCCCCGAGCAGCGCGATGTTGGCGCTGACGTTGAACAGCTCCTTGCGACGAGATGGCCCGCCCTGCCGCGCGAGGCGAGCGTGCGAAGCAGCGGCGCCGACCATGATCACGGCGAGCCCACCTGCAGCCAGCGGCGTCAGCACGCGCGCGCGACCGGTGAGCCACGGCAACACGAGGCCGGCGGCGCCCGCGAGCTCGGCGAGCGCGATGAATCGGATGAACGGCTGGCTGTACCAGACGACGCCGGTCTGCCCGCTCGCGACGACGCGTTGCTTCGGCTGCGTCCCTTTGTACAACCCCGACCCTGCGAAGATCGCTGCCAGAAACGACTGCACGGTCCAGAGCGCGATGTTCATACAAACCTCCGCTCTGATGACGATGCAGCCCCTGCGCCGCGTGACATGTCACGTTCTCCGCGCTTAGCTCGTCTTGCTGTCATGGGATCGCTCGACACATTCATGCAGCTGCGGGCTCAGTTGGTCTCGCTGGCCTACCGCATGCTCGGCTCGACGAGCGAAGCGGAGGATGTTGTGCAGGAGTCGTGGTTGCGCTGGCAGGACACCGACGACACTTCCGTACGAAGTCCTCGTGCGTGGCTGTCGACGGTGGTCGGTCGGCTCTGCCTCGATCGACTCAAGAGTGCTCATGCACGCCGCGAACGCTACGTCGGTACGTGGCTGCCGGATCCGGTCGCCACCGCGGAGCCGATCGATCGCGAGTCGATCTCGTTCGCGTTCCTGGTCCTGCTCGAACGGCTGACGCCGGTCGAACGCGCCGCGTTCCTCATGCATCAAGTGTTCGACTACAGCCACGCGGAAATCGCAGCGGCGCTCGAGATGAGCGAAGCCGCGGTACGGCAGGCCTTTCATCGCGCGAAGGGCCACCTCGACGATCACAAACCGCGATTCGCGCCGTCACCCGAGCAACACGCGCGCGTACTCGGTGCGTTCGCGGCTGCGCTGACGCAGGGCAACCTCGAGGGCATGCTGCGTCTGCTCGCAGACGATGCAACGCTCTGCGCGGACAGCGGCGGCAAGGTCCGCGGCGCTGCGATGCGCACCGTGGAGGGCAGCCAGCGAGTCGCGAAATTCCTCGTCGGTCTCGTCGAGAAATCGGAGGTCGACCCCGACCTCGTCTTCGAAATCCGCGAGCTCAATGGCTGGCCAACCCTGGTGGCGCGCAACCGCGAGCACGTCATCGCGGTGATCAGCATCGAGACCGACGGCGACAAGATCGTGGCGATCCGGAACGTGGTCAATCCCGACAAGCTCGCGCTACC
>DATDCH010000767.1:0-6968 GCA_036524455.1 Kofleriaceae bacterium | reverse complement strand
CACGTTCACCGCCGCGAACTGGGATTCGCCGCAGACGATCTCGGTCAAGGGCGTCGATGACATCATCCGCGACGGCAATCAGCAGTATCAGGTGTTGCTGTCGACCTCGAGCGCCGATTCCAACTACGACGACGTTCCGCTCCCCGCGGTCGCCGCGATCAATTTCGACAACGACGCCGCCGCGATTCGCGTCACGCCGCTGTCGCTCGTCGTTTCGGAGTTCGGAGACTCCGACTTCTTCGAGGTCGTGCTGGTCACGCAACCGCTCGCGACGGTGACGATTCCGATCACGAGCAGCGATCTGACCGAAGGCACGGTCGACGAGACCGAGCTGGTGTTCACGGCGCAGAACTGGAACGTGCCGCAGATCGTGAACGTCACCGGGCTCGACGACGCGCTGATCGACGGCCAGCAGGTGTTCTTCGCCCGCACCGGCCCGGCGCAAACGACCGATCCGTTCTACGTCGGTGTCGATGCAGACGACGTGATGATCACGAACTTCGACGATGAGAGTCCGGGTGTGTACGTGCAGGCGCGAAATCTTCTGAAGACGCAGGAAGGCCAGAATCAGCCGGCATTTATTCGCATGCGGTTGACGCTGGCGCCGACTGCGCCGGTTACGTGCGTCGTGACGGTGTCGGATGCGACCGAGATTTCGCTGATGCCGTCGCCGACCGCGTTCACGTTTACCGCGATGAACTTCGCGAACACGCAGACGATCACGGTCCGCGGTGTCGACGACACCGATGACGATGGCGATCAGCTCGTCGAGGTCATCACGCAGCCGTGCACGAGCCTCGACCCGGTCTACAACGGCTTTGATCCGCGGAACATCTTCGTGCTCAATCGCGACAACGATTAGCCAATTCGCGTGACTATTTGGCAGCTCGGCACGCGTGCCAACGCGCAAGCCCGCGAGCTGCCACGTGGCCTTCGGGCACGCCCACTGCACTACTGCACCTGTGCACCCACGCCTGGCTGACATACGGCGACACTGGCGCCGGATCGGCTCCAAGTTGCTGTGGGTAGCGGTCGCGTTGGTCTCGACGAGCGGTGGCCAGCGATCCGTCGCGCCGGCCGCGCCGCCGATCTTCGCGATCGCAGAGCCGGCGGTTCGTGCGCCCGAGCCGCCGCGCATCACCGTCGCGCCGGCGCCGAGCATCACGGCACGCGTGCTCGCGAACGGCGAGCCGGTCGCCGATGCCGAGGTGTCGATCAGCGACGGCAGCAAGCCGCTGCTCGCCACCGCACGTAGCGATCGCGATGGCATCGTGCACTTCGCCGAGCTCGAGCCCGGCGCGTACGAGCTATGGGCGTCGCACGGGACGACCGCGTCGACGATCTCGCGAGTGATGGACGTGACGCCCGATTCGCGCATCGACATCGTTCTCGATCAGCCGGCGGCCGCATTGAGCGGCGTGATCGTCGGCGAGGGCGAGCTGCCGACCGAGGCCAGCGTCCAGCTGGTGCCGATGGACCTCGATCACGCAACGCGGATCGCGATCGTCGATGCGAAGGGCGCGTTTGCGTTTTCCGCACTGCCGCATGGCACGTGGCGCGTCGAGGTCAGCGCGCCGGGTCACGTGCAGATGGCCGAGCAGACCGTCGCGATCGATGCGGCGCCCGAGGAGCTCGTCGTGCGGCTGCAGCGCACGGCAGTTGTCACCGGCACGGCCGTCGACGCCCGCGGTACCCCGGTCGCGAACGCGACGATCGTGCTGCGCGATCAATCGGGCTCGACGGCGCAACGCCCGATCGCACTCACCGCTTCGCGGCTGCGCTGGATCCATCCGCTTGCCGGTGCGCGCGTGCTGCCCGGAGGCGACGGCGGTCGGTTCGGCGCGGTGCGCCCCGGTCAACGGCCGGCCGAGTGCGGGCGCGGTCACTGCGGCCTCGACCTCGGCATGGTCCGCGGCAGCATCGTGCACGCGGTCTCCGACGGTCACGTCTCCGCGCTGTTCCACGAGAACCGAACCGAAGCGGGCCGCGTCGTCGTGATCCATCACGGCGGCGGTCTGCGCTCGTTCTACATGCACCTCGACGAGATCCGACCCGGCCTCGAAGTCGGCCAGCCAATCCGCGCCGGCGATCCGGTCGGCACGCTCGGCTCGACCGGCGTCGTGCGTTCGGCGCCACACCTGCATTTCGCGATCACACACGAGAGCGCGGGACGCACGTGGTACCTCGATCCCGAACCGATGTTGCGCGCAGCGGTCGTGCTGCCGGCGGCGCGTCCGTACGATCCGGTCGATGCAGCGCTCGCTGCGAAGGTCGAGCTCGCGACGCCAACCGTCGCGACGATCACGACCGACGACAAAGGCGTGTTTCGCGTCGAGGGCGTCGCGCCGGGTGCGTACGTGGCCGCCGGATTCGCACCGGATCTCGCGCCGGGCGTGAGCTCGCCGTTCAGCGTGCGCAGCGGCGATGACGTCAAGGACGTCGTCGTGCGGCTTGCCGACGGCGTGCTCGTGCACGGCCGTGTCGTCGGTCGCGATGGCCCGATCGCGGGTGCGACCGTGATCGCAGGCGCCGGCATGGGCGAGAGTGCGCACAAGATCGCGACGACGACGACCGACAAGTACGGCGAGTACACGTTGCGCTCGCTCGCCGGCAAGCTCACGCTGACCGCGAGTGCGCCGATGCACGGCGAAGCGGAGCGCGCGATCGCGGTGCTCGAAAGCCGCGACCAGCAACGCGAGGATTTCAAGCTGATCGCCGAAGACGGCCAGCTGCGCGGCGTGGTACTCGCGCCCGATGGCGGTGCCGCATCCGGTGTTGGTGTGCGCGTCGTCGAAGGCACGACGCGCCGGCGTACCGTCAGCGACACGTTTGGCCGCTTCACGATCGCGCCGGTGACGAGCGGTCGTTACGTCGTCGAGCTGGCGTCGGTCGATTACCCGCCGAAGCGGGTCACCATCGAGAGCGATCGCTTCAGCGAGCTTCGCGTCGACGCGGGCGGCGGCGCGCGTGCGCTGATCCGAGACGGGCAGAGCGGTGCACCGATGTCGAACGTGCGCGTCGAAGCGGCGGGGCCGGGCGGGCAGACCGTCGCGCGTTCGACCGATGCGCACGGTCTCGTCGAGCTGCGCGGCTTGAAGGTCGGCGAGTGGAAGCTCGCGGTGCGCGCCTCCGGCTACGTCGCGGCGGCGCAGCAGGTCACGGTGCGCACGGGCCGCGGCCTCCACGACGTGACGTTCGATCTCGTGCGCGGCTCGACGCTCGCCGGTGAAGTACGCGATCACTTCGGCCGCCGCGTCGCCGGTGCCCGCGTCACGATCGGGGACGTGTCGACCGTCACCGACGGTGAAGGTGCGTTCCGCATCACCGGGGCGCAGTCCGGCGTGCTCGAAGCGGAGAGCGACGGCCGGCAGGGCTCGTTGAATCTCCAGCTCTCGCCTGGTGACGAACGCCTGTCTCTTACCGTAAACCTTTCGGAGTAAGGCTCGCGACGCGAGGACATGGCGAGATCAGCTCGACCGTCCGCCCTCACGTGCCGCTGGTAATCGCGAGGTTCCTGCGTCGTCCGATAGGAGCTCGAGGTCGCGTGCGCAACCGGGGTGGACTACCGTCGATAACGGCTTCCAAAGGAGCATCCAAGATGGAACGCCAAAGCGCCAGAGGAGCCAAAGACGCCACCAGAAACGCGTATTTGAGTGAGCCACCATCCGAGCTCGATCAGCTTGCTCATGACGTGATTGGAGCGGCGATCGAAGTGCACCGCGAGCTCGGACCCGGTTTCCTCGAGGGTGTGTATGAAGAAGCATTGACCCGGGAGCTGCGTACACGTCGGATCCAATTCGAGCAGCAGGTCAGCTTGCCCGTCTATTACAAGGGGGCCGTCGTTGCCGAAGCGCGACTCGACCTACTGGTGGCGGAGGTGCTCGTCGTCGAGCTCAAAGCTGTCGAGGAGTTGCGGCCTGTCCACGTCGCGCAAGTCCTGTCTTATCTGCGAGCCGGCGCTTTCCAGCTAGGGCTCCTGTTCAATTTCAACGTCTACTCGTTGTCTCGAGGGATCCGCCGCGTCATCTCCTCCGGATAGCCTCTCCGGTGGCGTTCTTGGCTCTCTGGCGTCTTGGCGTTAGATCTGTGGACGCGAATGCCCGGCGAATCATACGCGCGTGCGCTATCGAGAACGCAGCCACGAGATCGCAGGCGGCGAGGAAGCCGAACGGGCCGAGACGTGCTCCCCACGCTAGGAGACAAGCTGCGCGCCGTCGATCACGACGGCAACCAGATCACGGTGCCAAGGTAATCGGCGTCGTGCAGTCGCCCGGGCCGGTGTGATCCTTCGCGTCGACGAGCACCACGCAGAACACGGTCTCGTTCGCCGCTTGTGCGGCGATGCCGAGCTCGTCGCAGACCGCCGGCAGCGTGCTCGCCGCGACCGCGCCGATATCCGTGACGTTGAGCTCGAGCGATCCGGTGATGCGGGTGCCGTCGGCTACGACGTCCTGGGGCGCGATCGCCGGAATCTGCAGCACAGTGAGCAGCTCGTCACCGCGGCAGTCATGTACCTCGGCAAAGCCCTCGCCGAGGTCACCGTCGGCGTCGGAGTACTCGACCACGATGCGCACGTCGTCCTTGAGATCGTCGTTGGGATACAGCTCGTCGGGGCTTGCCGACAGCACGCTCACCGTCGGTGCGGGGTCATCGCTCGTGCAGGCACCAACGAAGGGACCAACGAGCACGATCAATAGAAGATAGCGTCGCATGGTCACCTCACTGCACCTGGATGGGGGTCATGCCGATTTCGAGCGCGACGATGCCGTTCATCGCGGGCGGACCATCGACGTAAACCGCGAGGATGGTCACCGTCTGCCCCGATGCAGGTGCGGTCGAGAGCACGCCGGTATCGGGATGGCGCAGGCTCAGCGTCGTCGGGATTTGCCACGTGCGGCTGAAGTTGAACACGTCGCCTTGTGCGGGCGGACCCGACGCGCTGTACGTCGTCGGACCGACGTGAGGGTCCATGGCGGCCGGATTGACGACGACCTGACGGCCATCGGCGATCTGCAGGATCAACGCGGCGAACGGAATCGCGTTGTCGGCGGTCTCGAAGTCGTTGACGGTGTGGCGCAGCGTCAACGTGGTGCCGGCGTTCACCGACACCGGGCCGGTGCCGTCGAGGCGCGTGGTGCCGTTGAAGATACCGATCTGCGGCCGCTTCGGCGGGTTATTGAGCGTGGGCGGCGCAGAGGCGCCCGGTGCGCGCAACGCGCCGGCGTCGATCCACGCTTCGAGCTCCTTGATCTCCGCTTCCTCCATCGGCTCGGCGCCGAGCGGCATCTGCGTCGCGACACCGTTGCGATTGCGGATCTTGTCGATGAACAAGCTCGATGCCGCGTTGCCCGGTTTGACGCGCAACCGATCGGTTTTCTCGATGCCGGGACGGTTGACGACGTAGGCGTACGTCAGCGCAGGTGTCGAGAGGTTTGGCTCGAACTGGCCGTTGTGGCACAGGCCGGGCTGGCCCGAGCAGCGCTTTGCGATGATGCGCTCGTGCAGATCGTCGAGGCTTCCCGGCGGCGCGGTTGTCGTGATGAGCAAGGGGTCCGGCTCGACGGCAGCGTCGACGCCGCCTTCGTCGCGCGTGTCCTCGCCGCACCCGACGAGTGGGATGGCAAGTGCGATGGCTAATCCGATGCGCCTCATGCCATCACCTCCCCGATCAACAGGCCCGGTCGCGCGCCTTCGGAGACAAGCGCGTCCTTCATCGCGACGTCGTGACCGAGCACGCCCATCGCGGTCATGATCGCGTCGATCGTCTCGTAGCGACCCGACGAGCGCCCCGACTGCACGATGCCGGTCGGTGCGATCACCTGATTCGGCTTGATGTTCGGACCGAGCGCGAGCATCCACACGTCGCGGTCGCCGTTGTCGCCTTGGCCGTGATCGATGCCCGAGCGGCCGTAGCTGTCGGGGTTGTTGCCGTTGAAGAACATGTGGCGGCCGTGCTCCGGCATCACGATCAGCGTCGTCGTATCCTTCAGCTCGGCGTCGGCCTGGATGAAGTTCCACAGGTGGTTGACCAGCGCGTCCGCGAGCTGTTGGTTGCGCAGATAGCCGTTGAAGTCCTGGTGGCAGACGTCGATGTCGAGCAGCGTGATCGCCATGACCGACGGCTTGAACTTCTGCAGCACGCGCTCGGCGTGATAGATGGTCTGCGCGTCCGGCGTGCCGTCGAGGCTGCCGTCTTGCGCACGCATGCCGATGCCGAAGTTGTCGGGGAAGAACGACTGGTACGTGCCGTCGGAGTAGATCTCGGCGAGGTGGCTCTGGATGCGCGCATTGTCGTCGTCGGAGAGGTGCACGATCGGATCGGTCGGCGACCATGCCGGCGTGTTGCCGTCGAGCACCTTCGTCAAGCGGCCGACCGCCGCATCCTCGGCGGGGTTCGACGGCAGCGTCGGCAGTGCGCCGGGCTGGACGTCGATCGTGCGCTTGCCGCTCGTGATGATCGGAACGAGCGGCTGCATCGCACCCGGCGGCTGCAGGTACACGCCCGCGAACTTCGAGCCGTACGCGGTGTGGTCGCTCGCGATCAGCGCACGGTAGAAGCCACCGACCATCGATACGTACCAGGCGTCGGTCGCCGGCGTGTTCGTCGCACGGCGATGGAGCTCGAAGATCGTCGGCACCGGTAGATGCGCGTCGGCGCGGTTCTCGAGCTGGTTGTAGTAGCCCGACAGCAAGCAACCGTGGCCTTGCAGGTGTCCCGGCGGGCCATCGGCGTAGCGCAGGTTTGTAATCAGCGTGCCGAGCGTGTGCAGTGGCGTCGGCCGCACCGTCGGCAGCGCGAGTGGGCGCGCCATCAGCGCGTACTCGGGTGCGATCCGCGGCGCGCCTTGCGAGCCGGTCGCAAATCCGGTGACGAGCGGCGTGTTGCCGAACAAGTTTGGCATCGTCGCGCCTTCGCCCATGCCGAGCGATTCGCGCAAGCGCAGGCCACCGCCGATACCGACGATGAC
>DATDCH010000766.1:0-7570 GCA_036524455.1 Kofleriaceae bacterium | reverse complement strand
CGCGTGTCGGCGGTCGCGGCCAGCTGTCGATCGCGCTCGGCCTCGTGCGCGTGATGCTGTCGGTCGACGTGATTCAGGCGCGCGACGACTCCGGCATTCGGGCCGGCGCTACCGGTCTACTCGGCGCCTCGTTCTAAGCGCGCCGATTCGGCAGAAGGCACGAAGCGCACGACGCTCGCAGCAACACCGAGCGGATCAAGGCCGACTGGGGCGTTGCTCGGCCTTGGCGGCCGAAACGCCAAACGCCCGAGCCTTGCGACCCGGGCGTTGACGATCCCGTCGTGATCGCGCGAGCTGATCAGCCGCCCGTGCGGTGATCGCGGACCTTCGGCGGCGCCGGCGGGGGCGGCGGAGGCGGCGGAGGTGCCGTTTTCGGCGGCGCCGGTGGCGCAGTCGGCGGAGGAGGCGGCGTCGTCGTCGCGGGCACGGGCTGCGGCGGCTGCTTCTTCGCGCGCGCCCACACTTCGATCTGCGCGCGTCCGCCACCGGGGAGGTTCGCGTACGCGAACTCGACGCTGCGGATCTTGCGCAGCTTGCCCGGGATGTCGATCGGCGCGGTGCGCGTGCCTTCTTTGAACATCACGCTCGTCGGCATCGCAAACTTCTCGTTGTTGCCGAGCGTGATCGTGATGTTGTTGAGCTGCACGTCACTGCCGGTGACGACAAACATCACCTCGGAGAACGGCTTGCCTGCGCCGACGTTGAGGCGATCGCGATCGCGCCAACCGTCGACGGTCTTCTTGCCGAGGAACGTCCAGCCCTTGTTGTCCCAGGTGATCGGCGTGAACGGCGGCGGCGCAGGGCGACCGATGTCGCGTCCGTAGATGTCGACCTTTGCTTTACCGCCACCGGGCAGGTTCGCGTAGAGCAGCTCGATGCGAGTGATCGTGCGGTCCTTGCCCGGCAGATCGATCACGCGCGTGCGCGCGCCTTCCTTGAACGTGTGCTTGAGGCTCGGGGTCCACTTCTGGCCGCCCGTGAACACGATCGTGAAGTCGAGCAGCTCGAGATCGGATTCGCTGACGACCATCGTCAGCTGATCGAAACCGCCCTTCTTTTGGCCGACGCGAATCGTGTCGCGATCGCGCCCGCCTTTGACACCCTGAGTTCCGAGCAGCGTCCAGCCTTCGGGGTTGAACGCGGCCGGCACCGGCTGCGGCATCGTCGGCGGCAGCGGGCCCGTGTTGCCCGGCTTGCGGCGATCGCGGCCGTAGATCTCGACGTACGCCCGGCCGCCACCCGCGGTGTTCGCATAGGTCAGCTCGACCTTGGCGATCGTGCGGTCGTTGCCCGGCAGATCGATCGCGCGCGAGCGCTGACCTTCCTTGAATGCGTGCTTGACCTTCGGCGTGAACCTCTCGCCGTTGGCGAAGACGATCGTCATGTCGCTGAGCTCGAGATCGGAGTCGAGCACGTTGAGCTGGACTTGATCGAACTTGCCCTCGTACTTGCCGACCGTGAACGTGTCGCGATCTTTCCTGCCGCCGACCTGCTGGCCACCGAGCAGCGTCCAGCCGGTCATGTCGGGCTTCCTGTTGCCGCCGCCCGCGCGAGTGTTCTTCGCGTAAATCGAAACCTTCGCGCGACCGCCGCCCGGCGTGTTCGCGTAGGCGAGCTCGATCTTCTGGATCATGCGATCGTTGCCTGGCAGATCGATCGCGCGCGAGCGCTGGCCTTCCTTGAAGCTGTGCTTGAGGCCGCCGGGCGACCACTTGTCGCCGTTGCCGAACACGACCGTCACGTCCTTGAGCTCGACATCGGAGTCGGTCACGACGAGCGTGATCTTGTCGAACTTGCCCTCGTGCTTGCCGACCATGATCGTGTCGCGGTCGCGTTTGCCCGCGACTTCTTGCGTGCCGAGCAGCGTCCAGCCCGTCGCATCGAACGCCACTGGCGCCGGTCGCGCTTGCTGTTGCGGCTGTGCATACACAACCGACGCAGCGCCCAATACTGCACAGACAACCAAGCCTCGCATCATGAGTCCTCCCAGGTGAGTCATCGACGCTAACGCGAACGCGCGGCGCCTTCGGCGGAGACGGCACTCAATCGCGGCAAATTCACGCGACATCAGAGAGATCCGCGGGGCGTTTTGCCTCGCGAAGCGTTCGCGCGTTGCGGTCGTTACAGGTTTGCTTGCGCGTTACGCAGCGCTTCTTCGAGCGCCGCGACCATGTACTCATTCGTGTCGACGAGATAGATCGTCTCGGGACACGGCCGACGGTGCGCGCGGATCTCTTCGACGATCGCACGCGCCGCTTCATCCATCGGCACGTTGCCGAGATCGGTGCCGATGCCGGGGATCGCGATCGTTTTGAAGTTGTTGCGGTCGGCCGCGATCAATGCTGCACGCGCCGCACGCCGCACGTTCTCCGCGCCGATCACCATGCCGGGCTCTTCCATCGTGGGTACGTGGATGACGTTCTTGGCGGGCAGCTGGCCCGCCGTCGTTACCAGCGCCGCACCGACGGCGATGGGGGCAGCCGCCATCGCGGCCTGCTGGATCACGTCACCGCCTTGCCGGCGCAGCGAGCCACCGATACCGCCGCCCATGATGCCGAGCGAGTTGGCCGGATTGACGACCGCGTCGACGGGCAAGGACCAGATCTCTGCCTTCGCTACGTGAACCTGCATGCGCTCCGCACCGTTAGCACGCGGCTCGGCGCCGATTCAACCCGGATCCGGGTCCGGCGAGCGTCCGCAGATCGAAGCTACGCGCAGGCCTTCTCGAGCTCCTGCTCGACCTTCTCTTCGGCCCACTTCTTGGCCACCGCCAGCTCCTTCACGATGAGCTGCTTGGCGTTATCGAGCATCTTGCGCTCGCCAAAGGACAGCACTTTGCTGCTCTTGAGCCGGTAAAGGTCGCGATAAACCTCGGCGACGTCGAACAGCGAGCCGGTCTTGATCTTCTCCATGAACCCCCGATAGCGGCGGTTCCAGGTCTGCTTGTCGATATGGACATCCTTCTCACGCAGGATGTCGAACACTTCGTCGATCTCGGAGGAGGTGGCGACGTGGCGCAGGCCCACTTGGTCGGCTTTGTCCTTCGGAACGAGGATCTGCATCCCAGTCGCGAGCACCTTCAACACGTAGAAGGAGCAGACGCTGGTATTGATCTCCTTCTTCTCGATTCCGATTACTTCGGCCACACCGTGCGCGGGGTAGACCGCCTTCTCGCCAATCTTGAAGTCAGACATGGAGTACTCCAGGTAAGCAATGCTGGTGCCTCTGGCGATTTCGAACACTAACAGAGGGTTAGGTTCGCGACCCGCGCCAGGGTGTCACACGTTGGATCTAAGGGTCCCCCAACGGGACGCGGAGGATATCAATCATTCGGTGAATCTCCAGCCAATTCGACACCTGCCGGCTAGCCGATTCGCCGGCTAGTCGAGATTTTGCATACTTGCGTGATACGCTTTTCGCCAGGTGAGGGGCTCTATTGGCCAACTGCTGATCTCGCAAGGCGCGATCGATGCGGCGGCCCTCTCTGATGCCCTGGCCCGGCAGAGCGGTCGGCATCCGGTCGCGTCGGAGCTCTACGTTCTAGGTTACGCGTCCGAGCGCCAATTGTGCACGGCATTGTCCGCCCAGACCGGGTGGCCGGCGATCGTGCTGGACGAGTCCACGATCCGGCTCGACGTGCTCGAGCACGTGTCGATCGAGTGGGCACGGATCTTCTCGGCGCTGGTCGTCCACGAGGATGACCGCACGCTCGTGGTCGCGGCGGCACGCCCCGAAGACGCGATCGTACCGGCGCGCGAGCTGGGGTCCTC
Organism: Kofleriaceae bacterium; assembly: GCA_036524455.1. Taxonomy (GTDB): domain Bacteria; phylum Myxococcota_A; class Polyangia; order Haliangiales; family Haliangiaceae; genus JABFXX01. The sequence goes on along the minus strand of DATDCH010000766.1, from coordinate 3,800 downwards.
GCGCGGCAAGGCGGTCGAGCTGCGCATCGCGCTCGACATCACACTCGCGCGCACGATTCGCGTCGCGTTTCGCAAGTGGAAGCACGGCGAGCAGTACCTTGTCGGCAACGAAGCGAGTGCGAGCCGCAAGGGCGCGTACCTCGCGATCGTGCAGCCCGATAGCGGCGAGGACGAGCATCGCGTTGCGCAGCGAGCGCTCGCCGAAGATGCGGCGCGCAACATCGAGAGCAGCGAAGAGCTGCCGAGCGAGGATCATCCGGCGAGCTCGACGCTGACCGGCGACTGGCACATCACCACGCTGACCACGTCGACCGAGGACACGAACAATCCGCTGCTCGAGGAGCAGACGCTCGTGATCGCGCAGGACCTCGATCGCGTGGGCGGCAAGGAATCGGACTACACCGGCACGCGCGCGCTCGTCGTCGATCCAGATCCGCCGGGTCGGATCCAGCTCGTCGCCGAGCTCGAGAAGCTGGGCTGGACGTGCCAGGCGGTGACGACCGGCTCGCAAGCGGTCGAGTTGCTCGCACACACGCCCTACGATCTCGTGTTCGCCGACGTCGCCGCCGCGGAGGTCGATGGCCTGCAACTGTGCCGCGCGATCAAGAGGAGCCGCCGGCTCTCCAAGACGCGCGTCGTGATCACGACGTCGGTGGTCGATTCGGGTCAGGTGCCCGACGAGGTGCTGCATCGCCACGCCGCCGACGGCTACATCGAGAAGCCGATCGACACGCGGCGGCTGCATCGCATGCTGCGCGAGCTGTCTCCCGAGGAGCGCAGCGATCACGAAGCCGTGCTCGCCGATGCGCTCGGCCGCTATCACAACGGCGACATCGAAGGTGCGATCGCGCGGCTGCGCGGTGCGCTCGTCCAGGATCCGGTGAGCCCGAAGCTGCACTTCATGCTCGCGAACATGCTGCAGCGCGCATCGCGCTGGGCCGAGGCCGTCGACGAGTACGAAGCGGTCGTCGAGCTGCAGCCCGCGTACTTCCCCGCGCTGACCCGGCTCGCGTACCTGTACTTCCGCCAGGGCCTGCATGCACGGGCCGTCGAGACCTGGCGGCGTGCGCTGCCCGTCTGCGAGGACCCAGCCCTGCGCCGCAATATCGAGCTGTTCATGCGCAAGCTCGTCGCGGACATGTCGAAGTCCGACTCGCCGTAGGTTTGTTACCCGCGGCAACGCGCGGGAACGTTCAACGGGGGTGCGGTGTCGGATGCGCATGCGCGGGCTGGTTATCGCGGTCGTCGTCGCGATCGCAGCGTGCAGCGCGCCTGCGCCTCAGGCGCCGGCAGCGAGAGGCGGCGCAATCGATGCCTGGGTGATCGGACCGAGTGGGCCGGTCGCGGACGCCGAGGTGCGCGTCGTGTCGCTGACGCCCGCGAGCTGCCCGTGCAAGCCCATCGCCGCCGACGACGAGACGGTGGGTGGCAACGAGATGCCGGAGTGCCGCTGCCCCGAGGCGCTCGCGCAGTGGCGTGCTCGCCTCGACGCATGCACGTGGCCCGCGCCTGCCGTGCACGGCCTGCGCAGCGATGCACGCGGTCGCGTGGCCGTGCCGAATACGGCGACCGGCAAGGTGCTCGAAGCGTCGACACCGAGCGGCTTGCGCTGGATGACGTTGCCGGCACGCGCACCCGATCGGCTCGCGATCGAGCTGATGGAGCCGATCACGCTCACGCTCGACGTCGGCACGCGTGTCGACATCCGTGCGGCACTGCTATTCGACGATGGCCACTGCATGCCGTTTCGGCGCGCCGCCGCGACGAAGTGGGCGACCGTGGCGCCCGTCGTGCGCAGCGAAGAACAGTGGCCAACGCTGATCGTCGAGGCGCCCGGCTTCGCGACGATCGTGCGCAGCTGGTTCGAGAGCGCGCCCGCGCTCGAGCTCCCGCTACACCGCGCGCAGGTTGCAGCCGGCACGTGCGAGGGCGATCTGGTGCGGCTCGACAATCCGTTCCAGCACATCGTCGCGAAGGTCGATCGCAGCGAGAAGTTCTCGCTCGCAGGCGCGCTCGATCTATGGAACGACGTCACGTGCGAGAAGCAGGGCGACGTCGTCAGCGAGTGGACGTTCACGCACGACGAAGGTCTCTCCGAGGGTGGCTCGATCAGTGGCGGTTTGTTCGGCGGCAGTGGCTCGTGTCACGACGTCGAGGTCGTCGATCGCGCGGGCCGACCGATCGACCGCGCGGAGGTCATGTTCAATGCACATCCGGGCCAGAACGGCTACGGCGGCACCATCAGCATGACCGGTGCGCAGGGACGTGCCTGCGTCGAGGACGTGCGGCCGGGCGGTGACCTCGACGTCCATCCGCCCGACGACCTCGGCGGGTGGTGCGCGGGCGACGCGAACCTGCGCGTGCAGCAGCACCACATGGCGAAGCCGATCCGCATCGTGCTCGCGATCCGCAAGCTGCCGCGCTCGAAGTTCCGCGGCCGCTTGCTATCGCCGGAGAAGGTGCCGATTGCCGGTGCATACGTGTCCACGAGCGAAGTGGCGCCCACGACAGGTTGCTCGGTCGGGGGCACCGCGACCGAATCCGGGCCCGACGGCTCGTTCGAGCTCGACTTGCTGCACGGCACGATGAAGCTCGACATCCAGCATGACTGGTACGCCGAGAAGCACGTCGAGCTGAAGGTTCCGAGCCGCGAGCGCGAGATCATTCTCGATCGCGGCATCACGTGGACGGCACGCGTGCTCGATCCCGATGGCAAGAACATCGATCGTTGCTCGATCTTCCTGACGCTCGATGGCGGGCGGATCATGACCACGAAGTGCTCGGCGAAGGGCTTCACGTTCACGACGCTCGTGCCTGGCAAGGCGAAGCTGTCGGTGCGCGTCGAGAACCATCCGCTCGGCACGTTTCGCTCCCTCGCTCGTGTGATCCAGATCGGTCATGGCAGCAAGCTCGGCGACATCAAGTGGCCCGCGGGCGAGACGATCAGCGGGCGCGTCGTCGATCCGAACGGTCAACCGATCGCGGGTGCGCGGCTGACCGCGCTGCCACCCGGCGCGGTCGACCTATCGGATCGATTCGCCGACGGCGAGGTGATGCTCGAGGCCGGCGCCGACGGCCGGTTCACGTTGCGCCATCTCCAGCCGGGCGCGTGGACGATCACCGGCGACCGCCGCGCTTCCAAGCACACGACGATGACGATCAAGGCGGGCACCACGAATTTGCAGTTCGTGACGCCGCGCTGATCACATCGACGCGAGGTGCATGTCGCGCAGGTCGGCGTACGCCTGAAAGCCGGTCGCGACGCCGGCCATGATCTGTTGCGCGATCTCACCGTCGAACTCGGGCAGCTTGATGAACACGCGGTTCGCGGGCAGGCCCGACTCCATGTACGCGGTGATGTCGCTCGCGCGGTTACCGATACCGGCTTCGACCTCGAACGCGCTCAGCGCTTCGAGCGCGCTGCGCTTGAACTCGACGGTCTCTTCGCCGGGAACCGTGATGATCGCGGTCGGCATGCGCAGCGGACCGCGCGGGAAGTTGTTCGTCGCGAACCAGTCGCGCGTGTCCTGCGTGAAGCGATCACCGCGCGCAGTGACGTAGACGACCGCATAGCCGCGCGACTTCACCATCTGCAGTGCAGATGGCGCGTCGGGGTGCGGCGCGACGGTCGTGCCGAGCGCGACCGACTCGGGATACGCGTTCTCGTACTCGGTCAGCGTGCCATCGACATCGGAGACGACGAGCTTCGTGCCGGTCGGCGCGACGAACGCGAGGAACTCGGCGCCGGTGCGATCCCCGTCGACGCTGACGTACAGGTCACGCATTCCGACCGGCAGGCG
>DATDCH010000765.1:0-4082 GCA_036524455.1 Kofleriaceae bacterium | reverse complement strand
CGTGCGATTGCCGACATCGTCGCCGCTGCCGTTGTCACCGGCGGTGCCGCCGACCACGGTGTCGCTCAGGTTGCCGTTCGCACCATCGAGGAAGCCCGCGTTCTGCGAGCCCGGCGTGAGCACCGCGAAGAAGTACGTGCCGTCGGAGAGCCCGTTCTGCGGATGGTTCGGCCCGCCCGACATGAACACGTGCTCTTTGCGATCGTACGCGTTGCAGTTGATGCCATTCGGGTTCGCGCCGTTGAGGCAACCGCCGAGTGCTTCGTCGAACGTGGTGTAACCGGCGCCCGCAACGATCGGCTGATGCGTCTGCTGCGTCGTCAGGTGCTCTGGGTCTTCGCTCGCGCAGCCAACCAGCGACGCCACCCCAATGAAACTCGCTGCTACGAACTTGTTCACGTCCAGACTCCTTTGGATAGAAGGACGCGTTACAACATAGGTGCGGGTTCAAAGCCCAGCGCAAACGAATGCGAGATCGCACAATCTCGTCGGGGAGAAATGTCGAACATCGCTCAGCACCGTAAGGCATTGATTACTCGGATCGTCGATGGCGATGGGCGCGCAGAGCAAAACTTGCGTAAGGCGGCGTTCGAGGGGCGTGGGCCCGAAGCTGCCAGCGGCCTGGTCGACAAGGTCACCAAGCACGCGTACCGCGTGACCGACGAGGACATCGCGGCCGCGACATCCGCGGGCCTCAGCGAGGATCAGATCTTCGAGCTCGTCGTGTGCGCCGCGATCGGCCAGGCCAATCGCCAGCTCGAGACCGCGCTCGCGGCGCTCGAAGAAGCGACGAAGGGGTAGCCGCATGCGCCTCGAGATTCTCAACAGCGGTCACGCGTTCAAGATGAAGGCGTTGTTCACGGTCATGCGGCTGCTGTCGCGGCAGCGCGTTCCCGACGTCATCAAGACGCTGACGTATCGCCCCGACTTCTTCGGCAACCCGCTCAACGAGTGCTTTCAGGAAACGATGCGCGGCAAGTCGGAGTGGTCGGTCGGCGATCGCGAGCTGATGGCCGCGTTCGTGTCGAAGGTGAACGAGTGCGAGTTTTGAACGAAAGCCCACGCCGCGGTCGCGGCGAAAGCGTACGAGAACGAAGGTAAGGTCAGCGCGGTGCTCGACAACGTCGATACGGCGCCGATCGAGGAGCCGTTGCGCGCCACGCTGCGCCTGCTCGGCAAGCTAACGAAGGAGCACGCGGTCAGCGCCGATGACATGCGCGTCGTGCTCGCCGCCGGCGTCACGAAGCAGCAGATCAAAGAGGCACTCGACGTGTGCTTCTGCTTCAACGTGATCGATCGCTGCGCCGACACGTTCCAGTTCTTCGTGCCGGAACCGGCGGGATTCGCGTTCTCGGCGAAGATGCTGCTATCGCGCGGCTACAAGCTCTAGCGCGTCGCTTGGACGTGGGCGCGATCGGTTGGCGCGCCGCGCACGCCGAGCAGTCGCTGGATCGTCGCGATCACGGTTGTCACCGGCGTCGGCTTGACCAGATAGGCATCGAACCCGGCCGCGACGGCGCGGTCGCGATGATCGTCGTCACCGTAAGCGGTGACCGCGATGACCACGAGGTTCTTGCCGTGCCGCGCGAGCAGCCGCTCGGCGAGCTCGTAGCCGTCGAGGTCGGGCAGGCCGATATCGAGCAGTGACACATCCGGCGCGAAGTGCTCGGTCAGCGCCAGCGCCGACGTCGCGTCGTGCGCGACGTAGGTGATGTACCCCATCAGCTCGAGGGCATCGGCCATCGTGCATGCGATGTCGGGCTCATCGTCGACGATCAAGACGCGCGCTCGGAGCGAATGCGAATCCGCAGAGACGGTCATGGTTCTGCTTTTGTACCTCCCGCAGCAAAATAGGCTCGGGTGATCCGCGGACTTTGACCTCACCGCTCGCCGATGAGGTGCCTTGGACCACCAAATGCGGGACCTCAGAACGCTTCGGGTTAGGTTCCAACCTCCCACATGGGCCGCAAGGCGATCCGCGATCTCCCGTTCAAGCACAACACGAGGCCCGGACTCGGCTTCGAGATCTTTCGGCTCGCCGACCTGTTCGCGCGCGTGCCCGAGCACGAGCTCGCGGCGCCGCAGCGCCCGGAGTTCCACACGCTCTATCTCGGGCTGCGCGGCAACGGCTCGCTCGTCGTCGACTTCGAGAACGTACCGCTGCGCGCCGACACGCTGACGGTGGTGGCGCGCGGTCGCGTGCAGCAGTTCGCGCCGGCGCGCGATCTCGATGCATGGATGCTGCTGTGCTCGCCGGAGTTCATCGAGCTCGACCCGCGTAGCGTCGATCCGCTGCGCGGCGCGAGCGTGCTCGATCCGAGCTGGGACTCGCCGGCCGTGCGCTTGCCGGCGAGCGATCGCAAGGAGCTACTCGCGCTTGCCGAGCAGCTGGCCGTCGAACAGGCGCGCGCGCCCGATGCGTTCCAGCCGGCGGTGATCGCTTCGGTGCTGCGTGCGATCCTGCTGCGTGCGGAGCGGCTCGCCCGCGCGAGCGATACGCGACCGCGATTAGCGCCCGCGCTCGCGCGGTTTTTCACCATTCTGGAACGGGACTGCGCCACCACGCGGTCGGTCGCGCACTACGCCAAAGCAGCGGGCCTGTCGCCGCGCCGGCTCGCCGAGCTGCTGGTCGAGCGCACCGGCAAGTCGACGAAGCAGATCATCGACGACCGCGTCGTGCTCGAGCACAAGCGCCTGCTCGCGCACACCGACGTTTCGGTCAAGGAGCTTGCCGATCGCACGGGATTCGACGAGCCCACGAACCTGATCAAGTTCTTCCGCGAGCGCACCGGCGTGACGCCGCAGGACTTCCGCCGAAATTTACCATCCGCGCGCCGTTCGTAACCTCGCGGGTTTCGCGTGCCGCGACTAGCTTGTGGGCATGTCGAAGCACAACACACTCCTCGCCTCTCTTGTCGCGATCGCCGCGGCCTCGTCGCCGGCAGTCGCAGAAACCAAGCTCACCGCCACCGTGTACACCGCGTCGCCGGGTGGTTTCCTCGTCAACTCGACGCTCGTGGCCGGCGACAAGGACGCCGTGCTGATCGATGGCCAGTTCACACTCTCCGACGCGCACCGCCTCGTCGCGATGATCATGGAGAGCAAGAAGAACCTGACCACGGTCTACGTGACCCACTTTCATCCCGACCACTACTTCGGCCTCACCGTGATCAAGCAGGCCTTTCCGAAGGCGAAGCTCGTCGCGACGCCGGAGACGATCAAGGACATCAAGAAGACGTGGGCCAAAAAGCTCGCGCAGTGGGGCCCGATGTACGGCGCGCTCGTGCCGAAGACACCGATCGTGCCCGCGCCGCTGCCGGCCAAAGGCCTGACGCTCGAGGGGCAGACGCTCGAGGTCAAAGCGAACGTGATGGGCGACTCGGCCGACAACTCGTACGTGTGGATCCCAGCGACGAAGACCGTGATCGCCGGTGACATCGTGTTCAACGGCGTTCACCCGTGGACCGCGGAGTCGAGCCCCGAGACGCGCAAGGCTTGGATCAAGACGCTGGACGAGATCAGCGCGCTGAAACCGACGACGGTCGTCGCCGGGCACAAGGACCCAAAGCTCCCCGACGACGCGGCGAGCCTCAAGGCGACGCGCGAGTACCTCGAAGCGTTCGATGCCGCGGTCGCGTCGTCGAAGACCGCCGCCGAGGTGAAGGACAAGCTGACCAAGAAGTACGGCTCACTCCAGCTGCCGATCATCCTCGAGATCGGTGCCGGCGCCGCGTTCCCCGCACCGGCTACTGGACCCGCCACCCCGACGAAGAAGTGAAGTTGACGCATCGTCAACAAGGCGAATGCGTGAACTGATAATCGCGGATCCCAACCGCCGAGCTGTCAGCTACGCGGTGAAAGCATGGTGAGCGTGCTGGCGCGCGAACCGTGCATTAGCTTGCGCCGCATATGCAGCTCTTCCCTCTCGAGGTCGTCGAGAGTTGGCACTCGGCAGTCAAGATGCAGAACGTCGAGCAGCTGTGCGCGCTGACGTCGCGCGACGTCGAGGTCGTCGGACCGCGCGGCGCTGGTCGCGGTCACGATGTGGTGCGCCAGTGGTTTTCGCGCGGCGGGTTCAATGC
>DATDCH010000764.1:0-11386 GCA_036524455.1 Kofleriaceae bacterium | reverse complement strand
CCGTCGAAGTGCAGCGTCGCTTTGTCGACTTGATAGCGGCGCGAGAACAGATCGAGCACGCCGCGCGCGAGGCTCACGTTGCCGGTGACGCCGACCTCCTTGTTGTTCGCGACCAGGATCCTGAGGTTACCGCCGACGAGGCCGCGCACTTCTTCGGACTCGACGAACACGTTGCGCACGCGAACGTACGCGACGATCGCGGGATCGGTCGGCAGCTTGCGCGTCGCCATCGGAGCTTCGACTTGCGACGGCTGCTTGAAGTCCACCGGGCCCCGGTCGTCCTTGACGATGCCTGCCGGCACGTCCCTGCCCTGGTTTTTGCCGTGATGAATCTTCTCGCCGCCGTAGACGAGGTCCGATGGTGTACCGACCGGCGATAGCTTCTTGCCCTTCTCGGGCGGCACCTTCACGTCCATCTTGTCGATGTAGACGTTCGATCGCCAGACGTCACCGACGCGCGCGATGTCCGCCTTGATCACGCCGGTGATGATCGGTTCGGTCGTGCCGATCAGCTGCACCTTGCGCAGCGTGACCTGGAACCGACCATTCTTCGGCGTTACTCCGTCGAGCGGCGCGGTCGCCGCCACCGCGATATCGCCGCGGCCGAGCTTGCCGGTCATGCGCAGACCGAACGTGTTGTTCTTGACGTCGATCTTGAGGTCGCCTTTGAACAGCGTGCCGACGGCGGGCGCGATCGGAATGCGGCCGTTCGTGATGTGCAGCGAACCGGCAACCTGCGCCGTCCTCGGGTTCGCGCCGCGCAGCTCGAACTGCGCGTCCATCTGACCACCGAGACCACCGGCGGGGCCGGGCATGAATGCGACGAGCGGCGCGATGTCGAGCTGCTTGGCGTAAATCGAAGCGGTGACCTTGTCGAGATCGTCGGGTGAGCCCGCAGCGCGCACCCGTAGCTTGCCTCCGCCGGTCTCGTCGCCATCGATCGCGACGTTGCCCGCGGTGCCGTCCCACTTCGCCGCGATCGTGAGCTCGCGGATGTTCTGCACTTGTCGCGTTGCCTCGTTCGGCACCGTCACTCCGCGCGCGACCAGCTTCGCGTCCAACGTCGGCTTGCCGACCGTACCGGCGATGTCGATCTTGCCGTCGAGTGTGCCGCCCGTGATCTGGCTGGTGCCGATCACGTTCATCAGCGTCTTCGCCGGCACGTGCTCGATGCGGGCCTGGGCCTTGATCGGAGCGGTCTTCGCGCTGCTCGGATCGTCGCGCAACTGATCGAGCGTGACCGGAACCTCCGACGCGACTTGGACCAGCGTGATGCCCTCGTGGCGAATCGCGATGTTCGCGCGCGTCGATTGGTTGTCGACGGCGCCGACGATGTTGATCGCGATCGGTTTCGCGAACAGACCACCGCGCAGCTGGTGCACGTTGACCGCGAACCGCACCGCCTTCATGCCTTCTTCGATGTCGACGCCGATCGCGAGCTCACCGCGCAGCGCCGACACGATGCCGAGCCTCTCGAGCGTGCCCGGCTGGAACGCGAGCCGTTCGGCGCGCACGGTGCCACCACGGAACGCGTTCGGACCGAGCCGCTTCCAGGCGGCCGGGTCGAAGATGCGATCGGGCGTCGTGAAGCCAGCCTCGATCGCAACCCGCGCTTCGCCGTCCTTCGTGATGTCCTTGGCCGCGACTGCATTCTGATTCGGCACGAGCCGCGCGGTCAGTGTCGTCTTCAGCTCGCCCTTGCCCGCTTGCGCGAGGCGCAGGTCTGCGTTGATCGCGCCGAGGTCCTTCGTCTGAGGGACCTGCACGCCGCGAATCTTGACCGAACCGCCCGCCTTGACCGGTGACAGCTCGAGCGTACCGTCGACCGTGCCGGTCATCGGTTGCGCGTTCGCGAGCTTCGCCATGTCCGCGAGCTTGATGTCGCGAAGCGTGAGCTCGGCCGTGCGGATCGCGTCGCGACCGAGGCTGCGCCACGCCCGCGCATTCGTGATGTCCTTCGGAGCGTCGACGTCGAGCGCGAGCTTCACGCCGCCCGACTTCGCAGTCGTGACGTCGACATTCGCGAGCAGCTGCTTGTCGCGCGCCTCGATCTTGACGTCACCGTCGAACGTGATCGGCGAGCGCGGATTGAGGCTGACGCCGCTGCCCTTCGCGAGCACGATGCCGGTGAACCGGTTGTCGACCCGCTTGATGTCGACGTGGGCTTCGACGTGGCCCTTGTTCGCCTTGATCAGATTGCCGAGCTCGACCTCGGCGTCGAGCCGCGCGACCAGATCGCCTTTGTCGCGTCCCGCGCGCACGTACGTCGCGTCGGCGGTGATCGTGCCTTGCTTGCTCGAGCTCCGCAGATCGCGCAGCTCGATCTTGCGCGGGCCGATCGTCAACCGGCCGGTGTCGCCCGTCCAGGTCGAGCCGCCATGCGCGCGTACGAAGTGCCGCTGCAGCTCGACGACGATCGTCTCGCCGGTCGTGACCAGCGCGTCGACATCGACCTGCCACGGCGCCGGTTTCGGCTGCGACCGCACGGTGACTTGGAGCTTGCCGTCGGGACGATTGCCCGCCGCGACGGTCAGCTTCGAGAACTGGAGGTCGCCACGCTGCACGTCGAACAGCTCGACGCGACCGCTGCCGACCGGCTTCTCCGGGACGTGCGAAGCGTTGATGCGGAACGCGAGTCGCTTCGCTCGCGCGTCCTGGACGCGGATGTTACGGCCGCTCGCATGCCCTACGATCGTCAGGTCGGGCTTCGGTGCGAGCATGCCTTCCGCATGCAGGTTCGCATTTAGCGACCCGCGCACCGGCGCCTTGCCCCCGCTCGCGCGCCGCACATCCGAGGTGCTCGCGATCAGATCGCCGCGCTCGAGCGTGATCACGTCACCGCGCTTGCGCACCTGTGCGCCGGCGCCGGCGCGAATCCCGCTACCGACCGCGCCGATCGTGGCGCGCACGCGATCGCCGTAGCTGTCGAGCGCGATCACCGCGTTGATCGGCGGCGTCGCCGGCGTCGTGCCCCACGCGTGGACCATGCCGGCGACCGTCGGCAGCTCGTTCTGCGTCGAGCCATCGACCTTCAGCGCCGCGAACCCGCCGCCGTGCCCTTGGAAATTGCCGTTCGTCAGCCGCGTGAAGTCGAGGTCCTGCGCGACGACCGCGAACGTCGCCAGCTTCGCCTGCGCGTCGCCGCGCCCGAACGCGCTGATCTGACCTTTGCCGACCGTGCCCATCACGCTGAAGTACGTCAGGCGGCCTTCGGCGCGGGCCGTCGCGGTCAGCGTGATGTCGTCGGGCAGCTGCACCTGCGGCACGAGCTCGCGCACGGTCTTCGCTGGTGCGTGCACCGCGATCGTCCCTGCGTACGGCTTCGCGAACGCGCCCTTCGGCATCCGCACGCCGAGCGCGATCGCGCGGACGTCGCCGACCTGAATGCCCGCGTTGCGGATATCGAACGAATCGCTATCGCCGTGGATGACGGCTCCGATCGAGATCGGTACCGAACGGTCCGGCCAAGAGGCCGGACTGTTCGGATCGGTGACACGGGGGCGCTGGCGCCATTGCCCGGTGATGCGCGCGTTCGCGTCGAGCGGGCCGCCGAACGGAATCCGCGCGTCGACCATCACCTCGAGATTGTCGATGTCGATCGGCTCGGTGGCCTTGCCTTCGCTATCCCTGCCTTGATCGATGAGCACGTGCCCACGATGGACCTCGACGTTCGGCAGATAGATGTTCCACGTCGAGGGCTCCGCCTTGTTCATCAAGTTGCTGAGGTTGAATTCGCCGTTCGCCTGCTTCACGGCGCGGACGTCGAGCTGCTCGGCGATGATCTTCTGCACGCGCAGCTCGTGCGAGATCAGCGGCAGAAGCGGCAGCTTGATCGTCAGCCGCTTGATCGTGATCGCCGGCTGCTTGTCGGGACCGTTGATCACGACGTCGTTGAGCACGAGGTCCTTGAGCGGGTTGCCCTCGACGCTGCCGATCGACGCGCCGCCGACGAACGCCTTGTCCATGCGCGCTTCGATCTGGTTGCGTAGGATGCCGCGCCCCCAACCGGTCTGGAACACGATGAACGCGACCAGGAGCACGAGCGCGACGAGCCCGAGCAAGCCGCCGAAGATGCCGACGAGCCAACGCGTGACGCGGCGCCAACCATGAACTTTGCGCATCAGTACGCCTCTCCGATGCTGAGGTGGAACGCGAAGCGCGAGCCGGGTTCCGGTTCAGTCGGACCGGTGCGATTGAGTCGATAGCCGAGGTCGGCGCGAATCGGCCCGACGAGCGTGAACAGTCGCAGGCCGACGCCGACCGCCCAGTGCAAGTTCGTGATGTCGATCTGGTTGCGCTCCGTCACGTCGCCGCCGTCGAGGAACGTCACGCCGCCGAGCCCCATGCCTTTCACCGTCGTCAGCCGCGTGCGCAGCTCGAGGTTCGCCTCGACCATCTCGGCGCCGCCGATCGGCACCTCGCGCATGTCTCCGTCGACCTCGCCGACCAGCGTCGGCGCGAGTCGGCGCTCGCCGAACCCGCGCTGGGTCGTCGAGCCGCCCGAGAAGTAACGCTCGGTGACCGGGATATCGCCGTAGATGCGGCCGGCACGCGTGCGTGCCGCGAGCACCATCGCGATCCCGGGAACCGGCACAAACCCGCGCAGCTCGGGCGTGACGCGAATGAACTCCGGCTCGCCGCCTGCCCATTTCGTGCCTTCATCGACGCGCAGCTCCGCGAATGCACCGAGCTGCGGCTCGATCGGATTGTCGCGCAGGTCGAGCATGATCGCTTGCGTGTACTGGCCGACGCGCTGCGGACCATCGAGGCCAAGCTGCATCTCTAGCGCTGGATCGATCAGCGGCGAGATGTGGCGGAAGTCGAGGTGCTCGATCTCCCAACCGCCACGCACGCGCAGCGCCTTCGTGAATAGCGGCGACTCGAGACCGAGCCGCGCACGCGGCCCGTAGCTCGTGTACGCCTCGACGGTGAGGTAGTTGTAGCCACCTTCGACCTCGCCGACGATGAACGGGCGAAACAGATCGATGCGGCGCAGGTTCGCCATCGCGCGGATGCGCGGCTCGTAGCCGCCACCATCGCGCAGCATCGCGTATGCGGGACGCAGGTCGATCGTCAGGTCGGTGAGCGGGAACGGCCACGCGAGCTTGCGATAGCCGGTGCGTGCGCGGACCTCGTAGGTCGCGGGGTCCATTCCGACGCCGCCGCCGAGCGTCAGCTCGTTCCTGGTGCTCCGCGAGAGCGAGATGCGCACGTTGACGACATCGCCGTCGGTCTTGTCCGGCAGAATGCGCACGGTCGAGAACCGCTTCATGTCGTAGAGGTTCCGCTGCGTCTCGGCGATCGCCTTGGACGAGTACTGCTCGCCGGTCTCGAATGCGAGCCGCGCTCGCACCGCATCGGCGAGCTCGCCACTGATGCCCGAGATGTCGATCGTGCCGAACTTGCACTTCGGTCCGACCTTGTAATCGAGATGGACGATCGCCATGTGGTTCGCGCGATCCGCGATCACGTGCGCGTTGAGCTGCGCGTGCGCGTAACCGGCGTCCTCGATCACGCCGAGCATCTGCTCCTTCGCCTGGTCGTACGGATCGTACGAGAAGTACTCACCGTCGGCGATCGGCAGTGTGTCGCGGACCTTCTTGAACAGTTTGGGATCGTCCTTGGGGAGTCCCGTGATCATCACGCGCGTCTTCGCGCGCGGTCCTTCGTGAACCGTGTAGATCACCGTCGTCTTGTCACCGTGGCGCTCGACACGCGAGCGGACGTCGACTTCGAGGAATCCGCGCCTCAGGTATTCGCCGCGAATCCGCTGGGAGTCGATGACGACCAGATATGGATCAGGCGACGAGCCCATCTTCTGGACTCGTCGCAGCGCAAGACCATTACGCAGGTCCTTGGTCTTGATCGAGGAGTTGCCCTCGATCTTGATAGCTTCGAGGTACTCCTCGCCCGGCCGGTGAACGACCTTGCGGCCGCACCCGATAGCGAGAAAGAGGACCGCGATCAATCCGTGCGCGTACGCCCTAGCGTGCGCTGTGATCACGGTTACCTCGATGGGTGAAGAGTGTCGCGGTCCCGCGCCGCCTTGTTCCGTAAGGTGGAGACGAGCACGGGTACCGCGAGTAATGCGAGAAGGACAGCCGCGACACGGCTGACAGTCCCGCCGGCAAGGACCATGAAGGCGATCAGCATCGCGAGCATCACGGAGAAGAGGGCCGTGAAACCGATGACGTGATGTGGCACGCCGTCGGGCTCGCGATCGAGGTCCTCCGTGGGCCCGAGCGCCTCGTCATCGCGAACCGGTGAGTTCACGTGCTCGTACTGCTCGGGTGGCCGAATAATCGGATGCAGTTGGTGATGCTGAATCGCCATGGTGGGTTCCTTACACGACGCGGCGGCGGCCAATCACTGCGCGATAAATCGCGAGCAGAATGACAGCGCCGATCACGGACACGATGATTCCCGGGGCCTCGCCAGCCTCGTACCAGCCGAGCGCATGGCCAATCCATCCGCCGAGGAACGCGCCTGCGACACCGAGGAGGATGGTGATGATGAAGCCGCCCGGGTCACGACCCGGCATGACGAGCTTCGCGAGTGCACCGACAATCAAACCAACGATCAAAGTCATCAAGATGCTCATAAGAGATGCTCCAAGTTGTTATGTTGTGAAAACAACGCCCTACTTCCGCCCAAAACGTGCGCGCAGGTTCCCGACCGCGCGCTCGACCATCGGCCGAACGCGGTCGATCACGGAATGCCCCCTGGCAACCAGCTGATCGACCGATGCGAAGCGGCGACCGGTGGGGCCTCGCTTCGCCCGGGCTTCCGCCTTCGCGGCGTCGTCCGGATCACGCTCGACGAATAGCCGCGCTTCGTTCGCGGCGTCGGGCACTTTGCCCTCCGCGACGAACTCGCGCGCGTGCTTGTCGTACCGCCGTGCCGAGACCTTGTCGCCTTCGCCTTGGTTGGGGTCTTTTGCCTGGCTCATGTGGCGATCATGAGCAGGGGCTGTGCCAGATGCCGCGCGTGTGCGCGCGCGCTCGCTGAGCGCCGCGCTGGGGCTAGGGCGCTTTCTTGCCGGCCCTAGGACCCCACATCCCGTAATAAATTTCGAGGATGTCGTTGCGCCACTGCCCGAAGTGATTCGGATCCTCGAGCGCGGAGTCGACGGAAATCTCCGCATCGGGCGGTGGTGACAGCTCCATGAGGCGTTCGAGCACGGCGCTCGCCCGCGGATCGATCGCAGCTGCGGCAATCAACGTGATCGCGTCGCGCCGATCGGCGAGCGCCAGCAGTCGCTCCAGCGAGCCTGGCTCGGCTCGATCGTAGGCGCGCACGGCGTCGACCAGCTCGACCCTCGCGGTGCGCGCATAAGGCAGTCCCGGCCGCTGGCCCGCGAGAATTGTCGCGCACGCACCCTCTGGAACGACGACCGTCATCTTCGACTTCGTCGCGAGCTCGACGAGACCGGTCATCACGCAGATGCCTCCCGATCCCGCATCGTCGATATCGATCGTGTACTCGCAACCGAGATCGATGACGTCGGTGTGCTTGGTTGTCACGGCAAACAAGCGCGGCGGTGCGATCACCTTCGCGTGCATGTGCCCGCGTTCGAGCGCGAGCTGGTGGCGCGTGCTGTCGGTGCGATCGAGTCGAACGCGAGTTTGCTTACCGAGTTTTGCGCTACCGATGTCGGCGATCGTCAGCGAGGCCTCGTGCTTGCCGGTATCGAGCTGACCGCCGATCGGCAACACACCGCGCGCGACTTGCGAGCCATCGCACGAAACTTTGCCGCCGACACCTGCGAACGCGAAGCCCGCGCCGCCGCCACAAGCGGGGGCACCACCTCCACCTGGCAGCGCGAAATAGATCACGAGCGCTGCGGCGGCAGCGACCGCGACACCGAGCACGAACCAGGGTGGCCGGCGCTTGCGTCGCCCGCGTAGCTCATCGAGCGGCGCATCATGCGCGAGCGGCGCGAGCAGCTTCTCGAGCCGCTCGACGTCCGGATCGGGTTTACCCGATCGATCGAACAGATAGTCATCCGACACCGGATGCCTCCTGAGTAATGCCGAGGCGCTCGCGCAGGAGCTTCATGCCTCGGTGAAGGTTGACGCGAACCGAGCCCTCCGACAGCCCGGTTTGCTCGGCGATCTCCGGCCCACTCATCCCTTCGACGAGCCGGAGGATCATCGTCTCTTGATACGCCTCGGGCAGCGCTCGCAACGCAGCGAGCACCTCGGCGACCTCGGCGCTGCGCGACGCAGCCACCGGGATGTCGGCGAGCTCGTCGGTGGGTTTGCTGCCGCGCAGGTGATCGATCGCGCGATGGCGAGCGATCGACATCAACCAGCCCGCGAATGCAGCCGGCTCGGCAAGCTGTGGCAACCGCTCGAGCGCGACTGCGAACACGTCCTGAACGAGATCGGCGGCATCGTTGAACGACACTTTCGCGAGCACCACGCCGTGCACGGCGCGATGGAAGCGGCGGTACAGCTCGGCGAATGCCTTGCGATCACCGCGACGTGCAGTCACCACGACTGTCGTCAGGTCGTCCACGTAACTAATGTACGCGAGCTGCACGTCAAGAGCAGGACGTTGCACCGCGCCGACTGTTAACAATGAATGCTTGCAGTGGCGAAGACGCACGCAGTAAGCACTGCGCCGATGCGCAACGCAATCTGCTTGGCTTTCGTGATGTTCGCCGCTTGCGGCGACGATGGTGGTGGTGGCACGTCGACGCACAAGGACGCGGCCGTCGACAGTCCCCGTCCGATCGACGCGGCGGTCGATGCGCCGCTCGATGCGCCGAAGGTCTACATGGACGCGATGTGGCCGATGGCCCATCACCACTACGTGCTCGATCGCGTGTTGTTGCCGAACACCAACACGCAGGCACGCGCATACGGCCTCGATCTCAACGGAGACATGACCGTCGACAACCAGCTCGGCATGGTGTTCTCCACGCTCGCCGGGATGGGATTCGACAACCAGACGCCGATGACCCAAGCGATCGACAAGGGCACGGCGATCATGCTTGCCGATATCAACGCCGACGCTCTGTCCACGGCGCCGTTCGCAGCGTTCACGATCTATCAAGGTGCGAACCCGATGCCGCCGGCTTGCTCGAGCCCGTCCGACATCGTGTGCCGCAAACATCTCACCGGATCTGGATCGTTCTCGCTCAAGGCCAACGCGCCGGTCGATCCGGCACTGCAAGGCTCGATCAGCGGCACTGGCACGCTCGTCGCCGGCCCCGGTCACCTGACGATCCAGGTCTCCATGCTTGGCTCCGTTCCGGCCACGGTCACCCTGATCGGCGCGCGCGTCGAGCTGATGCCGACCGCGACGTCGTTCATGGGCAAGCTCGGCGGCGGCGTGAGCATGAGCGATATCAATACGAAGGTCCTGCCGGCGATGCGCGATGGCGTTGCGATCGCGGTCGCACGCGACTGCACCATGTTGATGAGCCCGCCGGCATGCGGCTGCGCGGCCGACACCACGGGCAAGACGATGCTCGGCTTGTTCGACACCACGCCGAAGGACTGCATGGTGACGCTCGCCGAAATTCAGAACAACTCACTCATCCAGGCGTTGTTCGCGCCCGATGTGACGCTCGAAAATCAGATGGCGCTTTCACTCGGCGTCTCGGTCGGCGCCGTCAAGGGCATGTTCACCGCGCCTATGTGACTTTGCGCGCTGGGAGCGCGACGGCCGTCCCCAGGCTCGTTATCGCCCGAAGTAACATCGTCGCATGCGGTACGTCGCGGTCATTGCTTTCGTCATCGCGTGCGGTGATGGCGGAGCGGCCGTGCAAGACGCCGCGATCGACACGGCGCCGCAGGACGCGGCCACGGATCCGGACGCGGATGCGCCGCCGACCGGCCACTACGTCATCGACAGGGTGAACCTGCCGACGAGCTCGGCGTTGGCGCGCACGTACGCCTTCGACCTCGACAACAATACGTCCCCCGACAATGCGCTGGGCCAACTGATCGCGAACCTTCCCGTCGGTCTCGGACTGTATGGCCAGAACGCGACAACCGCCGCGATCGATCGCGGCGACGTGATCATGCTCGCCGATGTCGGCGCTGACGATTACGTGAACGACCCGATGGTGACGTTCACGCTGTACCAGGGCGAGAACCCGATGCCGATGCCGTGCTCGAGCGCGCAGGACCCGGTCTGTCGCAGACACCTGGCGGGAACTGGCTCGTTCTCGATCAATGCGGCCGCACCGATCGATCCACGTCTCTCGGGTAGCATCGGCGGCGGGCAGCTCTCCGCTGGCCCCGGTCACCTCACAGTCCAGCTCACGTTCGCAGACTCTCCGACGATCACGGTGACGCTGCTCAGCGCACGCGCCGACCTCACGTCAACGACGGCCACGCTCTCGGGCAGGATCGGCGGCGCCATCAGCCCGACCGACGTGACGACGAAGATCATCCCGGCGCTAAGCGACGGCTTTCAGGCGATCGTCGCGCAAGAGTGCACGATGTTGAGCAACCCGCCGAGCTGCGGTTGCCCGCAGAGCTCCCGAGGCGAGATGGTGAAGGCGCAGTTCGACACCAATCAGGACTGCAACATCTCGGTCGGTGAAGTACAGAGCGACTCGCTCGTGTCGGGGTTGCTCGCGCCGGACGTCACCGTCGAGAGCATGCAAGCGGTGTCGTTCGCGTTTGGTTTACACGCAGTGACCGGCGCGTTCACCGATCCGCAGTGACGGCCTATGTGACTTGCGCGCTCTCGACGAGCGATGCGCCTGCCGCGCGCATCTCGGCGAACGCCTTGTCGCTGTCGCCGGGGTCGAGGTTGACGCCGCGGCAAGCGTCGACGACGACCGACACTTCGAAGCCGAGCTCGCGAGCGTCGAGCGTCGTGAACTTCACGCAGTAGTCGGTCGCGAGGCCGAGGATGTAGAGCTTCGTGATCTCGCGCTGCTTGAGCCAGTCGCCGAGCCCGGTCGACTTGCGATGGCCGTTGTCGAAGAAGCCCGAGTAACTGTCGATCGCCGGATCGGTGCCCTTGCGAAACACCTCGGTGATCAAGTTGCGATCGAGGTCGCCGTGCAGCTCGGCGCCGCGCGTGCCTTGCACGCAGTGTGCGGGCCACAGCACCTGCGGTAGCCCGGCGAGCTCGCTCAGCTCGTACGGCTTCGTGCCCGGGTGATTGACGGCAAAGCTGCCGTGATCGGGTGGATGCCAGTCCTGCGTCGCAACGATCGTCGGGAACTTCGGTAACAGCAGGTTCGCGACCGGAATCGTCTCGTCGCCGTGCGCGACGGCGAGCGCGCCGCCGGGGCAGAAGTCGTACTGCAGGTCGATGAGCAGGAGCGCGCGCATGGGCGAAGTCTACGGCAATGCGCGCTTGAAACAGAACGCATACGAGTCCGCGGCATAGGAATTCACGCCACCGCCCACCGTTC
>DATDCH010000763.1:0-11868 GCA_036524455.1 Kofleriaceae bacterium | reverse complement strand
CGAAAGAAGCCGCGTACCTCAAGGTCAAGTTCCAGCCCCAGGCGGTCGCGTCGCGCAAGTGCAACGGCGCCAAGCTCACACCCGTAGGTGGCGGCAAGCAGAAGCAGTGGCTGTGTTCGGCGTTCCGGCTGAGCATCGACGGGATCGACGACGCGAAGTTCGCCAACAAGATCGAATCGTTCACGATCAAGCAGGGCATCAAGAAGCTGTTCACCGGCCCACGCCGCACGATGGAGCTGTCGCCGACGAAGATCGACTTCCCGCCGATCGTCGGGACGATCGCGCTCGAGAAATCCGACGGCTTCCTCGACTGGTACGATCACTACATCGTCGCCGGTCAGAAGGATCCGAAGGCGCAGAAGTCGGGCTCGCTCGAGTTCCTCACCCCGGATCGCAGCAAGACGCTGTTCCGCATCGCGCTGTTCAACATGGGCATCTTGAAAGCGCAGATCGCGCCGAGCACCGCAAACTCGGATCAGATCAAGCGCCTCAAGTTCGAGCTCTACGTCGGCGACATGAAACTCGACGGTCCCGGCGCGCTCGGCCTCGAGTAGCCCGCAGGTCGTACGAGAACGAGCACGATTTCAGCTCGCGGCGACGACCAGATCGTAGAGCGCGTGCGCGTAGACCGCATGCGCGAGCGATCGAAACCAGAAGATCGCACAAAATGCGGCACCGGCGAGCGTGCGGAATGCGAACGCGTGCAGCGTGAACGGCTCGCCGTGCACGCCGAGGTGATGCGCGGCCGCGAACAACAGCGATGAGGTGACGAGCGCGAGCCCGATCGCGAATCTCCGCTCGAGCCCACCGAGCAGCGCCACGAAACCGCCGAACAGCCCGAGCCGGAACACGAGCTCCTCGTGCACGCCTGCGCCGAACGCGGCGACGAACGAATTACCGTCGAGCGACAGGCCGAGCAGGCGATCGAGCACCAGCGTGATCAGCGCGCCGAGCGTGAGCGCATAGATCGCAGCCTCGAGCACGACCGGCGCGACGATCTCGAGACGCAGCGTGCGATAGCGCTGCTCGCGCCGGATCCAGAGCAGGAACCACAGCGCGATCGCCGCGTGCAGCAGTAGGTACATCGCGCGACCGCCACTGAGCGCGTAGACCGCACGGGTGACGACGTCGGCGCCGTTGACGCGGCCCGCGAATAACACGCCGAGCTCGTACGCGAGCAGCAGCGGAAAGATCAGCACGAAGCTCGCTTCGAGGTCACCGTGACCCGTTGCAATGAGCGGCGTGCGCTGCGCGCGCTTCATGGCTTCGAGCGAGCGCGCGGCTTCGCCGGCAGCTTCGAACGTTTCGCGGCGCCGGGCGAGTGCACGGGCGGCCGCACGGTCGCGGTGATCGCGCGATCCGGATCGAGATAGCTCTGCGCCGCGGCGACGACATCGTCGAGCGTGACCGCGCGAATCGTGTCGTCGTAGCTCGCCCAGCTGCGCCAGCCGAGGCCGTACGCCTCGTGATACGCGATCGCGTTCGCGACGGCCGAGCGCCGCTGCATCGCGATCTGGTGACTGCCGATCAAGTAGCTCTTCGCACGCTCGAGCTCGTCGGCCGTGATGCCTCGCGCGCGCACGCGGTCGAGCTCGCCGCGCACGCCGCGGACCGCCGCGTCGAGCTTGTCGGGCGCGCACGACAGGTACACGGCGACGAAGCCCGGATCGACGCCCTCGACGGAGTGTGCCGACACGCGATAGACGAGCCCTTGCTTATCGCGCAGCTCGCTGAACAAGCGCCCGCTCTGGCCGCCGAGCACCGCGACGAGCAGCTCGAGTGCGAATCGATCCTTGGCGTCGACGGTCGCGCCCGGATAACCGATCACGAGGTGAGCCTGCGCGCGATCGAGGTAGCGATACACCTCGCGCTCCTCGCTGCTACGACCGCCGAACCGCGGCGGCGCGACGACGGGCAGCGGCGCCTTCACCGCCTTGCTCGCGCCGAACCGCTTCGTGACGCGCGCGACGACATCGTTGACGTCGACGTCGCCGACGATCGACAGCGTGAGCTGCGAGACCGGATAGTGCGTGCGGTAGAACGTGGCGAGCGCGGTGCGATCGAGGGCGTCGATCGCGGCGCGGCTGCCGAGCACGTCACGCGCGTAAGGATGCGCGCCGTACAACGTCTCGCTGAACAACCGAAACACGACCTGCGTCGGGTTGTCGCCTTGCGCGATCTGATCGTCGAGCACCGCGCGCTTCTCGCGCGTGAGCTCGCCGGCCGCCAGCGCTGGCGCCATGATGCAATCGGCGAGCAGGTCGAACCCCGCGGGCCACGACTTGGCGAGCCACTCGGCGGCGACGCCGAAGCTGTTGCGGCCCGCGACGCCGCCGAGCGAACCGCCGAGGCGATCGACGCGATCGGCGAGCGCGATCGCATCGAGCTTGCCGCACCCGCGCGTGATCAGACGTGCGAGCAACATCGACGCGCCCGCGTAGTCGTCGTCTTCGACGCGCTGGCCGCCGCGCCACACCGCGCGCATCGCGACGACCGGCACCGACGGATCACGGCGCACGACCAGCGTCATGCCGTTCCGCAGCGCGACACGCTTCTCGGTGACGGTCGCCGGCGCCGTGGCAATGCGCAACGCCGAGCGCACGCGCTTCTCCGCCGAGCGCTCGAACGTGGCACGCGCCGCCGGCGAAGGCCGCGTACGCGAGCCGGGCTTGGCCTGGCGCGACGGCAAAATCGCGGCGACCGTCGCGTTCTCGGGGCGGAAGTAGCGGCGCACCGTCGCGGCGATATCGTCGCGGCGCACCGCGCGGATCCGATCGAGGTAGACGTGCGCGAACCGCGGATCGCCGGTCAGGCTCGCGTTCCAGCCGAGCGTGCGCGCCCTGCCCTGCGCGGTCTCGAGCTGACGCACGAAGCCGGCCTCGGCCGCGATGCGTGCCTTGTCGAGCTCGTCGGCGCTGAGCTCGTCGACGAGCCCGAGCGCCTGATCGACGAGCGCGCCGACACTCTTCTGCGCGTCGCGCGGGCGTGTCGTCGCCGACAGCACGAACAGGCCAGGATCGCGCAGCGCATGCACGTGCGCGTACGCGCCGGTCACGATCTGATCGCGATCGCGCAGCATGCGCGGCAGCCGCGCTGATTCGCTCTCGCCGAGCAAGATCGCCGCGACGTCGAGCGCGGCCACATCGGGGTGCCGTGCGGCCGGCACGTGGAAGCCGACCGACACGTACGCTTCGCTGACGTCGCGATGCGCGGCGACCGCGCGCGGCGAGGTCTGCGCAGGCTCGATCGCGACGCGCCGAGCGGGGCGGCCCGACGGCATCGCGCGAAACCGCCGCTCGACGCTGCGCCGCACGCGCGACGGATCGACATCGCCGGCGACGACAATCGTGATGTTGTCGGCGACGTAGTAATTGCGGATCAGCTCGACGACGTCGCGCTCGCCGAGCCGCTGCACGGTCTCGGCAGTGCCGATCACGGGCCGGCGATACGGATGCGCGACGTACGCGGTCGCGAACAAGCTCTGCGCGACCGAGCGTGCCGGATCGTCACTGCCCTGCCGGATCTCCTCGAGGATCACCTGGCGCTCGCGATCGAGCTCGTGCGGATCGACGCGCGGAGTGCTCAGCGCATCGCCGATCGCGTCGATCGCACCGTCGGCATGATCGCGCCCGAGCACTGCGTGATACACGGTGTGATCGAATGACGTCCACGCGTTGATCTCGCCACCCGCGCCTTCGATCGCACGCGTGAGCTCGCCGACGCCGTACGCACTCGAGCCTTTGAACAGCATGTGCTCGACGACATGCGCGACGCCGGCCTTCGGTGGCGCTTCATCCGCCGACCCCACACCGACCCACGCCTGTACGGCGATCACCGGCGCGGGGTGCCCGGCGGCGACATGCAGCGTGAGCCCGTTGTCGAGGCGATGGGTCTCTACGTCGTGCATGGCCGCGCCGTGTGCCGCAGGCCCCGCACCGAGCGAGACCGCTAATGCGGCTGCTGCGCGATGATAGGCACGGCTCTGTGACCGGGGCACGTTTTGGAACATAGGCCAACTGCCCGGAAATTTGGTTATCCTGGAGCTATGAGGAAGCCAACCGTTCCCGCCCAAGGTATACACATGGTATACCTTTCGTCTATGTGGAAGCCCCTACTCCTGCTAGCGAGCCTCGCGGCCTGTGGTGGTGACGTGGACGCCGAGGGCACGTACTCGATCAACGTCACCAACCGAGAGAATGGCTGCAATTTCGAGAACTGGAACATCGGCGATGTCGCGACCAACATCGAGGTCGTGATCAATCAGGAGGGCGACGACGTGAACGCCGATGTCATGGGCGGAACGCGCAACGTGCTCGACTTCATCCTCGGCTCGCACGTCTTCAACGGCAAGGTGGATGGCAACGAGCTCGACCTCGCGATCATCGGCACGCGGCCCTTCAACATGGGCAACTGCACGCTCACCGTCGATTCGGATCTCTTGGCCGAGCTCGACGGCGATGTCCTGACCGGACGAATCGAGTACCACTATCACGGCAACGACAACAGCGATTGCGCGCCGTATGACGGCTGCACCACGTACCAAGACATGAACGGTACGCGCCCGCCGCAGTAATCGCCGATGCTCGCGATCGATCCGGGCCCGCCGACGCTCACGACCGAGCGGCTCGTGCTGCGCGAGCTCGTACCCGAGGACGCGGATGCGGTCGCGGCGCGGGCCGGCGATCGTCGCGTCGCACGCTATCTGATCGCGGTGCCGAGCCCATACCCGCTCACGCTCGCGACGCGCTGGATCACGGGACGCATCGCGTGGTGGGTGCAAGGCCGCGGCGTCACGCTCGCGATCGCGCGCCGCGAAGCGCCCGACGAGCTACTCGGCAGCGTCAGCCTGCGCCGGTTCGTGCGCGATCGTCGCGCCGAGCTCGGTTACTGGCTCGGCGCCGATGCGTGGGGTCACGGCTACGCGACCGAGTCCGCCGGTGCGCTGCTCGATTTTGGTTTCGCCGAGCTCGGACTATCGCGCGTCTACGCGCACGTGCTCGAAGGCAATGCAGCGTCGTGCCGCGTGCTCGACAAGCTCGGCCTGATCAACGAAGGCATTCGCCGCCAGCACGTCCGCAAGGGCAAGAAGCTGCTCGACGTCGTGCTCTACGGCATGCTGCGCGACGAGTGGCATCAACACCGCGACGCTGATCACGAGTGACGCTTGCGCAGAGCGAGCACACTGCCGATCGCGATGCCCGCACCGAGACCGATCACGAGGCCGAGGCCGAAACCGCTGCCGCTGCTCGAGCTCGCGCGCACCGCGTCGGACTTGACGACCTCCGGCTTGGCGTCCCAGTTCGTGATCAGCCCGTAGGCCAGACCGATCACACACGCGACGCTGACGATCAGTGCCGCGAACCACAAGCCGCGCGACGGTCGCTTGCGCGTCGCCTTCGCACCGGCGATCAGCGCCTCGACCTCCGCATCGGAGGGCTTGGGCCCCGCGTATGGCTCGTCCTCCACACTCTCGTTGTACCAAGGCGCGGCAGGGCGTGCTTCTTGCTGTTCGCGGGTACGGCCTCCGCCGATCCGCCACTTACGCCGGATCCGCGTTGCCTTTGTCGACATCATGCGAACTGCACTGTCCTCGATCGCCCTGCTCGCGCTCGCCGCGGCCGCCTGCAAGTACGAGAGCGCCGAGCTGGCACCGGATTCACAAACTGGTTCCGGCGTCGACGGCGCGACCGACTGCCCGGAGGGTCACGCCGGTGCCGCGTGCGTGATCGCGCTCTACGACGAAGCGGTCGCCGCGTGTGATGCCGGCGCCGTGGCCAAGCTCGTCACCGAGCTCGACGCACGCAAAGGCATCGGCCCACTGTGGGCGAACGGCCGCGCACTGGTTCGCACGGACGCGCCGGTCGCGATCGCAGGCACGTTCAACGAGTGGTCGACGACCGCGCTCGCCACGAAGGCCGTGTGCGGCTCGCCGGTGATCGCAGCGATCGGCGCGGTGGCGACCGGGCACCACCTATACAAGCTCGTCGCCGGCGCGACGTGGTCGCTCGACACGAACAACCCCGCGTTCGCGTACGACGACTTCTCCGGCAATCCCGACGGCAAGAACTCCGTGCTCAACACGCCCGACTCGGGACGTGGCCATTTGATCGCGCTCGACCGCGCATGCTCGACGACGCTCGGCAACTGCCGCGATGTCACCGCGTACGTGCCGCGCGGCTACAACGGAACCGCTGTGAAGACGTATCCCGTGCTGTTCATGCACGACGGCAGGAACGTATGGGACGACCACGATTGCTGCTTTGGCCACACCGGCTGGGAAGTCAACGTCACGCTCGACGCCGAGATCGCGGCGGGCCGCGCAGGTGAAGCGATCGTGATCGCCGCCGATCAGACGGCGCAGCGCAACAACGAGTACGGGTTGTCGACGTCGGTGATGCAGGCGTTCATGGAGTTCCAGGTCGGCGAGCTGCAGCCGCGTGCGCTCGCGAAGGTGCGCAGCAACGGGCGCGTGCTCGTCGCGGGCAGCTCGCTGGGTGGTCTCGTGTCGATGGAGCTCGCGCTGCGCTATCCGCAAACGTACGCCGGCGCTGCGTCGCTGTCGGGCGCGTTCTGGCCTGGCCAAGACACCGATACGGCGCTGCGCGACCACCTGCCCGCGATGGGCAAGCAGCCGCTCGCGATCTATCTCGATCACGGCGGTTCGATCGCGACGAACAGTGACGGCGCCGCGGACAGCGTCGAGATCCGCGACCTGGCCGTCGGTTTGGGCTGGCAGCGCAGCGACTCGCCGAGCTGTTCCGCCGGCCCGAACGCACTGTGTTACTTCCACGAACCGGGTGCCCTCCACGACGAGCTGGCGTGGAAAGCGCGTGCGTGGCGGTTCCTACGGTTTCTACTTCCCCCATAGAGATCGAGGTCTTTCAGCCCCACGCCCTGGGGGTGAAAGCCTCGGTTGCAGCGCGGTTACATCAGTGATTCCACGGGGGTTAGCGGGCACATGCGTTGCTTTACCCTGCTGACCATGAGGAACCTCCTAGCCCTTGCTCTGTGCTTACCCCTGGTCGCGTGCGTCGTCGGCGGAACCGAACCCGGAGACGACGACGGCAGCGGCTCGGGCAGCGGCTCGGGCAGCGGGTCGGGGAGCGGCAGCGGCAGCGGCATCAGCGGCAAGATCAGCGCTGACACGACGTGGTCGGGCGCCGTCGAGATCGGCGGCAACGTGATGATCGACCCCGGCGTGACCGTGACGATCGCGGCGGGCTCGACGGTCACCGTGAATCCCGGCGCGCTGATCACGATCAACGGCATCCTCGACGCGCAGGGCACCAGCGCGGGCAAGATCACGATCGCGGGCAAGGCGAACGGCGGGTTCGGCGGCATGAGCGTCAACGGCGAGCTCAAGTACAAGTACGTCAGGCAGACGAACGGTCCGATCACCACGTTCGCCGGCGCCACAGCGACAATCGTCGACTCTCACTTCTCGAACGTCATCGGCGACTTCTTGATGATGAGCGGCGGCACCATCGATATGTCGTATTCGAAGATCGGGATGGAGCCGACGGAGACCGACACCACGCACTGCAACATGCACTTCGGCGGCAACGGCCTCGTCATCAAATTCACGCACTCGAACGTGAGCACGTCGGACTACGGCATCATGTTCTACGGCGGTATGGGCGCCGACTTCACGTACAACAACTGGTTCTCGAACGGCACCGACGTCGACATCCTCGCGAGCACGCCGGTGAGCGGAAACTTCAGCAACAGCTGGTTCGAGAAGGGCGCGCCGACCGGCACCGGCATCACGGCGATGAACCCGGCGGGCGCGCGACTCGCGGCGTGCAACGGCACGAACGACGCGACCTGCGCAGGCCCGCGCCCGTAGCAATCGCGGCTACTGCGGAATATTCGCTTCGCTTGCGTAGGTGACCTGCTCGAGCACGTTCGCGTTATCCGGTGGGTACGGCGTGAGCAAGTACACGCCGACCACCGTGCCCGGCAGACCGTCGAACGCTTTCACGCTGCGTGTCCCGGGTTGGAGCAGCCCGCGATCCTTGATCTGCTGCAGCGCTTTGTCGGAGGCGGCGGTCTTCTTCGTGCGATCGCCGACGAGCTCGTTCCAGCGCTCGACCGCACGCGCGTCGTCGCCGTAGCGCTCGTAGCGGCGAAGCTCGACCAGCTTGTCGCCGTCGTAGATCGCGATCACCCACGCGTCGCCGTGCTCGGCCTCGGAGCGAGAGCACCGCGGGTACAGTTGCTTCTGCTGCGTGTGCTTGACCGTGCTCGTGCTGGTCTGCAGGCAGAACTGATGCTCGCGGAGCCGCTTCTCGGTCGCGTCGTGCGACAGACCGAGCTGCATCTCGAGTGGCCTTTCGGCGCGTGGACCCGCACACGCAGCGAGCGCGAACATGAATGGAATCGCCCTCATGGAGATGGAAAACTACCATGATCGAGCGCTCGGCTCTTCATGTTAGGGTCCCGCGCGATGCGGACCTGGCTACTCGCGGTTGCTATTGCTGCGCTCGGTTGTAGTGGTGGATATCCCGATCCAAAACCGAATCGTCCGAATGCTCCGACTACCAACGATCCGGCGTTCACGAGTCGCGGTCTCGAGAGCTGGTATCTGATCGGTGACGCCGCGACGCCGGGCGAAGACCAGCTGACCTTCATCATCACGGCACCGTCGGGCACCGACTTTGTCGACGCGTACATCCCCGGTCTGCCGCCGCAGCGCCTGATCGATCAGAGCGACGGCTTCGCGCTCGACATCTCGATCGCGACGCTCGAGGCCGGCGCGCATGAAGTGCTGTTCTCCGCGAACGGCAGTGATGATGCGTTCGCAAAGACGACGCTCAATCGCAGCACGCCGTATTACGTGCTGGTGTCGACCGACTACGACTTCGCTGATCCGGGCAACCTCGCGCTTGGCTATATGGACAAGATGCACATGGATCATCCCGGACTCGTGATGACCCATTTCTGGCCGCCGTACACGTACACCGATCCGATGCTCGCCGAGCCGCGCCGCGAAGAGCTCAACAACTGGATCAAGAAGCAGCGCGATACCCACAAGGACGAGATCGGGCTGCACATCCACCCGTACTGTCACTTCGTCGAGGCGGCGGGCCAGACTTGCATTACGGATCAGTCGACGGTCTACACGAGCGACACCAGCGGCTACACGATCAAGCTATCGGCGTACGCCCGCCAGCCGATGGGCGCATTGCTGCAGCACGCGGCGACGATCTTCAATCAGCGCGGACTCGGCACGCCGCGCACATTCCGCGCCGGCGGTTGGACCGCAGATCTGCAAACGCTGCTAGCGCTCGCCGATAACGGCTATGTCGCAGACACGTCGGCACTCAATTGGATGCATATCGAGGAGTGGCTCGGCAAAGAACTCTACACCTGGAACATGACCCACTGGGGCCCGATCAATGATACGAGCCAACCGTATTACCCGAGCCTCACCGATCCGCTCACCAGCTCGCCCGGCAATAACATTGCCATGCTCGAAGTTCCGGATAACGGCGTGATGATCGACTACCTGTCGACGCCACAGATGAAGGCGATCTTCGACGCAAACTGGGACGGTGCACCGCTCGCTGCGCCGAAGACGCTGATGATGGGCTTCCATCCATCGCCGAGCTTTTCGGATGGCGAGTACCGCCGCGTCGACGACTTCCTCGAGCTCGCCGACATGCACAGCGCGAGTAAGGATCTCGGTCCCGTCGTCTACATTTCACTGTTCGACGTGACGAAGGCGTTTCCCGCGGAGTAGGTTGTAAAACGATCTTCGTTATGCTCGAATGCGGCGCGTTCGAGATATTCAATCCTGAGGACAGCGAATGAGCGATTTCCAGACCGAGATGAATCGTGTGGTCGCCGACTTCGTCGTGCAGATCACTGAGCTCGCCCGCGCCGCCGCGCGCGACATGATCGACGAAGCACTGGGCCGTGGCGGCCGCGGTGCGTTCAGTGGCCTTGGCCGTGGCCGTGTCAGCCGCGGTGGCCGCGGTGCCAAGCGTTCGAGCGACGAGCTCGACAAGATGGCCGATCAGTTCCACTCGTTCGTCACGAAGCACCCGGGCCTGCGCATCGAGCAGATCAACAAGCAGCTCGGCACCACGACCAAAGATCTCGCGCTGCCGATTCGCAAGCTGATCGCAGAAGGCGCGCTCAAGACCAAAGGCGAGAAGCGCTCGACCGCCTACTTCGCCCACGAGAAGAAGAAGAAGAACTAGTGGCACGCGACACGATTCCTCACCGTGTCTTGCGCATGGCGGTCGAGAGACCGTCGACCATCGCCTATCAGGCGAAGGCCAACGGCCGCTGGCAGCCGACGACGTGGAAGACCTACGTCGATCAGATTCGCAGCGCCGCCCGCGCGATGATCGCGCTCGGCCTGCCGCGCGGCGGCAAGGTCACCATCCTCGGCTTCAACCGCCCGGAGTGGGTGATCTTCGATCACGCGGCGATGATGGCGGGCGGCGTCCCGGCCGGCATCTACACCACCTGCTCGACCGAGGAAGTCCACTACATCGTTCATCACTCCGAGTCGCTGCTCGTGCTCGTCGAGAATGCCGAGCAGCTCGCGAAGGTCAAAGCCAAGCGCTCCGAACTGCCGTTGCTCAAGTGGATCGTCACGATGAAGGGCGTCACGGCAACGGGCGACGACGTCATCACGTGGGACGACTTCATCGCCAAAGCCAACGCAACGCCCGATGCCGTGCTCGACCAACGCGTCGACGCGATCGAGCAATCCGACCTCGCCACGCTAATCTACACGTCGGGCACGACCGGTCCGCCGAAGGGCGTGATGCTGTCGCACGGCAACATCGCGTGGACGTCGCAGTGTCTGCTCGATATCGGCGGTCGTCGCACCGACGACGTCTCGCTCTCCTACTTGCCGCTCTCGCACATTGCCGAGCAGATGTGCACGATCCACATGCCGGCCACCACGGGCAGCACGGTCTACTTCGCCGAGGCGCTCGAGAAGGTCCCCGACAATCTCAAGGACGCCCGCCCCACCGTATTCTTCGGCGTGCCGCGGATCTGGGAAAAGTTCCACGCGGTGCTCGCCGGCAAGCTCGCCGATGCAACGGGCGCCAAGAAGCTCCTGGTCGAGTGGGCGCGCAAAGTTTGCAGCGAAGTCAACGCGCGCCGCTTCCGCAACGAGCCACTCCCGATCACGCTCGAGCTCCAATACCGACTCGCCGATCGACTCGTAATCTCAAAGATCAAACAGGCGCTTGGATTCGATCGAGTACAAGAGCTGTTTTCCGGCGCCGCACCGATTGCGCCCGATGTACTCGAATTCTTCGCGAGCATCGATCTCCCGATCAAAGAGATTTACGGGCAGTCCGAAGACTGCGGCCCGACCTCCTGCAACCTGCCCGGCCGCACGAAGCTCGGCACGGTCGGCCCTCCGCTGCCCGGCCTCGAGGTCAAGATCGCCGAAGACAGCGAGATCCTCGTCCGCGGTCCGAACGTGTTCCTCGGCTACTACAAGGAGCCAGAGGCCACCGCCGAAACCGTCAAGGACGGCTGGTTGTGCTCGGGCGACCTCGGCCAATTCGATCAGCAGGGCTTCCTGACGATCACGGGCCGCAAAAAAGAAATCATCATCACGGCGGGCGGCAAGAACATCGCGCCGAAGAACATCGAGGCGATGATCAAGCAGTCGCCGCTCGTCGGCGAAGCCGTCGTGATCGGCGACCGCCGCAAATACCTCACCGCGCTCGTCACACTCGACGAGCCCACCGCGCGCAAGGTCCTCCCGAGCGGCGACCTCAGCAAGGCGCCCGAAATCCGCTCGACCATCCAGGCGAAGATCGACGAGGTCAATCAATCCCTCGCGCGCGTCGAGCAGATCAAGAAGTTCGTGATCCTGCCCTCCGCGTTCGG
>DATDCH010000762.1:0-6574 GCA_036524455.1 Kofleriaceae bacterium | reverse complement strand
ACCCCGGCGCAGGTGCTCGAGCAATGGGCGCGCGATGCGTTCGTGAAGCCCGCGCCGATCGATCAGCGGACCCTCCACGCGGTCGACGCGTGCTTCCACGCGGCGACATCGTCCTTCGAATCGATCGAGCTCTCGCCGGTCGCGCCGCTCGGCGCCTGTTCCGCAGTCGCCGTCACCGATCAACACCGCGTCCTCTCGGCGCTGCGCAGCACGGAGGTCGTCTCCGATCCGACGAACGTGCTCGCGCTCGAATGCGCGGAGCGGCTGCGCGCCGCGCCGGATACGCCGGTGCACCTCGCGACGAGCCAACGCGTGATCCGTGCGCAGGCGATTCCCGACAAGCCGGGCTACGCGGCGCACTTTCGGATCTTCTGCCTCGCGAGCGCGGGCCGCGAGAGCAAGGACCACGGCTTTGCCGTCGACACGCTCGCACACCACATCACGACGATGCAGCGCGCACTCGATCGCCTCGAGCAGCACGGCTATCAGTTCGGTGCGCGGCGCGTCGACGTGCTCGCGACCGCCGAGCGCAGCGCACTTGCCGATCGCATCGCCGCGGCGGTCGGCGGCACGCGCAAGCTACTCGAGCATCCGTATTACTCGGGCGGCGTGCGCTACATGCTGTGGGTCACCGCGCCTGGCGGCGAAGAAGTTCCGCTCGTCGACGGCGGGCTGTTCGACTGGGTCGCGAAGCTGACGACGAACCAACGCAACGTCTACGTCACCACCGGCATGGGCGCGCAGCTCGTCGCGTTCGTGTTTCGCGCGCCGACGTAACGTGCGCGACTACTCGCCGCGATACCGCGGGTCGAGCTGATTGGCGGGC
Source organism: Kofleriaceae bacterium (assembly GCA_036524455.1). Taxonomy (GTDB): domain Bacteria; phylum Myxococcota_A; class Polyangia; order Haliangiales; family Haliangiaceae; genus JABFXX01. The sequence continues at coordinate 5,748 of DATDCH010000762.1, read as the reverse complement.
ACGAGCCGCGCGAGCTCGCTCATCACCGCGCCGTCGTCATCGGCCGGTTCGATCACGCGTGCCTCGAGATACAGCTCCCACGCGCGGACGAAGCAGGTGGCCGCGCGCGGCGGATCGCCCTTGCCGGCGTACGCGCGACCCTCTTCGATCAACAGCTGCGCAGCGGCGCGCATGCGGTCTGGCTGGGTGAGCATGGTTGCCAGCGTGTGCGAATCGAGCACGTCGGCGATCTCCCGTGGGTAACCGAGCAGCTCGTCCCAACCCTTGCCCGCCTCCGCGATCGCGCCCTCGAAGTCCTTCGCCTGTCGCCTGCCGGCGAGCCTCGCGAGGAACGCGCCGAGCTGCTTGATCATGCGAATGATGTAGTCGTCGCGCTGCATCGTTACACTGGTAGGCTCAGCGCGATGCGCGCGCTACTGCCCGTTGTGCTGGTAGGTTGCACGATCAGCGGCCGCGGTCCAGACCCGGTGACGAAGCCGCCACCGCCCGATCCTGATCGCATGCCATCGGCGGTGCTCGACAAGCAGGACCCGGGCGCTGACACGTCGCGCAATCCGATCCTGTCGCGCAGCGAAGCGAGCTACGTCGATCCAAGCGACGAGCGGTGGCGGTGGCTCGGCTGCCTGCGCTGGCTGTCGTGCAGCACCGGTACGGGCGGTGACGCGAGCGGCGTACTGATCGTTATCGCAGTGCTCGCAACGACCCGTCGCCGCAAAAGAAGTTGACGGATCGGAAACGCGCCAGAAACATCGTTCATGTCAGGCTGCACTCGTGGCTCGCAGCTCGCGCTCGATCATCCATGTACATCACCGCGGTGATCGCGGTGTCGATGGGATCATGCGACTCATCGAGCTTGCGAGCCACGATGGACCGCTCGAAGCGATGCTGACGGCGATGTGCGACGAGATCGCCTCGATCATGGCGATCGACATCGCGAGCATCTACGTCGTCGAGGACGACAAGCTCGTCATGCGCGGCAACCACGGCTTCCCCGAGTCGGCGATCGGCAACACCGCGCTCGCGGTCGGCGAAGGCATCACCGGCCTCGTCGCCGAGTGCATGCGCCCCGTGTCGGCGGCGCACGCCGCGGCGGAGCGCGCCTACAAGGAAGTGCCCGGCCTTGGCGAGGAGCAGTTCCCGGTATTCGCCGGCGTGCCGTTGATCAGCGGCGGTGCCGTCGCCGGCGTTCTGGTGCTCCAGCGCAAGAAGCGGGCGTTTTCCGCCGACGAGGTCACGCTTGCGACCGCACTCGGCGCCCCCGCGACGCTCGCGATCGAACGTCGCCGCGCGACCGCCGTGCGCTCGGCCCGCCTGCACGGTACGGCCCACGCAGGCGATGGCGTCGTGCTCGGCCGCGCTGGCATCCTGCCGACCGCGACGGCGATCGGCACGGCTCCGTTCGAGGGCATGGCCGACGTCGAGCGCGACCTCGAGCGCGTGCTCGCCCGCCTGCGCGAAGACCTCGCCCGCGGCCTGCGCAAGCTGCGCGATGCGGAAGACCCGGCCGTCGGTGCCGTGCTCGATCGGTTCACGCTCGCGCTGTGCGATGCGCGGCTACGCGAGCGACTCGTCGCCGCCGCGACCGATCCGATCGGACTCCGCGGCGTCGCGAAGGACTAGGCGCGGGCGGCGGTTCGCCTCGGCACGCCGCAGGAACGCGCCGTCGAGATCGAAGAGCTGTGCGCGATCATCGGCATGACGCTCGACACGCGCAGCTCGGCGCGCCCTGGTGGCGTGTGGCTCGCGGATCGCGTCGGTGCGGTGTCCGCGCTCGTCGCGGTCGCACGTGGTGCAGCGGCGCTCGTCACGAGCGATGCGGCATCGCCGACCGCGATCGAGATCGCGCGTACGGCAAAGCTGCCGCTCATCACGGATGTGTCGGGACTGTTCGGCTGGGTGCGGCCCGGCGATCTGCTTGCCGTCGACGGCGGCACCGGCACCGTGCTCGTGCATCCCGCGCCGACCGAGATCGAGCGCCTGCGCCGCGAACGCACGACGGCCGAGTAATCGGGTTCGCGCCGCGGCCGAGAGAGCACCGCCGAGTAATCGCGTTGCGCGCCCCGACCCGGAGTCACGCTCGCGCGGCCTAGAGCTCCGGCCGGCGGAGAAACAGCCGCGCGCCTTCCGCGGGCTCCGGTCCCGTGCGCGGTTCGGCATCGGGATACACCTGCACGAGCGCGTGGTTCTCGACGATCATCGCTTCGTGCCGCTTGCGGGCGCGCTCCATCAAGTCGAACGACCTGCCGTCGCGTTCCCTGGTGTCGAGCGGCGCGGGGATGCGCTGCTCGTAGTCGATCCACACGCGCGTGTCTTCGCGGCAATCGTAGCGGCGGCACACGAGTGGGCGCTGCGCGTGCACGGTGCAGCCGAGCGTGTCGGGCGTGTTGTGCACGCAGTAACCGTCGCTCGCGCGCTGGCGGATCATGTACGGCTGCCCGTAGTCCCAGCGAATGATTCCTTCGTCGAGATCGACCGTCGACAACGGGAAGCTCATCTTGCAGCAGCGCGCCTTGCACAGGTGCAGTAGCTCGGCGCACGGAATGTCGGGGCCGCTCTCGTCGTACTTGTTGTCTTGGTCGAGCTCCATCCAGACGCGGCCGGTGTCGCGCACCTCGGCCGCGCGGATCTTGGCGAGCGTGATTGGCACCGCTTCGACGACGGCGGTCTCGACGGTCGCGGTGACCGGCCGCGCCGGTGTATTCGCCGGAGCGGGCTCGGGCTCGACGTTGTCGATGCGTCGCACCAGCTCGTCGGTGAGCGCGACCACTTGTGCGGCGAGTCGCAGCATGGTGTCGCGCGTCTCGAGGTCGCTCAGGTTCAAGAAGCGCAGTGCGCGTTCGAAATCGGCGCGTGTCACCGGCTCCGTTGCGTCTGCGGTACCAAACGTTTTGTCGTCGGGCATGCGTTCAACGACGCAGAGTACGCTGTGATCTTCCTCAGATCTCGCGCTGGTGCGATCACGACAATCATGTCTGGGATTGCAGCGATTTTCACAGTAGTGCGCAGTAAACCCGCGGGGTTAGCTGGGCACGCGCATTGCTGCTTTGAGCCACCGATGTTGCGGTATTTGCTGATGGTCGCGGTGCTCGGCGCATGTGGTGGGAGCGTCGACACCGACATCGAAGATCAGATCACGATCGAGCAGGGCATCTACGGCTTGTTGATCTCCGGCTGCGATACGTCAGGCTGCCAGGATCAACCCGCGGCGGGCGAGCACGTCATCGTCTATGCAGCCGGTTCGAAGACCGGTCCGTTCGTGCAGGCGGTCAGTGACAACAACGGCGTTTATCAGATCAACCTCGTCGCCGGCGACTACACGCTGTGCACGTACAGCTGCACGGAGGCGTCGGTGCCGGCGAACGGCAAGATTCGCTTCGACTGGATCAGTGGCCCGGGTGGGGGCCACTGGTCCGACTAACGATTCGCGGTGCGCGTCACTCGATCGCGCCCTGACAGAACCAGCGCCGGCGATTGCGATCGTAGAACACCCATAGGCAATCGCCGCGACGCAGCTCGGCGAAGTGATACTCGCGGTGCAGCTCGTGCTGCCACCAGCCGCCCGACACGATGTACGGCCCCAAGATCCGCACGACGGCGCCGTGCTCGAGGCCCGACAGCAGCCAGCCGTCGTCGCGTACCTGACGCGCTTGCGGCGGTAACAGCTGCGGCTTCGCATACAGCCGCCGCACGAGCGGCCGCACGAGCTTCTGCGTCGGCACGGCCTGCTGCACGTGCGCGAGTCGCTCCCAACCAAAGCTCGCTTCGGGCAAGTGGCCATCGCGCAGCACGGCGCGCACGACGGCGTCGTCGCCGAGCTCGGCGCGCACGCGCGCGAGTGCTTCATTCGCCGCTCGCAGATCGCGGCGCGGCTTGCTCGCAAACATCGCGAGCTGCTCGCGCGTGGCCGCCACATCATCGGCCCACACGCGTGCGGCATGAACCGGCGCAACAGGCGGCATGCCGGTCAGCCGCAGATGCACGAGTCGCAACAGCGCGCGGCCGTCGAGGGTCGGCGCCGCAGGCTTGATGCAATCGGCGCGTAGCTCGGTATCGCCAACCCCCGTGTCATCGATCAGATCGGCCCGCCTTCCGAGGCGGACCGATCGCCGCAGCGTCAGCTCGACATGCAGCGCGGTCAATGCGCGCCCGCGTGCCGCGAGCCGCTCGAGCAAGCGATCGATCGCGGCCTTCAAAAAGAACACGAGCCGCTCGATGTCCTGCTCGTCGTCGTCGAGCACGACGTGCTCGTCGGGCGCCTCGGGTGGCGCCACCGGCACGAGCGGATCCCAGCGCTCGCCAGCGGCGAGCTGATATAGCCGGTGCGCCTCGCGGCCAAACCGTTCGAGAATGCCGCCGCCGGGTAAGCGCACCATCTGGCCGAGCGTGGTGACGCCGAGCCGCGCGAGCGAATCGCGCAGCTTCGGATCGACGTCGAGCCGCGCGAGCGGCACCGCGCTCGCACCGGTGCGTTCATCGGCGTCGCTGCGCAGCACGGTGACGCTGATGGGCCCGGCCCAAGGGCCGGGCCCATCAGGTCGGTGACGCGGGGCGCGAGTTGCGCGCGCGATCGCATACGTCGCGAATCGTGAAAACCCGACGACGACCGCGCCCGCAAAGCCGAGGCCGACGATCGTGCGCTGGATCGCCATACCCCACGCTTGGCCGCGCATCACCGCGCCGCGGCCATCTCGATCATCGCGACCATCGCGACCACGAGCATCGCGACCATCGAGACCACGAGCATCACGACCATCACGACCATCACGACCATCGCGATCATCACGACCATCGCGATCATCGCAACCATCGCGACCATCGCGACCACGAGCATCGCGACCATCGCGACCACGAGCATCACGACCATCACGACCATCGCGATCATCGCGACCATCGCGACCACGAGCATCGCGACCATCGCGACCACGAGCATCGCGACCATCACGACCATCGCGATCACGACCATCGCGACTCCGGGTCGCTTCACGCTCGGCGTCGGGAAAGATTCGCTCGAGGCCTTCGCCGTCGAGCCAGAACGTGCCCGGTTCTTCGCTCAGCTCGACGCGAGGCGACAGCGCATGCAGCGCCGTGCGCAGCTCGGTGATCGCTGCTTCGATCTGCTCGGGTGGTACGAGCCGCGCGCGCAACGCGCGATGCAAGCTGAGCGCGTGCGCGTAGCGCTGTCCCGGCAACACGCCCGCAGCACGCGCACGCTCGCATGCCCACAGCACACTGCCCTGCGGTCGATCCTCGTCGATCACGACCACCGCATGCGCGCGCAGCTCGGGCTCGCTGCGCCACACGAGCTGCAGCGGCAGCGCCGGCAAGTCGAGACACGCAACCTTCACTGGTCAAGTGTTCAGCTAACCGATAAGATCTGTCAACTAAACAGGTAATCCGGAGAGATCTCGCCTTCGGGAGGTCTGCCGACGCTGCTGAACGGAAGATCCTGGCAGGCAAGCGTGAACATCGGGTGAAGCCGCGCCGGTTGCACGACTTGCTTTGCGAGGTTGCCGGCATGGAACGCATCGCACCGTGCCCTCGGTCGCCGCTCTGCGCGCTGCTCGCGCTGCTCGCCCTCGCCTGCTCGTTGCTTCCCTCGTGCTCGTGGATGCTGTCGCGACCGCCCGATCGCAGCATCCGCAACGTGCCGCCCCACATGCGCGGCGAGCTATGCCGGCCGAGCTACGCGCCGCCGGTGATCGATATGTGGCAAGCGGTCGGCAGCGGCCTGCTCGCGCTGTGGGCGCT
>DATDCH010000761.1:0-4177 GCA_036524455.1 Kofleriaceae bacterium | reverse complement strand
CGGCCGACGGCGATCCAGATCTACGGCTCGGATCCGCAGCTGCTGTTGAGAGCGGCACAGATCGCCGAATCTGCCGAGCCGACGTTCATCGATCTGAATTGCGGATGCTGGATTCCAGCGATCGCACGCCGCGGTGCCGGTGCCGGCTGGTTGCGTGATCCCGCGGCAATGGTCGCGATGGCGCGCGAGATCACCCGCGCCGTTGGGTTACCGGTCACCGTCAAGACGCGCATCGGCTGGGGCCCGGAATCACATATGCCGATCGTGGATCTCGCTCGGCGCCTCGAGGACGCCGGCATCGCCGCGCTCACGATTCACTGCCGCACCGCTGCGATGGGGCATCGTGGCGACGCCGACTGGAATTGGGCAGCGCGTGCGCGCGCGGTCGTGTCGATACCTGTCATCGTCAATGGCGATGTCCGGACCGCGGACGATGTGATGCGAGCGCTCGACGAAACCCGCTGCGCCGCGGTCATGATTGGTCGCGCCGCGATCGATCATCCGTGGATCTTTCGCGAAGCACGTGCACGACTCGCGGGGGCGATCGTCGCGTCCCCGACAGCGGACGAGCGGCGCGCCGTTTACCGCGTCGTTCTCGATGCAAGCGTCGCGACGCTCGGCGAGCCCGCCGGCGTTGCATCTGCGAAGCGTTACATCGGCGTGCTCGGTGCACTCGGCTCGCGTGTGCCCGTGCTGCGCTCTGTCACGCTCGACGACACGTTGCACAACTTGCTGGCTCCAAGCTGAAGCTCGCGGCGGTCGTCAACGCAGCACGAGTCGAAGGCCGAGCGCGGCGCCATACGCTACACCGCCGACGCGCCACGTCTCCTGAACCGGCGCGAGACAAGTGAAATTGCAGTAGACGACTTCGCGCTCGACGTCGCGCGCAGGAAACCCGTCGACGCGCGCGGAGGCGAGTGCTTCGAGATTTGGTGACAGCGCAAACGCGAAGCTGACCTGTAGAGCGGGGAGTGGCGACCAAAACTCGAGCGATGCGACGCCGGGTTGCGTGCGGCGCTCGGCGATGGTCACGCGGAGCCGTTGCGCGGCCAGGTCGGCCGACACCTCGGCATCGATGCGTGAATGAAACGACGGCAACTGCCACGCGGCGGTGCCGCCGATCGCGAGCGCCATGTAGCCCGGGTCGTTTCCGAGCCGGGCGCCGGCGATGGGACCGAGGCGCAGGCGGCCGAGGTGTTTGCGTGCAGACGCGATGAACGCGAGCGTCATCGCCGGGTCCTGAATCACTTGATCTGGATTCGCCGTACCGAAGCGATTCGGACCGGCCATCGCCTGCAGCGAGAAATCGCTGGATGCCGGCGTGCGCGCGGCGCGTCCACCGCCACCTTCGATCGCGACAATATCGTCGTCGGATGGTGGCGTGCAGACCTCGACGCGAAGCTGGTCGCCCTCGACGATGCCGGTCTCGCGGCGTCCCGTTTCGTCCCAGACTGCGAAGCAGCCTTGCGGTACGCCGCGCGCGTATTCGCCGAGCACGCGACGCTGACCATTGTCGTACCAGAACGCCCACACGCCTTCGGGTACCGAGCGACCGCCGTAGTTCTTGTAGCCGCCGTGCGATTGCAGCGCGCCGCTTGCGTACCAGCTCGTGAACGGACCTTCGATGCCGCCCGGCATTGCAGTCGGTTGCACCAAGCCGAGCCTGGTCTCGTAGCTGCGGCCGGCGGCCGGAAGGGCGGTGTTGGTCGTGTCCGCGACCGTGCACCATTGCGCGCGGCCTTCGGGACGCTGCGTGACCGTCAACTTCGTTCCCACGGGACACGTGGTTGCGGTCACGGCGCATGCGGCGCCCGAGAGCGCGCACGCGACGACGCCGAGACCGCTGCACCGGAACCACATGACGCGCCCCACAGCTTCACTGTACTGATCGCGTAGTGCGAGAGGCAGCTGGCTGTCAGTTTGTGCTTGCTCGCTGAGTCGCGCGCCTCTCGGGTGCGACCGCTGCCAGCGGCTACGCCTCGAGGTAGACGTCTTCGCCGTCGTCGCCCATATAGACGATGCGCGCGCCGGTCGGCCGGATCTGCGGAGCCGCTCGGCGGGCGACGCTCACGTCGGGGAACGACACGCGAACTTCGGCGATCGGGTCACCCTCCGGCGTGGTCTTTCGCTTGACCCAGCCAGCGAGCTCGGCGATTTGCGCAGCGGGGATCGATTCGCCCTCGCCGATGTAGCAACCGTACTCGACGCAGCGCAGGTGCTTGACGTAGCCGACCATGTGGAGGCGGCGCGAGTCTTCGTCGATATCTGCGTCGCTGCTCTCGTCGGTGTGATCATCGCCATCGACCGGCTGCACCGGCCACGGGAAGCCGCGGGCTGGCTCGACGTGCTCGCGATCGATGGTCGGTGTGTCGCCGGTGCTGCCTTGGACGATGCCTACGACGCGGCCTTCGCTGAGCGTGAACGCGACCGGCGAGATTGGCTCCATGTTCGACGGAGCGTTGACGAAGCCCGCGTGCACGAGCGACAGGAACTGCCCAGCGACGGCGACGTCGGTCGGCGCGGGCACCGCCCACAGGATTCCGCGCACCGGAACCGCGGCCACGATCAGTGGCGACTTGAGGAGCGCGTGCGCCTGCTGCATGAACGCGACGTCGAGGATTCGTTCGCACGCGAGCTCGTCGATGAATTCGATCATCGTCGGCTTCGCGCCAAGGCCGAGCACGCCGCCCGACTTCGACTTGACCGTCCACGCGCCCGGCCGGCGCGCGAGGTTGGTCAGCGCGATCGCTTCGAGCTTGGCGAGCGAGCGCTCGGCGATGTCTTTGTCCTGCGCGAACATGTAGCGCTGCGGTGTGTCCTCACCGACGCCGACTCGCGGCACGCCGGGTACACCTGGCAGCTCGACGAGCGGGCGACCCGGAAGCTCGGTCCAGCCCATCCAACGGTGATGCCGCAGCTTCGGCAACAGCAATGCGTCGTTCATGGCGGCGGAATGTGCAGGCTCTGTCAGGCGTCTGCAAGCAAGATCGGAGCAGCGACCGAGTCCGTGCGCTGACGGGCGCGTCACGTACGTTGTGCTCCGCACAGGTTGTTTCGCTCGGAATCCACCACAGCGTCCGCGTTGTGCGGACTCGCAGTGACTCGACGTTGTTCGACATGCCCGGTGATGGTTGGCGAGCGGTGAAGTGTTCCGGGCGTTGCTGCATGACGTTGCAACGAGCATTCCGGCGACTCGTGCGACGCATGCAATGACTGCGTGCGCGACTTGCTCCGATTGTTCACGCGTCGATGGGAGGTACGGTTGGCTCGACGGTTGGTGAGCAGATGGTCAGGAAGTCATGACAACACTCACCGAGAGCATTCAATCGATTCTGACACCGCAGCTGTACACCGCGCTCGCCGCGAGGCTCGGCATCGCCGAAACCACAACGCGAGCTGGGTTATCGACCGCCACCAGCGCGATCGTGAACGGGCTCGCGGCGAACGCACGCAACGTCAGCGCGATGGACGACCTCGTAGAGCTCGTCGATCGCACGCCCGAGGCAGACGATCCGATCAGCGTGATCGACGCCGAAACGCCGATTCGCAGCTCGGGCACCAGACTTCTTCGGCACGCTACAAACGATACCGCTGGGATGACCGATCGGCTCGCGCGCCAGGTTGGCGTCAGGCGCGGCGTCGCAGCGCAGATGCTGGGCGCGGCGGCTGGCATCGTGCTGAGCGGGTTGCGCAGGTTCGCTCGCGTGCAGGGCGGTGTCGACGCCGCTGCGCTGTCCACTGCGCTGACCACCGAGCAACCGACCATGCGTGCCGCGCTGCCCGCGGAAACGCCCGCAGGCGGTACGTGGCGAAGGCATCGCAGCGACGTCGTCGTGCGCGAGCGACCCGCGCGCGATCGCTGGATCTGGTTGGTTGCGCTGGCCCCGATCGTGTTGCTCGGGGTTTGGCTGCTGGGTGACCGCGCTCGCGACAACCGGGATGAACCCGCGCCGATGGGGAAGGTGAGCGAGACAGCCACGGAACCGTCGCGCGAGACGGTGAACGAGCCGCCGACAGAGCCGACGCCGGCCGAGCCGCCGACGCAGCAAGCGCAGCCGACAACCCCGGCCGAGCCGCCGATGGAGCCAGCGCAACCGACGACACCGGAGCAAGCGCAGACGACGCCGACCACGCCGCCGATGGAGCCGACGACGCCATCCACGCCGCCGACGGAGCC
>DATDCH010000760.1:0-2765 GCA_036524455.1 Kofleriaceae bacterium | reverse complement strand
CACGATGTCCTCGGCTTCCGCATGCGCCGTGAGGCCCAAGCGGACACCGTCGAGTGCGCTGCGAATCTGCACGACCGCCGTTGCTTGGAGGAGCTCGTCGAGGCCGACTTCGATATCGTGATGGTCGCGCTGCAGCAGCATCAGGAAATCGGTCATGAGACAGGGTCGTGCAGTGTGAATGCCTTCACATACGTAGGTGCCGAACGTCACATGGCATCGCATCGTGCGAGACGCGGTACAAATGTCGTCGAGGAAATACGAGTTTTCGGCGAGCTTTTGCACCGGTCTGCGCGCGCGCATGTGCGCCGTCGCCATGCTCTGACGTGACTGCGGCGAATACGCATCGGGGATATGCTGATTCCCGGCGATGGATCGCAAGGCACGCGCGAAGCGATTCGTCATCCTGCTCGGCTTCGTCAGCTTGTTCGCCGATCTCTGTTACGAGGGCATGCGCTCGGCGATCGGCCCGTACCTCGCGCTACTCGGCGCGAGCGCGACGGCGGTCGGCATCGTGTCGGGCACCGGCGAGATGGTCGGCTATGCGCTGCGCTATTGGAGCGGCGCGCTCGTCGATCGCACGCACGCGTATTGGAAGATCACGATCGCGGGCTATGCGACGAATCTTGTCGCGGTGCCGCTGCTGGCGGTCGCCGGCAATTGGCCGCTCGTCGCCGCGCTCGTCACGCTCGAGCGGCTCGGCAAAGCGGTGCGCTCGCCGGCGAAGACGACGCTGACGTCGTTTGCAGCGTCGGACCTCGGCGCCGGCAAGGCGTTCGCGATCAACGAGGTGATGGATCAGATCGGCGGCTTGCTCGGGCCACTCGCGGTCGCCGGCGTGCTCGCGTGGCGCGGCGACACGAGGGAAGGCTTCGCGCTCGCGTTCTTGCTGCTCGGTATCCCGGCCGCGATCACGATCGCGATCTTGCTGCGCGCGCGCCGGCTGTATCCGGATCCGCGCACACTCGAGCGCGAGGATGACGGGCCGGCGCCGTCGGCGCGATTCGGTCCGCGCTATCGGCTGTACTTGATGGGTGTGGCGTTCGTCGCGATCGGCCTCGCCGACTGGCCGCTGATCGCGTACCACTTCGAGCGCGCGGACGTGGTCTCGGCGCAGTGGCTGCCGGTGGTCTATGCGGCGGCGATGGGGTTCGACGGCTTGGTCTCGGTTGTCGCCGGATTGTTGTTCGATCGCAGCCGTGCGCGCGGCGCGACCGGTGCCACCGTGCTCGCGCTGTTCGTGATCGCCGGTGCGGCGTATGGCCCGCTCGCATTCGCGGCCGACGCGCGCGCGCCGTACTTCGCGATCGCCGGCGTCGCGCTGTGGTCGATCACGCACGCCGCGACCGGATCGATCGCAAAGGCGATGATCGCCGCGATCGTCCCGCGCGATCAGCGGGGCCGCGCCTACGGCCTGTTCTTCCTCGTGTTCGGCATCGCGTGGTGGGTCGGCAGCCTGCTGCTCGGCGTGCTCTACGACCAGCGGCCCACCTTTGCCGGTGTCGCCTCGGTGGCGGCACTCGTGCTCGGCGCAGTGATCATCATGGGTTCCGCGCGAAGGCGGGAATCGGCAACGAGCGGCAGCGCGAATACGTAGGGCGGGTTCGTGCGTCTGATCTCCGACCATGCGCAAGCTCGCCGTCCTCGCTGCGCTCGCGCTCGCGCTCGTGCTCGCGAGCAAGCCTGCCGACGCGTGCCGCGGCGGCTCACCGTGCCCGCCGGCGGTCAAGGCGCTCGGCTACACCGTCGGTGCCGCGCTCGCGGGCGGCTACGCATACGGCGTGGGCTACCTCATCTATCACGACGTCACCGACGCCGATCAGACGCTGAACTATGGCGTGATGGAGATGAGCATCAATGGGCTCGCCCTGTTCGCCACGGGCGGTGGCACGCTCGCCGCGCTCGCCGACAGAGAATACCGCACGGCGGCGGTGCTCGCGCCGTTCGCGGCGCTACACACGACGCTGATGGTGCACGGCGGCTGGCGCGTGTACCGCGAGCGCGACGACTTCCGCGCACCGGCGAATGGCCTCATGTGGCTCGGCGGTACGGCATTCGTGACGAACGCGCTGATCTGGACCTCGCAGCTCCGCGAGCGGCGCGGTCGCGGGTTTGGCATCGCGGAGGCAGCGGTCAACGGTCCACTCGCGATCGGCCTTGGCTTCGTCGCGTACGATCGATTCGCGAGCTGGCGCGGTGGCGCCGGCTTCGTGTACGGCGGCATGGCCGCGATCTCGGCGGGCTTCACGTATCACGGCCTCAAGACCGCAATCTCACCGGCGCCGCCGAAGATCGACGTCAACTCGATGGACCTGTATCCGACGGCGGTCAGCGACGGGATCGAGATCGCGCCCGGTCTCGGCGCGTCGGGCACGTGGTAAACGCATCGGCATGGCCGAACGCAGACATCCAAACGTCGTCAACGTCGACGAAGTCGAAGCCAGCGAGACGAAGAAGGGCAAGCACGAGGTGAAGAGCCGCCGCCTCGGTCCGCATGCCGGCAACGCGCAGCTCGGCGCCACGCTCACCGAGCTGCCACCGGGCGCGCTGTCGTATCCGTTCCACTATCATTGCGCGAACGAGGAAGCGATCTACGTCGTGTCGGGCACCGGAACGATCCGGCTCGGCGATGCGCGCGTCGCGGTGCGCGCGGGCGATTGGATCGCGATGCCGATCGGCCCGGACCACGCGCATCAGATGATCAATGACGGCAAGGAGCCTCTGATCTATCTGTGCGTGTCGACGGCGCACAAATGTGAAGTGGTTCT
>DATDCH010000759.1:0-2144 GCA_036524455.1 Kofleriaceae bacterium | reverse complement strand
AGGGATCTCCCGCTCGATTCCTCGTCGGAGACCGCTCTTAAGATCTCACCTATGAGCCGACGCTAGCCGAGCACGCGCCGCCGGCACGCGCGCTAGCCGAGCCCGAGCTGGCGCATGCGCAAGCGCAGGCCGCGCGGGCTGACCTCGAGCCCATTCGCCATCGCGTCGACGTCGTTGTCGTGAGCCGCCGCACTCGCTTCGATCTCCGCGCGCTCGAGGTCCTTCGCCTTGCGCAGGCGCGGGTTGCGCGCGATCAGCGCGTCGAGGTGCGTGCGCGAGATGCCGAGCTGCTCGGCCGCGCGATTGAGCTGAAACCGATGCGAGCGCAGCACGGCGACGAGCCGTTCGTCGTCGATCGGTCCACCCGATGCGGGCTCGTCGTCGCGCGTATCGACGTCGAAGATGCCGACATCGTCGAGCGTTGCGACCCGGCCGGCGTGCGCGATCGCGGCCAGCCGCTGCGCGACATTGCGCAGCTCGCGCACGTTGCCCGGCCACGGAGCGTGCAGCAGCTGCGCGACGATCGGCGCCGGCAGCCACGCGGTCTCCGCGGTCGTTTGATCGGCGAGCGTCGCCGGCAGCGCTTCGCCGAGCATGCGCGCAAACAAGAGACCGATGTCGGCCCCGCGCTCGCGCAGCGGCGGAACCTCGATCGTCGTCGCGGCGATGCGGAAGTAGAGCGGCGCGCGAAAGTCACCCGCCTGCAAGTCGGCATCGGTCGCTGCGAGCACGCGCACCTCGACGCGGCGCGGTTGGCCACCGATCGGTTGGATCTCGCCCGTTTCGAGCGCACGCAACAGCATTGGTTGGATCGCGTCGGGCAGCTCGCCGATCTCGTCGAGGAATAGCGTGCCGCCGGCCGCGCGCTCGAAATAGCCCGCGCGCTTGTCGCCGGCACCCGTGAACGAACCGCGCTCGTGACCGAACAGCTCGGCGGCCGCGACCGCAGCAGGAATCGCCGCGACGTTGACGACGACGAGCGGACCATTCGCTCGCGCGCTCGCCGCGTGCAACGCGCGCGCGACCAGCTCCTTGCCGACGCCAGTCTCGCCGACGATCAGCACGGGCGTATCGAGCGTCGCAGCCGCGCGAATGTCGTCGCGCAACGCGCGCATACCTGCGCTCTGCCCGATCAGGCCGAGGTCGTCGCCGCCGGCCGCGTGCGGATCGTCGAGCGCGAGCCAGAGCACGATCCGCCCGCCGAGCACGATGTCGATGCCGTGCTCGAGCTCGGCGTCCTCGACCCGGCAAATCTCGTCCGTCCGGAGCTGCGCACCGCGCACCGCGACCTCCACGCCGTGCGGATTGCTGATCTCGATGCCGTGCGCGAGCCGGCGCAGCACGATCGGCTGGCGGCTGACGAACGGATCGTCGAGCGACCCAGTCGCAAACGCGGGAGCGAGGCGCGATAGCTCGGTCGTCGTGTCGAGTACGACGCGTTCGCCCGCGCGTGCGAGCCGAGGATGATGCGCGATCACGAGCACCGGGTCGCGACGTGTGTCGGCGCGCTCGGGATCCCGCTTTTTGCGTGTGGTCGCGACGAATCGTGCGCTCACTCGACGAGTGTGCCACCGGTTTCGGCCCGGCCCAGCCTGTTTGCGCCGGGCGGTTTCATTGATAGGGTTCCGCCGTGCTCTGGCCGCTTCCGTATATCGCCGCGCTCGTGCTCGTGCTCGCTATCGCGGCCGTGTGGTGGTTCAGCCAGCGGATGGATGTCGCACATCCGCCGGTCGCGCTGATGGTCACCCGCATCGGGTTTCCCGCAAACCTGCGGCTCAACGATCCCGAGGGCGCGCTCACGTTGCTCGAGCTGCGCGACGAGATCGTGATTCCGTTCGCGAAGGCGACGCTGCTAATCGAGTTTCCACTCACGCATCCGGCACAGATCGCGATCAACGCCGCACTGCCGCAGGGTTTCACACGCGGCGAGCTGGTGCGCACGATCTGCGAAGAGTACGCGCATGTCTACGCAGCGGAAGAAGGCACCGCGTTCGAAGACGTGACGGTCGAGGACCGCGGTGCACGCCGCGAGCGCCCGCGCAGCGATGGTGCGTATGGCATCTGGGGCCATCCGCTCGAGAGCCTCGTGCTGCGCTCCGCCCGTTGGGTGAAGCAATCGAACGGCGAGGTGCGGATCGAGCTGC
>DATDCH010000758.1:0-6733 GCA_036524455.1 Kofleriaceae bacterium | reverse complement strand
CAAGATCTGAGCGAGCGCGCCCGTGCGATCGCGATGCTCGCGGAGCTCGAGCTCCTCGCCGGCAAGCCCGACTCGGCTGCTGCGCAGCTCGGTTCGATCGGCGACGTGTCGAATGCCGATCCGCTGGCGCGTGCACGCGTGCACCTCGCCGCCGCGCGCACCGACGAGTACGCCGGTCGCGTCGCCGCGATGCGCTCCGCGCTGTCGCGCGCGCACGGTGCGTGCAAGAGCGTGCCGGCATGTCTCGAGGCCAGCGAGCTGTGCGCGATCGTCGATGCGCGCCGCGCGGTCGGTCTCGCCCGCGAAGGCCGGCTCGTCGAAGCGGCCACCGCCCTCGATGCCGCCGACGCTGCCGCCCGTGATCTCGACGCCGTCGCGGTCGCCGACGAAGTGCTCGCCGCCCGCGCACTCGTCGCGCGTCGCCGCGGTGACAGCACACAGGCCGCAACGCTACTGCACGACCTCGTGCGTGCGCGCCGCGAACGCGGTGACGAGCTGGGTGCGTTGCGCGCCGAGCTCGATCTCGCAGAGCTCGAAATCCTGCGCGGTCAACCCGCGCTCGCCGCGGAGCTCGCCAGTGCCGCGCTCGCTTCGAGCGTGCGCCGCGAGCTCGGTCACCTCGCCGCACGCGGCGGCGCTGTGGTCAGCGCGATCGATCTCATGGAGCTTCGCCTCGACGCCGCGCTGCCGCGCCTCGAGGAGCTACACGGCCAGCAAGCGCTCGACGCCTCGACGGCCGCGCAAGTCGCGGTGCTGCTCGCGACCGCGCGTGCACTCTCCGGCCAACGCGCCGGTGCGATCGAGCTCGCGCAGAACGCGGGCGCCGAATCGCGCGACGAGCTCGATCGCCGGCTCGCCGGCGCCGAAGTCGCACTCGCGACCGGCGACGTCAGTCACGCCCTCGAGCTTGCCCGCGACACCGCCGTGCTCGCCGAGCGCGCGCATCGCACCATCGAGCTCGCCTCCGCACTCGTGATCGTCGCCCGCCTCGAGCTCGCCCGCGGTGATCGTGCCAATGCTCGCGCCGCCGCGACTCGCGCCGCTCGCGAAGCTGCCGCCGCCGGCCTCATCCGCGTTCGCATCCACGCGCTGCTCGCGCTGTCTGCGCTCGCGCGGGACGACGACGATGCCGCGTCGGCGGTCGCCTACGCCCGCGATGCCTCCGAGCTCGCACTCACCGCCGGCCTACCGGTCGAACGCCTCGTCGCGCACGCCGCGCTCGACGCAATTTCCGGTCACGAAGCGGTCGCCGATCCGTCGGCGCCGTCGGCGGCCACGATGGCGCCTTCGGCGATCGAAGGTGCCGCTCGCCTGCTCACCGACCTCGGCCTCACCGCACAGCGCCCGTTCCGCGTCATCGACGCCGAGGGCGTGCCGAGCGATGTCGCCGACGCCAATCCCGAAATCCTCCGGCTACCGGGCCGCGCGCTCGCCGTCGACGGCGTCCGCGAGGTCATCTGGCGTCACGGCCAGGAGCTGGCCGACCTGCGCCGCCGCTCGCTGCTCAAGCGCCTGCTGTTCCTGTTCGCCTCGGCCCCCGGCAAGGTGTTCTCGAAGGAAGCCATCGTCCAGGCGGTCTGGAATGTTGAATACCATCCGCTCCGCCACGATGCGGCCCTGTTCACGAACATCATGCGTATTCGCCGCCTGCTGGGCGAAGACGGGTCCGAGATCATCCGTGTGACCGAAGATGGCTACCGTTTTGTCCCGCCGCGTGATTTCCTCTTCGTTATCCCGCGGTGAAGGCCAAGACCAAACGCAAGAACGGACGGAGTAGCAGTAAGGCGTCGACCAAGCGCGCGCGCCCGAAACTGCGCGCGAAGAAGGCCGCGAAGAAATCGGCGAAACCGCGCAAGGCGTCCAAATTCGCGGCGTCGAAATGGGTCAAGTTCGTCGAGAAGCACGGCATCGTGCTCGCTTCCGCGAAGGGCCCGGTGCCCAACGTGGCCGAGGCCGTCGCCGGCGAGCCGATCGTCGGCAGCTGGTGGGCGCACAAGAAGGGCAAGGCGATCTTCGCCGCGCTCTCCGAGATCGATGACTCGCCCGACGTGCGCTGCTTCAAGCTCGTCGACGGCAAGGTCACGTTCGCCCATCGCAAGACATGGCCCGCGCTCGTGCGGCTGGGTCGCGAAGGCGTGATTGCCGCCGAGCAGCTGTCGTCGGTTCAGCAGGAGCACATGCCGACCGGCGAGCACCGCAACATCGTGACGCCGTTCCCCGAGTGGGTCGACGACGGCACCGCCGCGGCCGCCGAGAAGCTCGCCGCCGACAAGGCGCGCGCGCAGCTCGCGTGGATCGACGCGCGCGGTTAGTTGACGTCGCCGAGATACGTCGCGACGAGCGGTCGCTGTACGAGCAGCGGCGCGAGCGCAGCTGGGTAGAGCCGCACGTTGGCTAGCTCGGCGAGCGGGATCCATTTCACACCTACCTGCTTGGGGTCGGGAATCGCGCCGTTCGCGGGCACGTAATCGGCGGGCACGTGGCAGGCGAACATGATCTCGAGCTGATGGGTCTCGGGCTCGAGCGCCGCGAACTCGTGGTTGCGTGCGATGTAGTCCCGCACGACCAACAGCTGGCCAACTTCGACGTCGGTCGCGATCTCTTCGCGGCATTCGCGCCGGAGCGCGTCGGGCAGCGACTCGAAGCGTTCCTGACCGCCGCCGGGCAGCAGGAAGAACTCACCGTTCTCGTCGCGGCACGCGGTCAGCAAAATGTGCCCATCGCGGATGATCACCGCTTTGACGCTGGTGCGGATCATGGCGCTACTCTACTTCGCGGTGCGCCGGCGGCTACGGTCGAGACCGAGTAAGCGCTCGGCGCCGTCGAGCATCGCGGTGCGCGCGCGTACGCCAAACTTGGCATCCGATACGTCGACGCCAAAGCGCCGGCGCTGGCCGGGCTGCGCGATGAACGTATAGATGAACTGGCCGAGCACGAGCGGCAGCACGACCGGGACATCGACGTCGGCGGGCAGCTCGCGGGCGCGCTGCGCGGTCTCGAAGTACGTGACGGCGAGCGCGATCAGCGGCTCGAACACGTCGAGCGTGCGGTCGAAGTCGAGCTGACCGGCTTGCAACGCGCTCCACATCATCAGCCGGGCAGGGCGCGGATCGGCCGCGAACGCGTCGAACATCGCGCCGAGCAACGTGCGCAACGTGGCGCGTGCCGGTTGGCGTTTGGCAACCGCCGCCATCGCGATCGTGAGCAGCGGCCGCGAGATTTCTTGGGTCGCGGCGAGCCAGAGCTGCTCCTTGGTGGCGAAGTGGTAGGTGACGCCGGCCGGATTGACGCGCGCGCGCCCACCGATGATGCGTAGCGATGCACCGGCATAGCCGAGCTCGGAGAACACGTCGAGCGCTGCGGCGAGCAGGCGCGTGCGCGTGGGGTCGGCGGCGGGATGATCCGGCTTACGCCCCATGCGCCTCGATGCGGCGGCTGCCTGCGCGCGTGCGGAACGCGACCTCGCGCGTGGCGCCGCCGGTTCGCTCGGTGACGCCTTCGACCTCGACGAACGTGACGATCACGTCGGTGGCCGAGACGTCGACGATCGCGAGGCCGTTCTTCGTCGATTCGGCGTGGCGCATGTGTGGGTTCGTCGCGAGCACGTTAGCGTCGAACTGCGGGACCAGATCACCGAGACCGAGGCCCGCAAGGATCGGACTTTGCGCGACGACGTCGGTGAGCTGGACCTCGATCGTCGGCGCGCTGATCGCGGACACCGCGTATTCGACCGCGAGCGGCTCGGCGGCTGCGTCGAAGTCGGCGTGCAGCTCCGCCGCATAGAAGCCGTGGAGGTCGCCCGACAGCACGACAAGGTTGTCGACGCCCGCGCATGCCTCGAGCAGCGCGCGCCGCTCGCTGCGAAACCCGTCCCATTGATCGGTCTTGAAGTAGAAGCGCTGGCGAAACATCTCGGGCAGGCTGTCGTAGGCCGACATATCGACGACCATCTGCGCCATCACGAGCGGGCTCGCGAGCAACTTCCACGTCGCGGTCGATGCGTTGACCGTCGAGATCGCCCAGTCGCGTTGCGCCGCGCCGAGCATCGTCGGTTGCGCGGCTGCTTCGCGCGTGTCGAACTCGGACTTGATCACGAACGTGCGTGAACCGAACGCGCTGTTCTTCGTGAAGTGACCGACCGCGCGATCGAGCGGTCCTTCCGGGACGAGGTGATCGTCGCGGTGGTAGCGCTCGTCGAGGAGGACGAGCTCGACGTGCTTGCCCCAGCGCAGCGCGCGCTGCACCGAGAGGTCAGCCGGGAACCCGGCGGCCGGCGCGAACGGCCGGCGGATCGGGTGGTGCTCGTACCAGGCGCGCGTGGCTGCTTGGCGGCGCTCCGTGCTGAGCTCGTCGCCGTACGTGTCGTCGAAGTCGGTCGCGTGATCGCGCCAGCAGTCGTTCGCGAACTCGTGATCGTCCCAGATCGTGACGAACGGAAACTTCGCGTGCACCGCACGCAAATCGGGATCGCGACGGTACTGGCGATACAGCGCTCGATAGTCCGCGAGCGTCAGCGCCGCGAGCGTGCCCTTGAGCGGATCCTCGAGTGCCATGCCGTCGGGCAGCTCGATCGTGCGTTCCGGCGGCGGTTGTTTACCGAGGTGACCGATCGTCTCGTAGATGTAGTCGCCGATGAACAACACGAGATCGATGTCATCGCGCTCGAGCAGCGTGCGCCACGCGTGGAACCAGCGGCCCGCGAAGTCCTGACACGACGCGAGCGCGATCCGCACCGGCACGTCTGCATCGGGGTTCGGCGCGGTGCGCGTGCGGCCGAGCGGCGAGGTCACGCCGTCGGCGACGAAGCGGTAGTAGTACGTCGTGCCCGGCTCGAGGCCGGTGATCTCGAGGCGCACGGTTTGGTCGCGATCCGGATCGGCATCGACCTCGCCCGCGGCGACCACGCTCGCGAAGCTGGGATCGGCGGCGACCTCGTAGCGCACGCGGGTCGCGGTCTCGACCCGCGTCCACAGCAGCACGCCATCGGGCAGCGGATCGCCCGATGCGATGCCCTGCGGGAACATCCGATCGACCGGATCGTCGTCGGAGCAGCCGGCTGTGAACCGCAGCGCGGATGCCGCCGATGCGTAGGCGGCGAGGCGAAGAAACGTGCGCCGGTCGAATTTCATACGGTCGCATGAAATCACCGCTCGGCCCGCCGATCAAGCGCAAAACGGAACGGCTATTGGATCGTCGTCGGTCCGCCGGCCAACGTTCCGTCGGGCCACACGGCGGAATAGAACGCCTGCAACGCGACCTCCCAATCGCCTGCCTCGCGCTTCGAGATGGAGTAACCGTTGAGGCCGAACGAGCCGGTGCCCGCCGGCAGCGCGGCAAGCACGGCTTTCGGAATCGTGGCTTGGCCGCGCGAGGCGGCGAACGTACACGCGATCGCCTTGTAGGGCATGGCGGTCGCGCTCATCGTGATCCACACGTCGGTGCTGCCGCCGCCGCTCCACGAGAACGTGAAGTCGCGGCTGCGATCGACGATCACGTTGCCCGGCGGCGGGGCCGTGAGCGTCGGTTTGCTCGGGGCGACGAGCGTGCCGCTGAATGCGGGCACGGCGGCACCGGTGCCGCTCACCATGATCATCTCGCCTCCGGTGTAGAGCGGCGCTTGCGCCGACATCGTCGGATATGAGTTGTTGGCGCCGGGATCGAGCATCATGGTCCCGGTGCTGGTCTTGATCGTGATCGGGCCCGCGCTGACCCAGTTCGTCGTGGAGCAATCGCTGATCGTGCATTCGCCCTGCACCTCGACGGCGCAACTGTCGGTCCAGAACCGTGCGGTCGCAGCGCCGCCTTGAAACGGCGTGCCTTGCGCCATTGCGGCGTAGCTCGTGATCGTGACGGCGCCGAAATGAGCGGCCTGCTTCGCATCGGGCTCGGGCGCGTCGTCTCCTCCTCCGCCACCACCATCAGGAGAACCACAAGCGGTGAGCGCGATCACGAGCAGGTAGGGACGCATGCAGCAACGAGCCGGCGGCTGGGCACCAGTCGCACGTAAACAGCGTTCAACCGGCTGAGTGCCCGAATAACCGCGCGATGTCGGCCGGGGTGTCGATGTCGAACGCGCCGTCGGCCCAATCGACCGCGATCACGTTGCCGCCGCTGCGCAACAGCGCCCGCGCGCCGCGATCACCTTCGAGCGCGAGCAACGCGTCGAACTGCGCGGACCCGAACACGGCGGGCACGCCGAGCGTGTCGGCGTAGCGCGAAGCGACCGTCGCGCGTGCGTGCGAGTGGTGGTGGTCGACGAGCGAGCGCGCGTGCTCGACGGTCAGCCGCGGCTGATCGCAGGTCAGCACCATCACAGCGTCGTGGCCCGCGGCCCGCGCCCACGCGACGCCGGTGCGAAGTGACGCGCCCATGCCCTCGAACCACAGCGGGCAGAACGTCAGCGCGACGTCGAGGCCGACCAGTGCGCCAGCCACTCGCTCGGGGCGCGCACCGAGAACGACGCACACCGCATCGCACGCGGCCATTGCGCGCTCGACGATTCGACGGACGAGCGGCACACCGTCGATCGACACCAGTTGTTTCGGCTCGCCGAGGCGCCGCGACGCTCCGGCGGCGAGCACGAGCGCGGCGACCGTCATCGCAGCACCTGCTCGATCGCGTGCGGCGCGGTGTGGATCGGCCCGGGTCGATCGCGCAGTCGCGACGCCGAGGCTTCGCCGAGCACCGCCTGGATCTCGGCGACGATCGCGACCGCGATCTCTTCCGGCGTTTC
>DATDCH010000757.1:0-2649 GCA_036524455.1 Kofleriaceae bacterium | reverse complement strand
TCATCGTCGTCATCGTCGTCATCGTCGTCATCGTCGTCATCGTCGTCGTCGTCGTCGTCGTCATCGTCGCTGTCGTCGGCTTCCGCGGCCTCCTCCGCGTCGAGCTTCGCGTTCTCCTCGGCGATCAGGCGCTGCACCTCGGCCGCGTCGGCGACGCCGCGCACGTCGATCGCCTTGCCGGCCTGATCACGGATCACACTCGGCGTGACGATGATCTCGAATCCCGGCCACGTCTCGAACCGGTAATGCCCCGCGAGTCCCGCGCGCAGCCGCGCCTCGATCTCGGCAACGACGTCCTTCGTCAGCACGAGCGTGAGCGTGTCATCGTCTCGCGAGTGGCCGACCTGATCGCCCGGCTCGAGCACGAGCACGTTGCTGCGGCCACGCAGCGTGTAGCTCCGGCCGTGTCGCGACCGGCCTCGCATCGCGCGCGGCAGTGCCGCGGCATACAACGCGCCCATCTCGATCCGCACGCGGCCCTCGTCGGCATCGAGCTTCATCTCGCCGGCGAACGTCAGGTCCTCCGACGAGCCCTCGCGTTCCACGCGCAGCTTCACCTTCGCGGCGACGCCGGCGTCATCGAGCACCGAGCTGCGGGCGAGGTCCGTCACTAGTACCGGCAGCTGCTCGCGCAAGATCTCGACGAGCCCCGTCGTCGACCACTCTTGGATCAGTTTGTACTCGTCGTCGGTGATTCCGACGATCTGGATGAAGCGTGCCGCGCCAAACTCCGACGCAATGGCGCCGAGCTCGGGATCATCGGCGAACAAGATCGCCGTGATCTGCGTGTCGCGGTCGAGCGCGATCGGTCCATTGAGACCCATCTTGTGACCGGCGGCGAACCGATTGCCGGTGCCGAACACGTAGCGGGCAAGGTTCTGCAGGAAGTTGAGCGTCCACACCGGCACGTCGGTGTCACCTGGCTCGCATCGCAACCGGAACGTCAGCTCGAACCCGAAACCGCTCTCCTCCGGATCGCTCGTCTCTTTGACGAACAGATCGGTGAAGCCGTACGTGACGAAGTGGAAGTGCGGCACCGGCTTGTCGCGCAGATAGACCGAGATGCCGTGGATCGGATCGTTGCCACCGAGCATGTACGGAAGGACCGTGCCGAAATGCGCGTGCGGCTCGGCGCTGCCGTAGATCGGCTCGAGGGCGGCGTCGATCGCGTCCCAACCCGGCGACGCGTCTTCGCCATCACCGTCATCGTCATCGTCGTCGTCATCGTCATCGTCGTCGTCGTCGTCATCGTCATCGTCGTCGTCGTCTTCGTCCGCATCGTCGTCGGGATGACCGGCTCCACTCGCCGACGGCGGCGCGGCGATCACGCCTTCGAGCGCATCGTCGCGCAACAGGCTGCCGACCAGCACGGCCTCGAGCTCCGGCGCGAGCTCACCGGCGAGCCGCGGCAGCATGACCTCGCGATCGCTATCCGGCACGCCGCGTAGCTCGTCGAGCGCCGCGATCTGTACGGCGAGCTCGGGCGCGCCCTCGAGCTTGGCGAGCAACGCACGATGGGCGACGCCATCACCGAGCCAGCGCCATGCGAGCTCGCTCCACTCGGTGCGTGCTGCGCCATCGAGCTCGGCGGCAATGTCACCGTGGCGTGACGCATCGGCCTTCGCCTTTGCCTCGGCTTCGGCCTTGCGCTGTTCGGCGCGCCGCGGATCGAGATCGAGTGCACGGAACTTCGCGAGGTGGGCACGCACGTCCCTGATCGTGCCGAGCTCGTTGCGGCCTTCGCGCAGCTCGTCGATCAGCTTTGCCGCGTCGCGGACGAGCCGGGAGGTGTGACGCCGGCCGATCTCGAGATACGGCACGAGCTCGGGCTCGTCGAACA
This sequence comes from Kofleriaceae bacterium, assembly GCA_036524455.1. Classification (GTDB taxonomy): domain Bacteria; phylum Myxococcota_A; class Polyangia; order Haliangiales; family Haliangiaceae; genus JABFXX01. The sequence continues at coordinate 809 of DATDCH010000757.1, read as the reverse complement.
AGAACGCGCGCCACATCGAGTACAGCGCCGTCGGGATCAGCTTCTCGCACGCCTCGTACCGCGCAGGCAGCTGGTCCTGTGGCACGACCTGATTGAAGTCGGCATTGAACAACCGCGGGATGTCCTCGATGTCGGTGACGCCGTCGTGCTTGAGCAGCGCGTAGATCCAGCGCGAGCGATAGAAGAAGAACTCGGTATCGCGGCGCTTCGCATCGAGCGCCACAAAATCGGGATCATCCTCTTCGATCGCGAAGTGCCAGGTCGGCGCGACGCGACCGCGGAGCTTGCGCAAGCCGATCTCGAATGCCTCGTCGGAGATCCGCCGCGTATCGCGGGCACGCTTCACGGCCGCGAGATAGACGAGGCTGTCGAGCGAGTCTGCGAACACGCCGGTGAACGCGTGCGTCTCGTGATCGTAGTGGAGGACCTGGCGAGGACCATCCCACTCGTAGATCTCCATGTGATAGGTGTCGCCGTTGCCCTGCGAGCCGATACAGAACACGCCGCAGAACGCCTCGACCAGCCCGGTGCCGAGATACGCGTGCTGATCGCGACGCACGAGCAGCTCGAACAAGTTCCGGTGACCGACATCAGGCAACAGATCTGCGTCGAGTCGGAGCTCCTCGAACGACGACCATTTGTCGCGTCCATCGACCGCCGCAAAGAACGCAGTCGCCTCGGCTGACATCGGAACGCCATAGTTCGTCTCGAAGTCCACTCCGCTCCCGCTGTCGTTGAGCGCCTGGAACGCCTCGCGATCGCTGTGCTCGTCGTCGTCGTCGTCGTCGTCCTCGTCCTCGTTGTCGTCC
>DATDCH010000756.1:0-2269 GCA_036524455.1 Kofleriaceae bacterium | reverse complement strand
CGCGCTCGCTGATCGCAGTCGCGGACAGGAACAGCGCGCCGAGATCGATGATCGCGCCGGTCACCACGATCGCAGTCCCGACGTTCCTCTGGGTCCAGAGGTCTTTCTGCGGGGAAGCCGCTGCCGGGACGGCGCTGGGCTGTTGATCGTCGGCGCGAACCGCGCCCGCGGTGCACAGCACGATCATCGCAGCGATGGACGCTCGATTGCCCATGATTTCCGTCGAGCGTAGCGATCCACGATCGGCTGTGGCGCAGGATCACGCGAATGTCACGCGGGGTCGGGACACTACAAGGGCAGCCGAACGCGGTGATCGCCCCTCTCGATCACGACATGCGTCGCTGCGCCAAGCCGGGCGTCCGCGACATGGATGCGCCGCGTCGCCGCAAGCAGGCGTCCCACGGTCTGCGCTGCGTGGGCGAGCACGCGCGCACGCGGTCGATAGATGAAGAAGCCGCCGGTGTCGCGGCCGACCAGATCGAGAAACTCGACGTCCGAGAGCAGACTGCCAAAACTGATCACGCGAACGCCTGCCTGCTGCGCGCGGTGCACGAAGTCCGCGTACGACCAGCGCTTGCTCGCGTTCTCTTTGCCGTCGGTCGCGACGACCAAGAGGCGAACCGGCGCATGGCGGTCGGCGACACCACGCAGGCCATCGCCGAGCGCGTCGATGAGCGCGGTCGTGGAGCGTGGAAACCGATCGTCGCGTGCGACCGCACGCTGCATGGTGGCTAGGTCGGTGGTCGGTCCATGCGCGTGACGCACGATATCCGAGAACAAGAGTACGTCGGTCTCGAGACAGCCGGCCGGTAGCGCGGCGTAGAGCGTGCGCATGACTTCGATCGACTCGTCGACATCGCGATCGCTCATGCTGCCGCTGTAGTCGAGGATCGAGCTCGCCGTGAAGATCGGCGTATCGCAGCGCGCGGGCAGCGGCGCCGTGGTTGCGCGCTCGACGAGCTCGAGCTGGCCAGCGATCTCGAGATAAACGCGCACGTCGTCGCGCGAGGGCTCACCTTGGTCATCCGACGCAGTGACAAACAGATCGAGCGTTTGCTTGGCGCGCGCGCTGCCCAGGACAGTCACACGCGATCGATGCGAATCTTCCTCCAGGAACAGCTTCCACAGGGCCTCCTTGCACGGCTGGGTGATCCGATCGTGCGCAGCGAGCTCCTGGAGGTCCACGATTCCGCAGCCCGCAACCAACTCGCGTAGCGCTTGTTTGCACTGGGCGCTGAAGTCGCTGCTGCGCAGGGTGCTGAGCGGTCGCGGCTGATGTGCTACGAGGTCGTCGCGACACGCCGCGAGCCGGGCGGCGAGCTCTTTGGACCGCACCTGGAACAGGCTCGGGGTGCCAGAAGTCGGCACGTTCGCCGACACACGAGGCATGGGTTCGCGTGGCTCGGGTTCGCGCGTCGCGCCTCCGCACGCTGACACCAGGAACAAGATCAGGATCGCTTTGAGCTGCATGCGGTACAGAGCGACCACCGCCGGATCCGGTCGACGCGCGCCCGCGCTAGTTCACGCGATCTTCACGTCGATCGCGGCTAAAACTGGCCGGCGACGCCGAGCGCGAACCCACCGTGCGTCGGCCGAGCGACTGGCGTCCATGCCGCCCGGGGCTGAGACGGCGGCGAATCGCCCTTCGCGAGAAAGATTCCGTCGAGCGCCGCCGCCGCAACGACGCCCGCGCCGAGGCCGAGATAGATCGCCAATGGGGGGCCCGCGCAGTCACCGGTAGGGCCACAGTCGCGTGGCAGACTGTCACCGATCAGTACGCCGAGCAGCGGCAGTCCGACACGCATCGCCACACTTGCCGCTGCACGTGCGTTGCGCTCGTTTGTCACGTGCTTGAGCGGCGGCACGACGAGATACGTCGAGACGCCGAGCAGCACGAGAATGTTCGTTTCTGTAGCGATGCCGACGGCGACCAGGCCCACAGCAACGCCATCGGCCGCGAGCGTTGCACCCCGATACGAGGCGACCACCGGTTGGTCGGGCGGCTCGAGCGGCGAATTCGCATGTGCGCGCTGACACGCCAATGCAATCACGACGGCGACAACGATACGCACGCTCACATCATACGCGCCGGCGGCGGAGCTCCGTCCATGAAAGCGCGTCGAGCAGCGCGCTAGTTGGAGTAGAAGTGACTGACCGCACCTTCGCTTCGTCGCAAGGGCGAGCGCCGTTACGGATTCAAAACCGGGCTCTGACGCTCCGCACCCGCCGGTGCCGCGTGATCGAGGTTGCGGTCATGAAGCGTGATGAA
>DATDCH010000755.1:0-6065 GCA_036524455.1 Kofleriaceae bacterium | reverse complement strand
GAGCCCGAACACGTAGTCGGTGACCATCGCGCGCACGTCGGCGGCAGTCGGTAGGTTACGCACGCGCTCGACCAGCGCCTTGGTCTCGACCTGCGTCATCTGCCGCACGGTCGCTTTGACCTCGGGGATCGACACCGCGCTCATCGATAGCTCGCGAATGCCGAGGCCGAACAGCACCGGCGCGATCATCGGCTCGCCCGCCATTTCGCCGCACACCGTGACCGGGATGTTCGCCGCGATTGCTGCCTTCGCGACCTCGCCGATCAGGCGAATCAGCGACGGATGCAACGGCTCGTACAGATACGACACGTACTCGTTCACGCGATCGACCGCCATCGTGTACTGGATGAGGTCGTTCGTGCCGATCGAGAAGAAGTCACATTCGGCTGCGAGCAAATCGGCGGTGAGCGCCGCGCTCGGCATCTCGATCATGATGCCGAGCTTGACGTCCTTGTCGAACGGCTTGCCCTCTTCCTCGAGCTCGCGCTTGACGTCTTCGACGACGACCTTGACCGCACGCAGCTCGGCGACGCCGGAGATCATCGGGAACATCAGCTTCAGGGGTCCGTGCGCGGAGGCGCGCAGCAGGCCGCGCAGCTGGGCGCGGAACAAGTCGCGGCCCAGCGTCGACAGGCACAGCCGGATCGAGCGCAGCCCGAGCGCCGGGTTCGGCTCGTCGAGATCCGCCTCCTCGATGAACTTCGTCAGCTTGTCGCTGCCGAGGTCAAACGTGCGGATCGTCGCCGGCAGGCCCTTGAGCTTGTCGAGCACCGCGACCGCGGTCCGGTAGTGCACTTCCTCGTCGGGAATCTCGGTCCCCGTCATGAACAGATACTCGGTGCGGAACAGGCCAACGCCCATCGCGCCGTATTCGATCGCGTCGTCGAGCTCGTCGGGGCCGTCGATGTTCGCGAGCAGCGAGACATCCACCTCGTCGCGCGTGCGCGCGGGCAGATCGCGCATCGCGTGGAAGCGCACGCCCTCGGCGACCTGCCGTCGCTGCTCGTCGCGATACTGCGAGACCGTCGTGGCCGCGGGATTGACGATCACCATGCCCGTGCTGCCGTCGAGCAGCAGCAGGTCATCGGTCTCGACGAGCTCGGTGATGTTCTCGAGCGCGACGACCGCGGGGATTTCGTGCGCGCGCGCGATGATCGCGGTGTGGCTGGTCTTGCCGCCTGCGTCGGTGATCAGGCCCGCGACGGCCGCTTTGTGCAACAGCGCGGTATCCGCCGGCGACAAGTCGTATGCGACCACGATCGCATCGGGCGGCGGCGACAACGGCCCCGTGTCGCGGCCCAAGAGATTGCGCAGCACGCGCTCGAACACGAATTCGACGTCGCTGCGCCGCTCGCGCAGGTACGGATCCTCGATCTGATCGAATACGCTGCGAATGTCGTCGACCGCGCGGCGCAACGCCCACTCGGCGTTGATCTTGTCGTCGCGCATGTACTCGACGGCGGCGCCGACCAGGTGCTCGTCGTGAAGCATCATCTGGTGCGCGGTGATGATGTGGTAGTCGCTCTCGTTCTCGCTCGCGAGCTTCTCTTTGATCTTCGCGAGCTGCTTGTCGCTCGACGCGATCGCCTTGTAGAGCCGCGCGACCTCGCTATCGACGTCGTCGGCCTCGATGTGGTGGCGCGGCGCCTTGAGCGTGTCGCGACCGATCAGATACGCGCGGCCGAATGCAATTCCCGGTGAGACACCGAGACCCGTGCGCCGGATCTCCTCACGCTTTTCGGTCACTACTTGCCCTCGCCGAACTTATCGTCGATCAGCTTGGTGAGTGCCTCGATCGCTTCCTGCGCCTTGTCACCCTTGGCGCGCAGCACGATCGCGGTGCCTTTGCTCGCGACCAGCATGAGCACGCCCATGATGCTCTTGCCGTTGACCTCGTTGCCATCCTTGCTGAGCGTGATCTCGCACGGAAACTTCGATGCGAGCTGGACCAGCTTCGTCGCCGCGCGCGCGTGCAGACCGAGCTCGTTCTGGATCAGCACCTTCTTCTCGGCGACCTGGCTCATTCGCCGCGCTCCACGTCGCGATGGCGAACCAAGATGTCCCACTCGCCGGCGAGCCGACGCCGCAGCTCCTCGACGACCGCGACCGAGCGATGGCGGCCGCCCGTGCAGCCGACGCACACGGTGACGTAGAGCTTGCCCTCTTTCTGGAACTGCGGCAGCGCGAACCGGAGCAGGCCTTCGACCTGGCGCACGAGCTCGCTCCCGTCGGGACCGAATACGAACTTCGCGACGTCGGGATCCCGACCGTCGAGGTGCGTGAGCGCCGGCTCGAAGTACGGGTTCGGCAGGAACCGCACGTCGAACACGAGGTTGAACTCGAGCGGTAGGCCGTGCTTGAAACCGAACGAGACGATCGTCACCGCGAGCTTGCCGGTGCCGCCGTAGCGATCCTGGATGATCGCTTTGAGCTGGTGCGTGTTGAGCTGCGACGTGTCGACGACGGCCGCGCCCTGGCGCATCTCCGCCATCAACTCGCGATCGCGTCGAATACCGTCGAGCACGTCGTCGCCCGATAGCGGATGGCGGCGGCGCGTCTCGGAGAACCGGCGCAGCAGCACCTCGTCGTTCGCGTCGAGGAACATGACCTCGAGGCGGTGGCCCGAGCTGCGCAGCGCTTTGATCGTCTGCTGCCACGCGGCGAGCGAGCGGCGCTGGCGCGCGTCGATCGCGATCGCGAGCTTGTCGCGGTCGCCTTCGTGCGCGAGGTGATCGACCATCGACGTGACGAGCGGGACCGGAATGTTGTCGACGCACGTGAACTCGATGTCCTCGAGCGCACGTAACGCCGTGCTCTTTCCGGCACCCGATAGCCCCGTGACGATGACGATCTGCATCTACTCCACCGCGTCCGCAACCTCGGTGTCGTTCATCGCGCGATGCAGCTTGTCGCGAAATGCCCTCGCCGAGTGAATCCCTTGCGCCTTCAGCAACTGATTGCGTGCGGCTACTTCGATCAGCGTAGCGATATTGCGTCCCGGCCGCACCGGCAAACGCAGCTTCGTCACCGGCACGTCGAGCAGCTGCTCGCGATGCTCGTCGAAGCCGAGCCGGTCGTACTCGGCCGTCGCTTCCCATTCGTGCAGCTCGACGATCAGGTCGATGACCTTGGCCTCGCGCACCGCCGAGATACCGTAGAGATCCTTGATGTTGATGATGCCGAGGCCGCGGATCTCCATGTGGTGACCGAGCAGGCCGGCGCCGCGTCCCGACAGCTGCGTGCCGTGACGGCGAATACGAATTACATCGTCACCGACGAGCCGGTGGCCGCGCACCACGAGGTCGAGTGCCGTCTCGCTCTTGCCGATCCCGCTCTTGCCCACCATCAGCACGCCGATGCCGAGCACGTCCATCAGCACGCCGTGCAGCTCGGTCGACGGCGCCAACCGATCCGACATCCACGCGGTAACCGCCGCGATGAAATCGGCCGTGACGAGCGACGACACGAGCACGGGTACGCCCCTCGTCTCGCCCGCCGCGCGCAGCTCCTCGGGCGGCACGAGCGATCGACACACGACCACGCACGCCGGCTCGCTCGCGAGCAGCGTCTCGACGCCGAGGCGCCGCGCGGGCTCTTGATCGGCGAGGTAATCGATCTCGGTACCGCCGAGCACGAGCACGCGGTTCGCGTGCAGCTGCTCGGGCCAGCCGGTCAGCGCGAGTCCCGGTTTCTGGATCCGCGGCACCGTGACGGTGCGCTGCAGGCCCGCCGCACCGGCCACCACCGTCACCTCCAGCTCCGATCTATCGACTAGCTCCGCGACGGTGAAGGTCGCCGTTCTGCCCATGTTGTGTCGGACGCCGACTGCGTCGTCGCTCGCGCCGTCGGCCATCTAGTACTTGGCGTCCTCGGTCGCAACTACGTCGTACATCGTCGGGCCGTCGGGCGCGGCCATGAGCCGGCGGCGGAACTCGGGGTCCTTGAACACGCGGCTGATCCGGGCGAGGGCCTTGAGGTGCGCGCCCGTCGATGATTCGGGAGCCACGAGCACGAAGAACAGATACGTCGGCTGGCCGTCCATCGAGTCGAACTCGACACCCGACGGTGCGCGGCCCAGACACGCGACGATCTCGCCGACCGCGCCGAGCTTGCCATGCGGGATCGCGACGCCCTCGCCGATCGCCGTCGAGGCCAGCTGCTCGCGCTCGATCAAGACCTTCGCAAGCGATGAGCGATCGATGCGCGTGTGATGCGCCGACATATACGCGGCGAGCTCTTCGAGAATGCCGCGCTTGTCGGTTGCCTCGAGCGCGGGGACGACCATGTCGCGCTTGATTAGGTCGACGATCTTCATTACTTCGAAGTCGACCCTACCATCGTTTGTAAATTTCTACGACGTACCGGTCGGGGTCTCGATGAGCCCGTAGCTACCGTCGTCACGTTTGTAGACCACGGCCACGCGGCCGTCGGTATCGGACCGGAACACGAGGAAGGGCTCGTGCAGCAGGTTCAGCTGAACGATCGCATCCGAGACCGACATCGGCTGCGCGTGGAACTTCTCGGTTCGGACCACCGTGAACTCGGGTTGTGGCGTTTTTGTGTCGGGTTTGACGACGACCTTGTGGTGATGGCCGTTGCCGTTGAGCTCGTTCAGCTCGTGAAACGCCTCGTCGATGATCGAGTGTGACCATGGCAACGCGACCACGTGGTGCGGGCGCGCGCGCATGCCTTCGAGCTTGCCCTTGTACTTGCGGACCTGACGCTCGATCTTCGCGATGCAAAGGTCGATCGAGCTGTACATGTTCTCGGTCGTCTCGTGACCGGCTATCGACAGCCCGTTGTGGAGCTGGAAGCTGACATCTATGCGGTGATTATGGCGCTCGGTACTGAGGACTACGTGGCAGGCGATTGGGTCTGGCAGATACTTTCGAACTCGCTCCATTCGCTCTCGTGCGTAAGACTTCAGGGCATCGGTCGGTTCCATGTGGCGGAACGTCACCGCGAATTGCATCGAGCGCCTCCCTATTGGTTCGCTTCGATAGTACCTCCGTCATCTCGGATGGAAAGCCAGATCCTCGACGAGATTTTGGCGGAGGGCCGCGATTCTACCCGAGTGTGCTCAGCTCGGCGAGCAACTCGTGCACGACCTTGCGCGCTGCATCGAGATCGTCGACAGGCGCGGCTTGCTGATGCCCCAAGATGTCGAGGATCGTGGCGCAATCGTTCGCCAGGTCTTGGGCCTTGCGATAGTGGCGCCAGCGCACGCTCTTTGGCAAAGGCCGCACTTTCGATAGCTCGAACACGAGCGCGGTTGTCACACGGTCCAACCGGTCCTTGAGGTGGAAGCGCGCCTTCGTGTGGTCTAGCAAAAGCTGCACGGCCCCGACCAGCTCGAGCGCGCGGTCGTATGGGCTGCGCCGCTTCGGCGTACGGATCACGATGAACGGCGGCGGCGAGTCCTCGTGCATGCCCATGTAGTACGCACTCGACTCGCCGTTGTTTCGCATAGGCGCCCCAGGCGTACCCGGGCGCAGCCCCACCTGCACGACTACTACTTCACGAGCACGCCCATGACCGCGATCGGCGTCTTCTTGCCCTTGGGGAACACGCCCATCACCACGCCGCCGCCGACATACGCGTTGACGCCCTTCTTGACGCCTTCGAGGTAGCGCGGATGCACGAGCTGGTCGTCGGGCGTCTTGTCGATCGCGACGACGCCCCACTTCACGCAATCGCGATCGTAGCCGAGTGAGCCGTCGGGATTGATCCGCGAGGCTTGCTTCGCCTGCTTGGTCTCGATGCACTGCTCCTGCTTCTCGCTCTTGGTAGCAAACGTGATCGTGACCATGCCCTCCGCGTTCGGCTTGCTGACCTTCGCGATGGTGCCGAAGTCGCCTCCGTAGCCACCGATCTTGAACCGGTAGTCGTGGCGCACCGTCGGGTACGTGATCTTGGCGCCGACCTCATCGAGCACGAGCCCCGCATTCATGATCGCCGATAGCGTCGCGAGCCGCGGTCCGCGCAGCCCGGGTCGGTTGTAGAGCTCACCGCCGATGCCGGCGACCAGGCGCTCCTTGTCGCGCTCGGCTTCGAGGCACGAATAG
>DATDCH010000754.1:0-2703 GCA_036524455.1 Kofleriaceae bacterium | reverse complement strand
CCTTTGGCGTCGTCTCGCTCATGTCGTCGTCACTTGATTCGGCAGCTCGTTGCCCGCGGTGTCTTCACCGGGAGCCGCGCTGCGCAAGATCTCGCCGATCATCTCGACCGCACGCAACAGGCCCGCGATGCGATCGCCATCCGCGTATCCGCGCGCGACCGCCGCCGCGACATCGTTCCAGAACCCCGGTTCGCGGGCACCGTACACGCCCGGACCCGCGAACACCGCAGCCTTGCGATCGCGTGCGGCGACGTAGAGGAGAACGCCAGTGCCATCCTGCGTGCGATCGAGCCCCAGCTCGTGGAACAAGATCTCGGCACGGCGCACCGGACCGTCGCCTGCATAACGACTCTCGAGGTGCACCCGGATCTCGCCGCGATGACTGCGCTCGGCAGCCGCGATCGCGGCTTGGAGTGCGCGCCGCTCTCCCACCCTCAATATTTCTGCCACACCGCGATCTTAAACCCGTATTGATGATCCAGTTGCCTGCGGGCGGATTCTCGATGCGATTTGGGTGAAGGTCGGGAACTCGGTGTTGATCAGGATGGTCTGTGGTCGGGGTGTGTTCTACGGGAACTGATCGGAATTCGAGGCGGTCACTCGCCGCCGGGACACGATGTCCCGGGCTGGAAGCTCCACGCGATCGGGACGTGCCGGCAACCTGTCTGCTTGTAGCCGATGTCCGCGCACGTCTTGTTCGCGGTGAAGGCTTGCTTCTTTGACGACGCGAGGTTCGTGACCTGCGGGTTCATGTTGTCTTTGCACTCTGGCTCCGCAACGACGGTGCACGCCGTGCCTTGGTCGCCGACGTCATCGTATTCGACGACGCACGCACCCTTTGGTGCGGGCTTGGAGCTACACGCTGCGAGGACGGTGACGAGGAGGATCGAGAATTTCAGCATGCGGCGCGCACGAGCAGCTTTCGTACCCGTGCAAGCGCGTGAAACGCCGATGCGGTGTCATGCGGTGCATCAGGTGCAGTCAGAGTGCACCGCCGTGACATGCACGATCGCGTGGCACGAAATGCGCTGGTTTTGGCGCGATCTGCTGGTTCGTGCGGCGCAACGCGACAACAGCCAGCGCGACGCGTGCATGGCACACTGGGCACGCAGATGACGAAGGGACGTAACCACATCGATCAACTGCGCGGCGCCACTCGGCTCGCCGTCGAGGCCACGCGTGGGATCACCGCGCTTGTCGAGAAGATGCACGTCACGATCGCGAGCGGGCCCACCCTGCTCGGTCAGCCGCTCGCGCTGCCGGCCCGGCTCGCGACGAAACCGGTATACGCATCGATCCAAGGCATCACGCGGCTCGTCGGTGCGAGCCTCGATGTCGCGCTCGCGCAGCTCGCACCGCTCATCAAGGCGAGCGCGGTGGGCACCCAGCGCGACGTCGTGCTCGCGCTCGTCAACGGCGTGCTGGGCGACTACCTGCAAGCCACGGCCAATCCGCTCGCAATCGAGATGCAGCTCCGCCACGCCGGCACGACCGTCGAGCTCACACCCGATACGTTGCGCGAAGCGATCCCGACTCCTGCGTCGAAGATCGTCGTGTTGATTCACGGCTCGTGCATGACCGATGCGCAGTTCACCCGCGCGGGTCACGATCACGGAGCTGCGCTCGCGCGCGACCTCGGCTACACGCCGCTCTACGTGTTCTACAATAGCGGGCTTCACGTCTCGACCAACGGTCGCGCTCTCGCCGCAATTGTCGAGCAGCTCGTCGCAGCGTGGCCCGTCGCGGTCGACGAGCTCGTGCTGCTCGGCCACAGCATGGGCGGCCTCATCGCGCGCAGCGCTTGTCACGTCGCCGCGAAGCACGGCCACAGCTGGCACGATCATCTGCGCGCGTTGATCACGCTCGGTACGCCGCATCACGGTGCTCCGCTCGAGCGCGGTGGCAACTGGATCGATCGGCTGCTCGACCTCAGCCCGTACACGGCGCCGCTCGGTGCGCTCGGTCGGATCCGCAGCGCAGGCGTCACCGACCTCCGGTTCGGCAACGTGCTCGACGAGCATTGGCAGGGCCGCGATCGGTTCGCGCATGGCGCCGACCCGCGGTGCGCGTGCCCACTGCCCGACGGTGTCCGCTGCTACGCGATCGCCGGAACGCTGTCGGCCGAGACCGGGCAACGACTGCGCGGCGACGGCATCGTGCCGGTCGAGAGCGCGCTCGGCGTTCACGAACGTGCCGAGCTGCACCTGCCGTTTCCCGAAGCACGGCAGTGGATCGCACTCGGGACGGGCCACATCGACCTGCTCGGCGCGCCTGCGGTGTACGAGAAAATCCGCGACTGGCTCAGCTAGCGCTGCGCTATGCAGGGTAGTGGCGCTGCGCTGGCGCCGCAACACTGTGCAGCGGAAGCGTGAACCGCACCGTGCAGCCATTGCCCGGCGTGCTCTCGGCCCAGATCCGACCACCGTGTCCGTCGACGATCGACTTCGCGATAAACAATCCCAAGCCGAGTCCCCGGCGATCGCCGATGTTCGACTGGTAGTAGCGGGTGAACATGGCGCCTAGCAGGTCCGGCGCGATGCCACAGCCGGTATCGACGACGCTGTAGCAAACCTCTTCGCCGCGGCGCTCGATCGAGATCGTGATGCGGCCACCGCGCGGCGTGAACTTGAGCGCGTTGCCGACGAGATTTGTCAGCACCTGAAGGATGCGCTCGTGGTCGAGCTCGACGACCGCGGCGGTATC
>DATDCH010000753.1:0-8363 GCA_036524455.1 Kofleriaceae bacterium | reverse complement strand
GTTCGCATCGCCGTCGATCGCGCGCTGGCTCGATCAGCGAACCGATCAACTGCGGCCACTCGCGACGATGCCGGGGATGCGGCAGTGGATCCTGTACATGCAGGTGCGCACGCGCGTGATCGACGATGCGCTGCGCGCGTTCGTCGCGGGCGGCGGTAGACAGCTCGTGATCCTCGGCGCCGGTTTCGACTGCCGCGCGCTGCGCCTGCCCGAGCTCGCCGACGTGCGCATCCTCGAGGTCGATCATGCGGCGACGCAAGCGCGCAAGCGCTCCGTGCTCGACCAGATCGGCGCGCGCTCACCGGCGGATTACGTGACGTGGGATTTCGAAGCGCGCCCGATGGAAGATCTGCCCGACATCCTCGACGAAGCCGGGCTCGATCTCGCCGCGCCGGTGTTCACGATCTGGGAAGGCGTCACGATGTATCTCAGCGAGCCCGCGATCGATGCGTCGCTGCGCGCGATCCGCGCGTGGAGTGCATCCGGATCGCAGCTCGCGCTCACGTACTTCGCGAAATCGCGCATCGAGCGGCCGACGTTTCTCACGCGCGCGATGGCCGCGGTGGTTGCAACGTTTGGCGAGCCGTGGAAGTTCGGCTGGACGCCTGACGAGCTCCCCGCATATCTCGCAGCCCGCGACTTCGTGCTCGTGCGCGACGTCGCGATGGCCGACGCCGCACGTGCGCTACTTCCCGCCGACATTGCCGCGCATGTGGCAAGTCCCGACCGTCGCTTCGCACTTGCAGCTGCGCACGAATCGATTGCAGTTGCGACGTGACGTAATGTTAAGTGAGCAAAGGCACGACGGCGCTATCAGCACTTAGCACTGTCAAGGGGTGCATTCCTCGACGGTGAGCGCTAGCATGTTTGCATGCGCATCTTACTGCCCGTGGTCGCAGCTCTAGGGGCACTCGCCTTTGGGGCCGGTTGTTATACCCATGGCGACGTCGGCGTCGGCTATTCGTACGGCTACGCCGCGCCCGCACCGAGCATGTATTACGTGAGCCCCGGCGTGTCGGTCGTCGCGTACTCGGACTATCCGGTCTTCTACTCGGATAACTACTACTGGCGCTACGACGGCGGCCTCTGGTACCGGTCGAGCTACTACGACCGCGGCTGGGTCACGTATCGCAACCCGCCGCATTACATCCGCGGGATCGATCGCCCGCAGCGTTACGCGCGCTATGACGGCCGCTGGTCAAGCCAGCCCGCGTACAGCGGTGGCACGTATCAGCGCGATCACCGCACGTACAACGGCGGCAACCAGGGCTATCGCCCCGGCGCCGGCGCGCCGGCGGTTCGCGATCACCGCACGTACAGCCAGCCGCGCCAGCAGGCGCCGGCCCAGGCCCCGGTTCGCGATCATCGCGCGCCGACGTACACGCACTCGCCGGCTCCGACGCACCGCGCACCGCCGCCGTCGTCGGGTCCGCGCACGCGCGACCATCGTCGCTAGCCGATCTTCTGCACCGTGACCCAAGCGCCGGGCCGATCTCGATCGGGCCGGCGTTTTCGTTTTCGGTTTCGGCCTACTCGGCCGACGGCTTCTTCGCCTTCTTCGCGGCTTCTTTCTTCACCGCTACTTTCTTCGCCTTGCTCGCCGGTGCGAGCTCGGGCTCGCCGTAGTGATCCCACTCGCCGCGACCGCCGACGCCCAGCCATTCGCGGCCGTTCGGGAACGGCACGATGGAGTTGTAGGCATCTTTACCCGGCTCGAACATCTCGACGTTCGCGACGGGCTCGAGCGAGCGGTCGTAGATCACGAACTGCTCCTTGCGATCGTCGGACACGATGAAGTGCTCGCCGAGGCGGTGCAGCCCCATCACCTCGCCCGCGATATCGCGCAGCCGGTCGCCGGTCGGCGAGAACAACACGATGCGATCGCCACTGCGCTTGTGCTTCGCCTTGTCCTCGAGCGTGCGCGCGAGCGTGATCACGTGGCCGTCGGTGAGCGCGGCGACGCCGATGAACACATGCTCGGGATCGGCCTCGATCGTGCGCGCCATCCGGCGCTTCGCGACGTCGAGCTCCGCGAGTCGCGAGCCCTCGCACAGCCACAGCGTGCGATCGTTCTTGGGATCGAACCACTGCGGCGAGTACAGCACCGTGCCGTGCGTCGCATCTCCGCGCTGGTCCTCGATCCGGCCGACCAGCTCCCCGTTGTTCGTGTCGTAGACGATCCACGGCTGGCGTGCGTCGTCGCTGTAAACGAGGTACTTGCCGACAAAGCCGATCGGCTTGCCGCCGACGATATGCACGGTGATGACCTTGCCGTCGGCGTGATGGACTTCGAGGAAACTGTCGGACTGGTTCCACTGCAGGAACCGCCCGTCGACGTGAAGCGAGAAGCCGGGCTGCTTGATGATGCCCTTCTCGCCGGTCCGAAGATCGTAGCGGTGGCCGCGATACACGACCTGACCGTCGCCTACGATGTCGATCGTCGCGACCTCGGCCGAGCCGGGCTTCTTGCCGTACCGGCGGAAGTGGACGTAGCTCGTCATTCCTGCTGCACCAAACTAGAGGATACAGGTTGCAGCGCGTCGATTGGGCCGAGCAAGCGCGATTACAGCTTTGCCGGGATCCAGAAGTCGCGTGGATAGAGGCGATGCAGCGTCGCATCTTTGCCGACGGCGCTCTGCAAGTAGTCCTGATACGCAGCCATTTGCTTGTCGGGACCGATCACAAAATACACCGCATTGGGATCGAGCTGCTTGCCATAGCCCGGGAGCACCTTGCCGTAGACGGCCTCCATCCGCGCAAACAGGGCGGTTGCGAGATCTGGCCGCTTGGCAGCTGCAAGCACGCGCTCGCGGAACGTCCTCACCACGTCGGGCGTGACGCCATCTGCGAGATTCGATGCCATCGCGCTCGCGCGGGCCTCGAAGCCGATCGCGACGCGCGAGTCGAACGCTTTCGCGATCGCGTAGCGCGCGATGTTGGGATCGGCTTGTGCGGCTTTGAGCTGCGTGATGACAAAGCGCAGCGTCTGCGGCAGCACCGGGCAGCGCTCCGCATAGTAATGAAGCGTGCCCTCGTAAAGGCGCGGCCGCAGGCCGTTGGAGTACGCGAGACCGGCCGCCCAGGTCTTCATGAAGATCGAGTGCGCGCCGTGCCCGGTGTAGAGGTTTGACGCCAGGTAGTCGACCACCTGGTCGTCTTTGACGTCGGTGTAATAGACCGTTGGCGCGAGGTTCAGGAACACGCCGCTCGACGTCGACGGCACGACGAGCCCGACGAACGTCGGCGCGCTCGCTTTGGGATCGCGCTCCGCGAGCCGCGCCTTGAACGGCTGCGACGGCTTCTCCGGCACGTCGGCGGTCTCTTCGGCCGGCAGCGCTTTGAGCAGCCCATCGACGTCGCCGGCGATCGCCTCTTGGTTCGCCTTCGAGCTGACCTGGACGAGCCGCGCACGCGCGGCCTGCACGATCTGCTTGCGCACCGCCTCGAGCTTGCCGAGCGCGGCCGGCGCACCGAACGCGAGGTCCTTCGCCATCTGCCGGCACAGGTAGTTCCAGTCGCTGCCGAGCGAGCCGTCGGGCAGATCGGACACGAGCGCGCCGAGGTCCTTGCCCGCCTGCACGGCGAGCGGCTTGGCCTGCTCGGACAGCTTCTTCGCAGCGTCGGTCCACTTCGCGAGCTTCGCAGTCTTCGGCTTCGTCCCCTTCGCGAGCGCGTCGCTGAGCTCGACGAGCTCGCCACGCTTCAGCGTCTTGGCATCGGCAAGCGAGACCAGGAACTTCAGGCCCTCCTCGTTCGCTTTCGCATCGCCCGGATCCGACAGCATCCAGCGCAGACGATGCAGGTCGTGCGCGCGAGTCAGAAACGAGCTGGTGTGCGCGTACTGCGGCGACTGCAGCCACCACGCGTCGCGCGGATCGTCGACCCAGCCTTCTTCGGCGCCGAGCATGCGCTGGCGTAACCCGGTCAGGCTCTGATCGATCAGATCGCGCAGCCGCGGCAGGTTCTCGACGCGCCAGTCCGGCTTGAACAGCACGCGCTGCATCCACACGAGCGCCTTCTTCGTTTCTTCAGCGCCGTTGCCCGCAGCGCCGACCACGAGCTCGATGCGGCCGGTCTTCGGGTTGTCGACGTAATACACGCTGAGCTCGAGGATCTCCTTGCGCATGCGCTCGCGCATCTCGTCGGCCGCGATCGGCTTGCCATCGACGAGCACGCCGGCGTCACTCATCAGCAGCGGCAAGCCCGCGAGGAACATCTGATCGTCGGCGGCGACGCGGTCGCGCACGCCAAACGACAGCTGCACGCGCGCGCTCGCCATCGAGTCGAACGTCGCGGTGAACGTCTTGATCTTGCCGATCGTGTTCGTGCCGTAGATCAGACCGTCGTCGAGCGTCATCGGCGGCGTCGCAACCAGCGGCGGCAGCTCGGCTGCCTTCTGCGACTCCTCGAGCTTCTTCGTCTGCGCGTCGTAATCGGTGGCGTACTTCGCGAGCGTCGACGGCGCGTCCTTTGTGGCGTACTGCTGCTGCAGCCTCGCGAGCTCGGCATCGACGCGCTGCTTGCGCTCGCTGTCGAGGCGCTTGCGCTCGGTCGGGCTCGGCCGTGACGCGATGCCGTACGGCGCGTCGAGCAGGCCCCACGTCTTCAGCCGCTCGCGAAATGGATTCTGCTTCGCGGCGAGGATCTTCTCGACCGCGGCGAGCTCGGGGCGGAACGTCAGCGACTTCTTGAAGCCCTTCGTCTTCCCCAGCTCGTGCAGATGATCGTTCCAGCTCGAACCGGTGCCGCGAATGCCGAAGCCCGGCGGCGTGTCGAGGAACTTGTTGAGCCGGCGCCGCAGATCGATAACGCGGCTGTTCAACCGCTCGACGAACGCGACCAGTTCCTTGTCACCGTCGGGCAACTTCGCGATCCGATCGAGCTCGGCGAGCACGAGCGCCCTCACCTCGCCGACGGTCTTGTCGTCGAGCTTGTCGGGCTTCACGCCCGATAGGCCGAGGTACACGGGCTGGCCCTGATCGTTCGACGAATACGACCACACACCGCTCGCGCCGATGTCCATCGTGCGCGTCTTGCTGTCGATCAGCTTCTTGTACAGCGTCGTGCTCTCGTCGCCCGCAAACGCGTCGAGGAACAGCCCGAGCAGCGTGTGCTCCGCCGGATCGAGATCGCGCGCTGCGGGCCACACGAACATCATCGGCCCGGGATTCGTCGTCGTTGCGTACGGATAGTCGACGACCTTGATCGTGCCCGGTGGCGCGCCCTCCGGCTTCGGAAGATCCGCTTCGCTCATCACCTTGCCCTTGCGGCCGGCGACCTTCGTCAGCACTTTCGCGGTCTCGTCCAAGACGTCGGGCAATTTCATCGACGACGGAAACGCGCCGATCAGTCCCATGTTCGCGAGGTGATATGCCGCTGCGTGAAACGTGCGGATGTGCTCGGGCGTCATCTCGCGGATCGCATCCGGCGCACCGCCCGACGTCATCGCGAGCGGATGCTTCGCGCCATACACGAGCCGTCCCGCCATCTCCCACGCGTTTGTCTCGGGCGACTCGAACGTGCGCACCATCTCGTTGTAGACGGTGCCTTTCTCTTCGAGACGCAGCTTGCCGTCGTCGCCTTTGTCGACGCCGAAGTTGCGCACCTCGCGCCGGATCTCCTCGTCGGTGTAGTCGGGGTTGAGCAGCGCGTCGATGTGATTATCGAGCACGGGCCAGAACACCTCTTGGCCCGCGACGGTGTGGAAGTGATACGCGGTGCGCCACTGCGCGGTGAACGCGCTCGAGTCGGCGAGCGCCATCGCTTCATTGCTGCCGAGCTTGCGCCCGCGATCACCCTTGCCGAGCAGCAAGTGCTCCTGCGTGTGCGGCTCGCCCATGTCGCTCGTCGGAAACGAGTTGACCCAGAGGAAGCCCTGCGGTGCGGTCTCGATGCGCAGATAGTCGAACGTGAAGCCGGTGGCGTCGTGCATGAAGCGCGCGCCGAGCGGCTTGTCGGCGTCGTCGAGGTACACCGCCGTCGCGGTGAAGCCGCGCAGCTTGCCGCCCTCGGTCAACGTATCGAGCGACGAGTTTGCCGGCGCGGTCGCGGACCCGGAGCCGCCACCACCGCCCGAGCCACCACTCTTCTTTCCGGAACACGACATCACGGTCAGTGGAATCATCATGAGGAGCACGCGATGACGATGCATCGCGGCGACTCTAGCCGATTGCCGCCACGCGCTGTGGGGGCGTTCGCCTGCGTCACGTGCGACAGGAGCGACACGCCGCCTCAGTCCGGCGTCGAGCGATGGTACGATCGTGCAGGGGCATGCGTGGAATCGGAGAGCTCGAACCCGTTCGCGTTGTCTCCCGGTAGCCGCATCGACAAGTACGAGGTGCTGCGCAGGATCGCGATCGGCGGGATGGCCGAGATCTATCTGGTGCGCGTCACCGGCGCCGCCGGCTTCGAGAAATTGATGGTGCTCAAGCGCATCCTGCCGAGCGTTGCCGAGAACGCGCGGCTCGTCGAGATGTTCCTCGATGAAGCGCGCCTGGCCGCGACGCTGCGTCATCCCAATATCGCCGATGTGCTCGACGTCGGCGAGTCGGGCGGCTCGTACTTCTTCACGATGGAGTACGTGCATGGTCAGGACGTACGCACGATTCGCAACGCCGCGCGCGAGCGCGACGAGATCGTGCCGCTGCCGTTCATTCTCGCGATCGTGGTCGGCGCCGCGAGCGCACTGCACTACGCGCATACGAAGCTCGGCAATGACGGCAAGCCACTGGGTCTGGTCCATCGCGACGTATCTGCGAGCAACGTCATGGTCAGCTACGACGGCGCAGTGAAGCTACTCGACTTCGGCATCGCGCGGGCGAGGTCGTCGACGCACACGACGCAGACCGGCTCGCTCAAAGGCAAAGCACCGTACATGTCACCCGAGCAGTGCCGCATGCGGCCGCTCGACCGGCGCAGCGATCTGTTCTCGCTCGGTGTGATCCTGTTCGAGCTCACAGTCGGCCGCCGGCCGTTTCGCGGCGTGACGCCGTTCGAGATCATGGAGCAGATCGTCAATTCCGTAGCGCCGCGCCCGAGCGAGCTCGTGCACGGATACCCGCCCGATCTCGAGGCGATGGTCATGAAGCTGCTCGAGCCCGTCCCCCACGACCGCTACGCGAGCGCCGAGGAGCTGCTGTACGACCTCGACACCTTCGTCAGAACGCATGCGCAGTGGCAATCGTCTCGTGCGATCAGCCGGTACATGCGCGAGCTGTTCGCCGACAGGATCGAAGCGTGGGAGCAGGCGCAAGAAGCCGGCGTGCCGTTTGCCGAGCACGTCGCGCGGACGATCACGTCGCAAAGCCTGTCCTCGGCCAGTACGACGCCAGTGCCCGAGCTCGAAGAACCCTCACCGGAACCGGTGACGACTCCAGAATCCCGAAACCGGATCTCCGAACCGATTGCCGCGTTCAAACCACTACGGCCGGTCCGACGATCGACACCCGTGCCGTTGGTTCCCCAGACGGAGCAAGATCACATCCGCGCAACCGCAGAGCCGACGATTCCGTCCGACCTGCACGCGGCGTCACAGCCGATCGAGCCCGATGCGTTCGCGGCGACAAGCTCCACAATCGAACCCCGGCTGCTCGCCGAGACGGAGCCGCTGCTGGCGGAACCCACAGACTCGCGCGAAGAACTTCCTCCAGAAGACGAGGTGACCGTTCTCGCTGCACCGATCGAACTGTTCGAGTCGACGGTCGAAGAGCCGGCTTCCTCTACGACCATGCAGTCCTTGGCGGCAGGCGCTGAGCCAACAATCCGGTCTGCGCTGCCACCGGTGATCGCGGCGACGCGCTCGACGACGCCGCCCGAACGCACGATCGAGACATCACCACCACCGCCGTTCGCGGCGGCGACGCGCAGCCTCGACGCGACAAACGTGTCGAACGTGCGCGCACCCGAGGTCACGGGCGCGCTCGACTCGCCCCACGAATCGGAGATGCCAACGTCCGCAGCATCCGACGAGGAGACCGGAGCTAGCTCGACCGCCGACGACGTACGATCTACCTCGACGGTCGAGGCGTCGTCTGAGCATGCGCCCGCTCGCAGATCAACGGCTGCAGCCGACCAAGCTGTCAGCCCATCGACGCGCGACGCGGATCAATCGGCACCTGCTGCGGATCAACCGCTCCGCACATCAACGCCCGCTGCGGATCAACGTCTGAGTGTATCGACACTCGCGGCGGATCAACCCCGCAACGTACCGACGCCTGGTGCGGACCAACCTCTCCGCGTATCGCCCGCCGCCGCGGACCAACCTTTCCGCGTATCGCCCCCCGTCGTGGACCAACCTCCTCGCATGTCGACGCCCGCCGTGGACCAACGCCGCAGCGTCTCGGCGCCCGCAGACGCATCCCACG
>DATDCH010000752.1:0-15124 GCA_036524455.1 Kofleriaceae bacterium | reverse complement strand
CGGCCGCCTCAGAGGCCAGCGTCGAGCTGCCCGAAGCCCGCGTCAACCGGGACGGCCGCAGCGCCGGCGTCGAGACCACCACCCACACCCGCATCCGGTAGTCCCGGCGGCGGCGGCGTGTCCGTGCGCACGCGCGTGTACTCGCCTTCCTCTTCGTCCTCGGTGAACGGCGGCAACTCGTGCGCATCGGTGTCGGCGAATAGCGTAACGAGACCGGTGATACCGCCGAGCCCGAGGCCGGCGATGCCGCCGATCAGCGAGCACGTATCGAGCTTCTCGACCGCGATTCCGCACGCGCCAAATCCGATCACGCCGGCGACGACGCCGACCGTGATGCCCGGATGCTTCTGCGCCGACGCACAGCCGCACAGCGCGAGCGCCATGACCACGAGTGCCGCGCGTTTCATCCGTGATAGCCGGGGTCGTGACCCTTCGCGGCTTGCGCGGCGGTCCAGTCGGCGAACACGTCATCGCGCACGTCCCACAGCGCGGGGAAGAAGCGCGTCTTCATACCGTGCGCGAGCAAGTCGGAGTGCTTGCCTTTGAGCGACGGCGTACCGGTACCGATGATGCGATAGACGAGCATCAGGTGGCGATAGCGCCACATCTGCAGCAGCTGATCGTAGTTGACGAGACCTTCGCAGAGCTGGAACAGCTGATGATGATCGTGCGGGCTCTCGTAGATCTGGCGCAGCGATACACCGGTGCGCTCGAGGAACTGCGCGAACGCTGGCCACACCACTTCGCCCGGTAGCTTCAGCATCATGCGAAAGCCCGGCGACTCTTGCCCCGAGCCACGACCGAGCCCGGTGCGAATCTGCATGTAATCGGTGGGGGCCATCGTGTCGAGCAAGTCGATCGAGTGCATCAGCACGCGCTGGACACGCGACACACGCTCGAGCGTGGTGACCGCGCGCGCGACCTCGTCCGCCTGCAGCAGCGTGGTCACGAAGCGCAGCTCGTGCTCGATGAGCTTCATGTACAGCTCGTGCGCTTGGTGAATGACCTGGAACTGCATTTCGTCGTGACAGGTCAACGCTTCCGGCGACTTCTGCAGCCTCAGAAGCTCCTCGGTGCGGATGTACTTCTCGTAGTCAGTTAGCGGCGCCATCCTGTCGGCGGATGTACCACATTGCGGCGCCCTGGCCTCTCGGAGAAAATGGGGTCGTGAGCCGTCCGTACATAAGTGAGTAGCCTCATGAAGTACGGAGCCTTGTTTGCGCTATGCGCAATGACCGGTGCGGCGGTCGCGCAGCCGATGGCGGAGCCCGCAGCGGCCACGGTCGAACCGAACGGTGTTTGGCCGCCGCCAGGTGCGCAGCCGCAGCAGCAAAAAGCACCCACGCGCGCGACGTTCGTATCGACGGGCGAGCAGAAATGGGACGTGTGGATCGATCAGCAGCCCGCATGCGCGACGCCGTGCACGCTCGGCGTGATGCCGTTGAATTTCGTCGCGCTGCGCTCGCAGGAACGTAATCCGATCCGGCTCGACGTCGGCTATCTGCCGCAAGGCGATCTGATGGTGAGCGCGAAGCCACTGTCGAACGGCATGTACGCGAGCGGGATCGTGTTCACGACGTTCTCGGGCATGGCGCTCGCCACCGGCATCACGCTCACCGCGATCGGTTGTTCGACCGATCGCGATGGCATGTGCACGGCAGGTCTGATCACCGGCGTCGCGGGCGGCATCGGTCTCTACGGATCGATTTACTTGATGCGCAAGGCACTACCCAAAGCGCGAGTGGAGCGTGCGCAGCCGTACATCGCGGCCAATCAAGTCGGCGTCGCCGGCAGTTTCTAGCTCGCGTCCTCGACGACCGGATCCGTGCGGTGGCGATGGGTTACCGCCGGCCCTGCGGATGCGCTGATCGGGCCACAACGCCCGGATGTACAATGCTCGACGTGAAATTGCTCGTGCTCGTCGTCGCGACCACCGCGTGCTCGTACGAGTACGGCTGGCCGTCGATGCCGATGAGCAGCGACGATGCTGACATCGTCGACGGCACGGCGACGCAGAGCGACGCAAGCATCGATGCGTTCGTAGCGCCGCCGGACGTGATGGTCGACGCGAAGGTCTGTCCTCCCGCGCCGTCGGGTTGCGCGCTGTTCAAATGTAATGCGTCGACGAGCTGCTACTACCTGTGCGGCACGTCGACGAGTGGCCAGGTCGGTTGGGCAACCGCACGCAACGCATGCGCGAACAACGGCATGGGCTGCATCGTCACGATCAACAACCAAACCGAGCAAGACTGCATCGCGCAGCGCTCGCAGCCGGTGTTTCCCGACAACGTGTGGTTCGGGCTTCGCCAGAGCTCGAGCGGCAGCGAGCCCGGCGGCGGTTGGGGCTGGGAGTGCGGCACGAGCTCGTACGCGACCCCCGCGTGGGGAACCTCGGAGCCGAACAACCAGGGCGGCAACGAGGACTGCGGAATTCTCTCGACCGGCGGGGGCTGGAACGACGGAGACTGTGACACGGAATCCCGGTTTGTGTGCGAGCTACCTTAGCGAAAATACGGCGCTAACGAGATAGTTGTTAGCACTCGCTCTGGGGGGTTGCCAAGTCGACGGCCCGTCGCTATTAGTGGCGCCAGGAACCCCTACACGGAGTGAGGAAATGAAGATCCGTCCGCTGCACGATCGAATTCTGGTCAAGCGTCTCGATGAGGAGACCAAGACCTCGGGTGGTCTGTTCATCCCGGACTCGGCGAAAGAAAAGCCGATCCAAGCCAAGGTCATCGCCGTCGGCGCCGGTAAGCGCGACAAGGACGGCAAGATCATCGCCCTCGAGGTGAAGGCCGGCGACAAGGTGCTGTTCAGCAAGTACAGCGGCACCGAAGTGAAGATCGACGGTGAAGAGCACCTGATCCTCCGCGAAGACGATCTGCTCGCGGTTCTCGACTAATCAACACTCCGCGCGCATTCGTGCGCGGGGGCAACATCCTCGCGCTGCGCGCGCGGGGCTACGCACAGAGGTTTGAACATGGCTGCCAAAGAAATCATTTTTTCGTCGAGCGCCCGCGGCGAGATCGCCAAGGGACTCAACCTGCTCGCCAACGCGGTGAAGGTTACCCTCGGCCCGCGCGGTCGTAACGTCATCATCGAGAAGTCGTGGGGCTCGCCCACGGTGACCAAGGACGGCGTCACGGTCGCGAAAGAGATCGAGATCGAAAACAAGTTCCAGAACATGGGCGCGCAGATGGTGAAGGAGGTCGCATCGAAGACCTCCGACGTCGCCGGTGACGGCACCACCACCGCGACCGTGCTCGCGCAATCGATCTACAACGAGGGCGCGAAGCTCGTGGCCGCGGGCCTCAACCCGATGGACATGAAGCGCGGTATCGACGCGGCGGTCGCGTCGGTCGTCGAGCAGATCAAGCAGATGTCGACGCCCACCAAGGGCAAGGAAGAGATCGCGCAGGTCGGCACGATCAGCGCGAACGGCGACACCGAGATCGGCGAGATGATCGCCGAGGCGATGAAGAAGGTCGGCAAGGAAGGTGTCATCACCGTCGAAGAGGCGAAGACGCTGACCAGCGAGCTCGACGTCGTCGAGGGTATGCAGTTCGACCGTGGCTACCTGTCGCCGTACTTCGTGACGGACAGCGAGCGCATGGTCTGCAACATGACCGACGCGTACATCCTCATCCACGAGAAGAAGATCTCGAACATGAAGGAGCTCCTGCCGATCCTCGAGCAGGTGGCGAAGCAGGGTAAGCCGCTCGTCATCATCGCCGAGGACGTCGATGGTGAGGCGCTCGCGACGCTCGTCGTCAACAAGCTGCGTGGCACGCTGCAAGTCTGCGCCGTCAAGGCGCCGGGCTTCGGCGATCGTCGCAAGGCGATGCTGCAGGACATCGCGGCCCTCACCGGCGGCGAGGCAGTGACCGAGGACCTCGGTCTCAAGCTCGAGAACATCGCGCTCACCGACCTGGGCCGCGCGAAGAAGCTCACGGTGGACAAGGACAACACGACGATCATCGAAGGCGCCGGTAAGAAGGATGCCATCGAGGGCCGCGTGAAGCAGATCCGCCGCGAGATCGAGGAGACCACGAGCGACTACGATCGCGAGAAGCTGCAAGAGCGCCTCGCGAAGCTCGTCGGCGGCGTCGCGGTGATCCGCGTCGGCGCGGCGACCGAAGTCGAGATGAAGGAGAAGAAGGCGCGCGTCGAGGACGCGATGTACGCGACTCGCGCGGCTGTCGAAGAGGGCATCGTCCCCGGCGGCGGTGTGGCGCTCGTGCGTTGCATCCCTGCGCTCGACAAGCTGACGTTCGATGACGACCGCCGCTACGGCGTCAACATCGTGCGCCGCGCACTCGAGGAGCCGCTGCGCCAGATCGCTGGCAACGCGGGCGTCGACGGCTCGATCATCGTCGCGAAGGTCAAAGAGGGTAAGGGCGCGTTCGGCTACAACGCCGCGACGCTTCAGTTCGAAGACCTCGTCAAGGCCGGCGTGATCGACCCGACGAAGGTCGTCCGTACCGCACTGCAGAACGCGTCGTCGGTGGCGGGCCTCATGCTCACCACGGAGACGCTGATCGCCGAGAAGCCGAAGAAGGAAGAGAAGGGCGGTGGCCACGAGGGTCACGGCCACGACTTCGACCACTGATCGCTAGCTGATCGATGCGAGAGCCGGCCGCGAGGTCGGCTCTTCGCGTTTCGGAGTCAGGCTATGATGGGATGTGCGGTTGGGTCTGGCACTGCTCGTCGTCGCATCGGGATGCGACGGCGTATTCGGACTCACGCACATCTACAAGCCTGCCGATGGTGACAGCGATGGGGAGCCCGATGCCGAAATCCCGGTCGACGCGCGCCCCGGTTGCACACTCGATCCGTTCACCGGCACGGTCACCGATCTAGTCGCGAACTGGGATCGAAACATCGACCCAGGTTTCGACGTGACCATCGAGGCGAACCAACTCGTATCGCAGCTGCCCGCGGCTCGGCAAGGCGGAGCCTGGGTGTCCTCGATCCAACGCCTCAACATGACGCAAGCGACGGCCAGCGTCGAGGCGGTGGAGGTGCTCGATCAAGCCAACGGCGAGGCGATCTTTTGGGTCGAGCTCGACGGCGGCCACTACTACATCTTCCGCGGCACCAACGTGGCGCTGACGATGAACGTGTATTCGGTCCCCGACGTCTCGTACAACCAAACGATCGCGTACGACCCGGTCGCGCATCGGTACTGGCGGTTCGCGACCGGAACCGGAATGGTCGAGTTTTGGACGAGCGGGAACGGGCGCGATTGGGTGATGCGAAATTCAATGCCTGAGGTGGTCGGGCTGAGCTCGATGAGGATCGGGATTGGAGGCGGCGCACACCCCGGTGGCGTCGCCGCAAGCACCGACGCGCGCTTCGACAACTTCGAATACTGCCCGCTTTGACTTGGGTTTCTCGTGCTTTGAATACCGCAGTAGGCGCGCTGTCGCCGTTCGAATCGGCGCCGACGCTGCCGCGTGCGGTTGACAACCCGGACGTAAAACTCCCATCTCTTCGTCGAGCATGCTCGTCGCTACGATGAGGTCATGCGGTTGTTGTTATCGCTGCTCCTGCTCGCCGGTTGTGATCGGCTGTTCGGTCTCGCCGACCTCGTCGATCGCCCGGATGACGACGAAGGGATCGACGCGAGCATCACCGGCGCGCCGGACGCGCGGCCCGGCTGCACGCTCGACACCTTCTCGCGCGGTATGATCGGTTTCAGCGAGCTGTGGAACCGTGAGCACATGCCACCCCGCAGCGAGGTCGTCGTCGAGAGCGACAAGCTCGCTATCAAGATTGCGCCCACGGCGGCAGAGTTCGGCTACGCGTTCACGACCAGCGCCTACGACCTGACCGGTGCCACGATCAGCGTGCGTGTCGATCAAGTGATCGGCGCCGGTAACGCCGAGACGTTCTTCGACCTCGAAAATGAAGCGATGGACTACTACGAGTTCAGCTACAGCAACGGAATGTTGCGGATGTACCTCTACCGCGACGACATGATCGAGCAGAACAAGACGATTCCGTACGATCCCATGCTGCACGCGTACTGGCGCTTCCAACATATCCCGGCACGCAACGCGGTCGCGTTCTTCACGAGCCCAGATGCTGTGAGCTGGATCGAGCATCACTCGATCCCGACGTCGGTTGCAGTGGTCGCGCTGTTCCCCGGGGTCGGGGCGGGCATCTACTCGGGCAGCGTGCCCGACGGCGTGTCGATATTCGACGACTTCGAGCTCTGCCGGTAACCCAGGAATAGCCGCAACACCTGTCGCGGTTGTCGCAGGGTTCAAATCGCGGATTCTGCGGGTGCGCCATTGAACGCCGGCCACCGCAGCGGGGACCCAACACTGCGGATGCGCATCGCTACGTCGGAATTCACTGCACCTGTCGGATCAGCTTGCGGTCGATCGTTCTAAGCTGGTGTCGAACCATGTCGATGTCCCGGCATATTCATTGCTGTCACAGCGAGGTCTCGTGCGGGTTCGCTTAGTACTTGCCATCGTTTGCCTCAGCGGGGTCGCGGTCGCGCAGCCCGAGCCAGCTCCCGAGCAGCCAGCCGATCCGCCTGCTCCCGTCCACACACTCGACAAGCGGATCACCGTCCGCGGCCGCGTGATCAATTCGCTCGGTCGACCGGTCCGCGATGCGCGGGTCGGCATCGAGGGCGACAGCGCGTACGTGACGACCGGCAAGGACGGCTGGTTTCGGATGTCGGCGCCGATCGGCGCGACGATCGTGATCGAAGCGAGCAACTACGAGGTCAGTATCGCCACCGTCGATGGCGCGACGCTCGACGACATCGTGCTGCTGACCAGCGCGCAGACGTCGGAGACGATCGAAGTCAGCGGCGAGGCACCGCCGGCCGCGCCCGGTGCAGCGAAGCTCGATCGCCAGGAGCTGCAGCGCGTGCCCGGTACCGGCGGCGACATCGTGCGTGCGCTGACGGTGATGCCCGGCGTCGTCAATCTCCAGATCCCGCTCGGTTACTCGGGCGTCGTGATTCGCGGCAGCTCGCCGCAAGATTCGAAAGTACTCGTCGACGACTTCGAGATTCCGGTCCTGTTCCACAACATCGGGTTTCGCGCGGTGTTGCCGGCGGAAGCGATCGAGACGCTCGACTTCATCCCCGGCGGCTTCGACGTGTCGTACGGTCGCGCGTCGAGCGGCATCGTGTCGCTCGTCACCCGCCCCGGCAGCGAAGAGCGCACCACGCAAGCCGAGGTCTCGATGATCGACGGCGGTCTGCTCGCACAGGGCAGGATCGGCGCGAAGACGCGTTACATGTTCGGCCTGCGCCGCTCGACGATCGACTTCGTGCTGCCGTCGATCATTCCCGAGAGCGTTGACCTGTCGCTGACGACGGTGCCGAGCTACTGGGACGAGCAGTTCCGCATCGACCACCAGCTGTCGTCGAAGTGGGCACTCACCCTGTCGAGCGTCGGCACGATCGATCGGTTCGAGCTCTACGCGACGAAGGACACCGACTCGGAGACCAAACGGTTCTACAACCGCACGAGCTTCCTGCGGCTCACCGGCAGCGCTCGTTATCACGACGGTCCGTGGACCGCGAAGCTCGCGCTGTCAACGCTGCTGCCGGAGTTCGTGTTCGAGGCAGGCGCGTACCAGCGCATCAACGTGCGGCAGCCGACGATCACGCCCCGCGCGGAAGTCACGCGCACCTACGCCAAGGCGCTCGGCCTGTCGAACGTCGAGTGGCGCGGCGGTGCCGAGATGCAGATCGGCCGCACCACGATCGAGTCCGCGCTACCGCTCGAGATGCGCGAGGGCGAACAGTTCATGGGCTACGACCCACGCGATACCTCGCAGAGCTTCAAGGGCTCGTTCTGGATCCCCGACTTCGCTGCGTGGACCGCAGTGGCCGCGAACATGGACCCGCGGATTCGCGTCACGCTCGGCATGCGCGCCGATGCGTTCGCGCGGCCCGGCGAAATCACGCCGCAGCCACGTGGCGAGATCAAAGTGAAGATCACGCCGGAGTGGACCGCGCGGCTCTCGTCGGGCGCGTTCCTCAGGCCTCCGGAGTTTCAGTCGGAGAACCTGTACACGAACATCGAGTCGGAGCGCTCGACGCAGACGATCGTCGGCGTGCAATGGGAACCGACACAGGGTGCGCGGGTGCAGGCGTCGACGTATTACACCGACCGCACGAACCTCATCACCCGCGAGATGGGTGCCGAGCTCGGCAACGGCGGCCGCGGCACGACCGTCGGAGCCGAGCTGCTCGCGACGTACAAGGGCGGGCCTTGGTTCACATGGCTGTCGTATTCGTACTCGCACTCGACGCGGGTCGATCGCCCGGGCGAGGAGCGCCGGCTGTTCACGTTCGATCAACCGCACAGCATGAACGCCGCGGCGAGCTGGAAGCCGAACCAGCGCTGGCAACTCGGCGGCCGGTTCCAGCTCTACTCGGGCCTGCCGTACACGCCGGCGATCGGATCGATCTTCGACAGCGATCGTAACTTCTACATTCCGCTCTACGGCGAACCGAACTCCGAGCGCGCGCCGCTCCACCATCAGCTCGACCTGCGCGTCGACTACTCGTGGAAATGGGGGCCGACCGCGCTTACGTTCTTCGTCGACGTGCAGAACGTCTACATGAACCAGAGCATCGTGACGTATTTCTACGGCTACGACTTCACGCAGCGCACTGCGTTCACGTCGCTGCCGATCATTCCGTCGCTCGGCCTGCGAGGTGTACTGTGAGGTGGCTGCTACTCGTCGCGCTCCTCGTCGGCTGCAACAGCGACCTCGACGAGCCCTGGGAGCTCCAGCACGATCGCATCATCGCGGTCCGCGCGACACCGCCGCGCATCCTGCCCGGCGAGCAGTCGACGATCGATCTGCTGCTCGGCTACGAAATGATGCCGGTCGCGCAGCGCGGTCCTGATCTCGCGCAGGTCGTGTCGCCGATGAGCCTGATGGACACGCTCGCACCCGACGGCGGGCAGTGGATCGTCACCGCACCGAGTGAAGAACGCCTCGCAGCAGCGCGCGTCGAGCTCGAGCTCGAGCCAGGCGCACCGGTGCCGCTCCAGATCGGCGTCGCGGTGACATGGCCATACGAGGTCGCCGCCGTCGACGGCCGCACGTTCGCTGCCACGAAGACCGTGTGGCTCGGCGAGACCGCGAGCAATCCAGAGCTCGTCGGCATGCTGGTCAACGGCGACGCACCTGGCGATCACGGCTCCGAGCTCATCGTCCCCAACGAAGGCAAGATCCCGCTGTTCGTCGAGGCCGACGATCGCGTCGACATCGTCAACTGGCTAACGTCGTGCGGCGAGATGCATGACTTCGATCTGCACTCGGCGTACCTCCTCGTACCTCCGGAGACGCCCCAGGACGGCGAGCTCGCGGTCGTGCTGCGCGATGAGCGTGGCGGAGTGTCGTGGCGCGTCTGGCCGATCCGCGCTGAATAGAGCGATACTGGTCAGGTGCTGCGCCCGATCGTGATCGCGGGGCTACTCGCCGGCTGCGATGTCGTGTGGAGCGTCGATCGGGTTCCGCCGCGGCCGCCCGACGCGCCGCCGCCGCCGTGCAGCATCACCGATGACTTCACTGGCATGCAGCTTGCGACCACGTGGTCCGAGCACTCCGGTGGCGCGATGTTCACGATCACGCAGGACGATGAGCTGAAGCTGGGCCTACCAGTGCTCGCGATGCCCGGAGAGGCCAGCGTGCTCTACACGCGGGCCTTCGACATGGTCGGCGGCAGCATCGAAGTCGAGGTGCCGCAGGTCGTGAATCGGAGCGGCAACATCGAGAACTACATCCGGCTGCGCAAGACCGGCGACGACGGAAACAACTACACGATCCGGTACGGCGACGGAGAGCTCGCGTTCCGGGTCCGCGTGAATAGCGCCGACCAGGGGCAGACTCGGCTGTACGACGCGATAAACCACCGGTTCTGGCGCATCTCGAACGAGGGTGAGAACGTCGTGTTCTCGACGCGCGCGACCACCGACGATGAGTGGTTCGTACAGCGGTCCTCGTCTGCGGTGCACAGGTTCGACAACCTCGAGATCATGCTCGCGGCCGGGTCATACGAGACAGGCGCGCAAGATCCCGGCCTCGCGATCTACGATACCTTCAAGCTGTGCGGAGCGCGCTTGCTCTGATCCCTGCGATGGGTCAATCGGCGAGCCACCACGTGAACACCAGCTCGTAGCGGGTGCGTCGCCCCGTGACATCCGAGCGATAGACGAGGTACGGATGCACCATGCGAAGCTCGATTCGATCTCCGCGCAACGTCGGTGGTACCGCCGCGCAGAGTCGAGCGCGCCGCGTGGTCATGCAGACGTCGGCCATGCACGCCCCGCGTTCGGCCAGCCCGCCCGCGATCGTGGGCCGGAGCCGCTCGCCATCGATCACGATGATTGGGTCGAAATCGGCGAGTGGGTTGTCGTAGACGTCACGCAGCGTGAGCGCGATGCAAGCGACGGAGGGCGGTACCGAGAGCAACGTGGCCTCGTCGAGGACGTGCTGGTACGGATACAAGATCGCTTCGTGGTGATAGCCGGTCTCGAACACGTCCTGTTGCGTCGCACGTGACGTACCGACGTCGCGTCGCGCGAGCCTTGGCTGCGCGCATGCCATCGATAGCAACACCAGCGGCACGAGCCTCAGCACGAGGCGAGCGTCGCGGATCCCGCGCACCGGAAGAGTACGTTCACGCGATCTTCACGCGCCGATCACGCCGCTGTGATCCTCCGCGCCGATCACTTGGCTTTGATCTTCGTCACCGCACCCTTTGCGGTGATCGCGATCGCCTGATCCTTACCGAGCGCGCCGAGGTCCTTTGTCTTGGCCGACACCTGTCCCCACTGGCCGATCTTCGTCACGTCGGTCTGGTACATGCGATTGCCGGTGCCGCGATAGATCGCGCGGATCGATCCGCCGGCGGAGACGAGGTGCACCTCGGAGAGCATTCCCGGTTGCGTTGCCCAATCGGGATGTTGCTCGGGCGAGCCTTCCTTCGTGAGCGACACCATCGACAGCCGCGTGCCGTTCGCCTCGCCTGCGTAGAACAGGCCGAGGTGATAGCCCTTGCCGTTCCACGCCGCAGCGGCGAGCCACCACGGCACTTGGATCTCGCGCGCCTCTTCGGTCACCGCACCGGTCTTGTCGAGCTCGACCATATACGTGTGCGCTTCGTTCGCATTGTCAGGCTCGACCTCTTGGAAGAACACCGTGAAGCCATCCGGCGTCGCGGTCGCCGCGATCGCGAACGGAAAATCGCTGCGCTTGTTGGGGCGCGAGAGACCGATCGGCTTGCCCACTTTGCCATCGGCGATCGTGAGGATCTGAAACGGCTGTTTCTTCGCGTCGACCGAAACGGCGACGAGCACGCGGCCATGCCCGGCTTCGAGCGTCGCGACCGCGTCACCGTTGTAGAGCTCGATGGACTTGTCTTTGACGGCGAGCTTGACGCCCGCCTGCTTGCCGCCGGTCACGATGGTCAGGCGCGCCGCGTCGCCGCCGGAGGTCAGCGCGGCACGGACCTGGGTCTGGGCGTTATCGGCGTAGGCGGAGGTAGTCGACAGCAGTGCTGCCAAGCAAACGAAGCGTGCGTACATGCTCTCGTGTGCCGGCGAGCGACCGTTTCGTGACCGAAAATTTTTCAGAGAATTTTTCGCAGCAATTTCACACTTGTCCTAACCGAATGGCGAGTCAAAGTAGCCCGCTTGCGACGCTGGGGAGTCGTCATATTGCTCGCGGCACAGCTACCGGGGGTGGCCAGCGCGGATCCCCAGGCGATTGCCGGCCGCGTGATCGACGCGCGGGGCAAACCGGTGCGCGGCGCAACGGTCACGGTCGAGGGCGCGACGAAGAGCGCGACCACTGATGCGCTAGGTCGTTACTCGCTCGCGAGCGTCGAGCCCGGCGCTTCGCTGATCGTGATGAAGGACGGCTTCGGTGCGGGCCTCGGCACGGCCGCGGCAGGTGCCGACGACATCGTGCTGCTCGCCGAGGAGCAAGTCAGCGAGACGATCGAGGTCAAGGGCGAGCGAGCGCCGCAGGCGCAAGGTTCGACAACGCTCGATCGCGAGACGTTGCAACGCATGCCGGGCGCGCGCAACGACGTGATGCAGACGCTGTCGGCGATGCCCGGTGTCGCGAGCTATCCGTTGCCGCTCGGCTCGTCGGGCGTCGTGATCCGCGGCAGCTCGCCGCAGGACTCGAAGATCCTGATCGACGACTTCGAAGTGCCGATGCTCTACCACTACGTCGGCTTCCGTTCGGTGGTGCCGAGCGACGCGATCGAATCGCTCGAATACGTGCCCGGCGGCTTCGACGTCGGCTTCGGGCGCGCGACGAGCGGCATCGTGTCGTTGACGACGCGCGCAGGCGACGAGAAGCGCGGCCAGCAGTTCGAGACGTCGGCCGGCGAGCTCGGCCTGCTCGCGCAGGGCACGTTTAACCGCGGCAAGTACATGATCGCGTTTCGGCGGTCGGCGATCGATCTGCTGCTGCCGTACATGATCCCCGACGACGTCGACCTCGCGCTCACCACGGTGCCGCGTTACTACGACGGTCAGCTGCGTATCGACTACGCGCTCTCGCAGAAGTGGACGCTGCGGCTCTCGAGCCTCGGTTCCGACGACGAGATGGAGGTCTACGCGAGTCGCGACAAGAATGCCGACAAGCGCTTCCTCAACGCGGGTCGGTTCCTGCGTCTCACCGCGTCGGCGCACTATCACGATGGCCCGACGACCGCGAAGCTCGCGGTCTCCGGCATCGCGACGCAGCAAACGTTCGAGCGCGGCGTCTATCAGCGCATGGACGTGCAATCGCCCGCACTCACGACGCGCGCCGAGGTTGCTCGCAGCGCCGATCAGTGGAACGGGCTTCGCGATCTGTCGTGGCGCAGCGGTATCGAAGCCGTCTCGACGCGGCACAAGCTCGACATCGCGGTGCCGAGAGAACGCCGCGAAGGCGAACCGCCGGGGAGCGACGATCCGATGGACGTCACCGAGCGCTACACCGGTACCGTCGACACCGGCAACTTCGCCGCATGGACATCGCTCACGGCGGCGCTCGACGAGCGCGTGAAGTTCTCGCTCGGCACGCGCGTCGACATGTTCACCCGTGCGGACGAGGTCGCGGTGCAACCGCGTGGCGAGCTGCAGTTCAAGATCAAGCCAAAGCTCGTCGCGCGGCTCTCCGGCGGCGGGTACAGCCGGCCCGCCGAGCACCAGACCGAGCTGCTGAACCCGGCGCTGAAGCCCGAGCGCTCGAATCAGGTGATGACCGGCCTGTTGTACGAGCCCCTCGAGGGCGTGCGGCTGCAAGGCTCGGTCTATTACACGCAGCGCAAGGATCTGATCACACGCGACACGATGACCGGCGAGCTCGGCAACGAAGGTCGCGGCGGTACGTACGGCGGCGAGCTGCTCGGCACGCTGTCGCGCGGGCGGTGGTTCGGCTGGCTGACGTACTCGTACTCGCGCTCGACGCGCGTCGATTTGCCGGGTGACACGTCGCGCTTGTTCGACTACGACCAACCGCACAGCATGAACGCCGCGGGCAGCTACCGGCGTGGTCGCTGGATGTTCGGCGCTCGGTTCCGCGCGCACTCGGGGCTGCCGACGACGCCCGTCGTCGAGGCGACCTACGACAGCGACGCGAACCTCTACTACCCGGTTTACGGCGCGGTGAACTCCGAGCGCGCGCCGATGCATCACCAGCTCGACATCCGGATCGACCGCACGTCGTGGTGGGGACCGATCAAGATCACCCAATTCCTCGACGTCCAGAACGTCTACTTGAACGACACCGTCGTCGGCTACTTCTACGGCTTCGACTACACGCAACGCGCGGCATTCCGCATGCTGCCGATCCTTCCCACCGCCGGCCTGCGAGGTGAATTTTGAGATCCGCGCTCTGCTTACTGGTCCTGGTCGGTTGCATCGATCCGATCGATGCGCGCTGGCAGCTCGATCACGATCACGTGATCGCTGCACGAGCGACGCCACCGCGACTGCGCGCCGGTGAAGCGACGGTGATCGACGCGCTCGTCGCACACAAAGGCCGCGGGGTTTCTGTCGAGGATCCGCTGAGCGCGGAGCTCGGCTCGTCGGGCATGGGCGCCACGCTCGTACAGCATGACGGCGCGTGGACGCTGACCGCACCGGATGCGCAGATGCTCGCGACCGCACGGCCCGCGCTCGGCCTGCCCGAAGATGCGCCGGTTCCCGTCGACGTGGTGCTCACGTTCGCGCGCTCGACGAATCGCACGTCACCCGATCCGGTGCGCGTGAAGAAGACGGTGTGGCTCGGTGAGCCGTCGCAGAACCCGGTCGTGCCTCCGATCGCGATCGACGGCGTGCCGGCGGGCGACGAGGTCGTCGTGCCGATCGACCGCGACATCTACCTGTCGGTCGATGCGCAAGGCATGCGTGTCAACTGGCTCACCTCGGTGGGCGCGCTGTTTCAAGACGATGTCGCGACGTCGTTCGTGCGCGTGCTCCCGGAAGACCGCCACGTCGGCGAATTGGTGGTCGTCGTGCGCGATGCCGAAGGTGGGGTGGCGTGGCAGGTCTGGCCCATGCGCGCGGAGTGATACGATTCGTGCGTGGGTGACGCGCCGCAGGCTGCACGAGCTGCACAGGCTGCACAGGCACAGCCCGCGCTGACCAGCGGCGATCGGCCACCGGGCGCGGCGCGCGTCGCGCGGCTGTTCGCGTCTCCCGCGGCCGTGCTGGTAATTCTGCCCGCGCTCGTGATCGCAGCCGGCGTCACCGTGCTCCTGCTCGGCCGGCGCGCCACGCGAGACACCGCAGAGAACATGGCGCGCCATCAGCTCACCGCGCAAGCCGCGGCGGTGCGCCACGACGTCGAATCGGCGCTCGACCAGACGGAGCCGGTGTTCAAGATGATGGCGGCGCTCGCCGACGTCGCGATGTCAACTCCCGACGCGTTGACGCGTTTGCATGACATCGTCGTCGGTCGTCCGGTGACGAACGCGAGCATCGTGTTTCCGGTCGGCGT
Organism: Kofleriaceae bacterium; assembly: GCA_036524455.1. Classification (GTDB taxonomy): domain Bacteria; phylum Myxococcota_A; class Polyangia; order Haliangiales; family Haliangiaceae; genus JABFXX01. The sequence goes on along the minus strand of DATDCH010000752.1, from coordinate 133 downwards.
GATGTGGCAGACGTTCCGCGACCGCGACACCCCGAAGGAGACGCGCGTGCAGGAGACGCGTGTCGGAGCCACTGAAACCACGCGCACGAACTATACGGTCGTCGAAGGCGACACGAAGCCATTCCGTGACGTC
>DATDCH010000751.1:0-14285 GCA_036524455.1 Kofleriaceae bacterium | reverse complement strand
GAGCGGCTCGGGATCGCGCGCGAGGTCGCCGCCTGGCTCGACGGGCGAGGCCTCGTGCTGGTTGCGGGTCCCTCGGGAAGCGGCAAGACCACGACGCTGTCCGCCCTCGTGCGCACGCTCGGCGAGCAGCGCAAGCGCGTCGTGACGTTCGAAGATCCAATCGAGATCATGCACGTGACCAGCCCGTGGGTCAGTCAGCGCGCGCTGAGGGTCCACGTGCCGAGCCTCGCAGCCGGCGTGCAAGCCGCGATGCAGGAAGGCGTCGATGCGATTGTCGTCGGAGCGATCGATTCGACCGAAGCAGCAGCAGCGGTCATCCATGCCGTCGCCGCTGGTCACCTCGTCCTCGCCACGATCGCGATGGGTGTGGCGCGTGGAGCCAGCGATCGACTTGTCGATCTGTTGCCGAGCGACCGCCGACAGTCAGCGCTCGCCGCGCTGGATCATGCGCTTCTCGGGACAATTGCACCCGTAGTGAAAGGAGGCGCTAGGTCCTTCGAGGTCGTGGCCGGCCGCAGTGGATAACAGGCTGAAAGCCGCGATATATAAGAACGAGGAGTGACAGACGATTATCGAGATGGCGGGACGCTGATTCTGCAGCGTCCGCTCGGTCCGCCCGAAAAGAAGTCGGGACCGATAGGCGAAGCCTGCCTCGTCAATCTCCATCCGCCGGGGCCCGACATCGGCCGGCGCATTCCGCTCGTCAACAAAGAGTACATCGTCGGTCGCGATACGGAAGCCGGCTTCGTCGTCAGCCGCAGCTCGGTATCGCGCCAGCACGCGCGGGTGTTCCTCGACGACGACGGCGACTGGTGGGTCGAGGATCTCAACTCGACGAACGGCACCTTCGTCAACGAAGTGCGCATTCGCAGCCAGCAGCTCGCCGACAGCGATCAGGTTCGGTTCGGCGACGCGATCTACAAGTTCCTGTCGGGCTCGAACATCGAGAGCGCGTATCACGAAGCGATTCACAACATGGCCATCCAAGATGGCATGACGGGGATCCACAACAAGCGCTTCTTCATGGAGTTCCTCGAGCGCGAGATCGCGGTTGCAAGTCGGCACGGTCATCCGCTCACGCTCGTCATGTTCGACGTCGATCACTTCAAGAAGGTGAACGACACGCACGGTCACCTCGCGGGTGATGCCGTGCTCAAAGATCTGTCGCAGCGGATTCGCCCGCGGATTCGTCGAGAGGATCTATTCGCGCGCTACGGCGGTGAAGAGTTCGCGTGCGTGCTGCCATCGACGGCGCTGCCGGGCGGCATCGTGTTCGCAGAGCACCTGCGCACGCTCGTAGAAGAGAAGCCGTGCGCGTTCGACGGCACGAACATTCCGTTCACGATCAGCCTCGGCGTGACGACGCTGCATCGAGAAGCCGGCGTCGATCCGACCGGCTTGATCAAACGCGCTGACGAGAACCTCTACGCGGCGAAGCGCGGCGGGCGCAACCGCGTCGTGCCAAGCCTGGCGGACCTGATTCCTGCCTAGTCGCTCGCCAGGACCCCCGCGGCATCGTAAACATGGCGCGCTGTGGTGGCGCCCAAGACTCTAGAGGACCTCGGTTGGCCGACGCTCGTCGACCACTGGGCGAAGCGCTGCGCGACCAAGCGTGGCGAGGCGGTCGTGCGCGCGAACGCGCTGTTCGACGCTGCCGATGCCGCGCGGGAACGCACCAAAGAGATCAGCGAAGCGCGCGACCTCGCGGCGCAAGACGCAGCGCTGCCGCTCGGCGGCATCTCCGACATCGCCGATGCGATCGCGCGCGTGCGTAAGGCCGCCGCGCTCGACGCGCCCGAGCTCGTCGCCGTAGCGACCACCGGCAAGTCACTCGCGCGGCTGCGCATCCACTTGCGCGAGCACGCCGATAGCGCGCCGCGCCTCGCAGCTCGCGGTACGGCGATCGCCGACCTCGGCCACGTGTTCCATCCGATCCTCGAGGCGTTCGATGCCGACGGCAAGCTCGTCGATCATGCGTCCGATGCGTTGGGTCCGCTGCGCCGCGCGCTCGCATCGCTCAAGGCGACGCTCGAGAAGCGCATGGACAGCATGCTCAGCGACGAGCGGTTCGCGCCGTACCTGCAAGATCAGTACTACACGCAGCGCGAAGACCGCTACGTGCTGCCGGTGCGCACCGACGGCAAAGGCTTCGTGCGCGGCATCGTGCACGGCACGTCGCAGAGCGCGGCGACACTATTCATCGAGCCCGAGGAGATCGTCGATCTCAACAACCGGATGAAGCTCGCCGAGGCCGAGGTCGCCGACGAAGAGCGCCGCATCCTCGCCGAGTTTTCCAGCTGGGTCGCGGAGGAAGCCGACGCGTTCGCCGAGTCGACGGCCGTTGCCGAAACGCTCGACGTGGTCGCGGCCGCGGCGCGCATGGCCGACGACACCGTGTCCGCCGAGCCGATCATCGATGACACGCCGCGCATCGCCCTGCTCCACGCGCGCCATCCGCTGATGCTGCTCGCCGAACGCCGCTGCGTCGCAAACGACGTCACGGTCGCGGCCGGCGCCACGTTGCTCGTCTCCGGTCCGAACGCAGGCGGCAAGACCGTCGCGCTCAAGACCGTCGGGCTCGCCGCGCTGATGGCGCGCGCTGGTCTTCACCTCACCGTGGAGAGCGGCAGCGCGATCGGTTGGTTCACCGACGTCGTCACCGACATCGGCGACGCGCAAAACCTCGAGAAGGATCTGTCGACGTTCTCCGGGCACATGGTCAATCTGCGCCAGCTGCTCGCCACGGCAGGCAGCGGTACGCTCGTCCTCATCGACGAGATCGCGGTCGGCACCGACCCCGATCAAGGCGCGGCGCTCGCCCAAGCGGTGCTCGAAGCACTCGCCGCCAGGGGAGTGACTTGCCTCGTCACCACCCACTACGAGCGGCTCAAAGCGCTCGGCGCCGCCGATCCGCGGTTCGCGAACGCATCGGTCGGCTTCGACTTCGATCGGCTCGAGCCCACGTTCAAGCTCCACCTTGGCTCGCCGGGCTCCTCGGGCGCACTGGCGGTCGCCAAGCGCATGGGCATCGCGAATCCCGTCGTCGAGCGCGCGCGCGAGCTGCTCGGCTCCGCGGGCACGCGCGTCGAAGAGCTGCTCGCATCGGTCGCCGATCAACGCCGTCGCATCGAGGAGGAGCGCGCGGCGCTACTCGCCGAGCTCGAAGCCGCCGAGGCCGAGCGCAACGCGCTGCGCACGCATCGCGACCGCACGCTCGCGCGTTACGAAAAGCAGACTCGCGCCGCACACGGCGAAGCGCTCTCCGCACTGCGCGCCGCGCGCCGCGAGATCGATGACGTGCGCCAAGAGGTCCGCGCCAAAGCAGCGGCCGCGACGCCCGACGACGTGCGCGCCGCGACCCGCAAGCTCGTCGCGCCCGGTGCCGCCGTCGCGCAGCACGAGCCGAAGCGCAAGCTGCCGCCCGGCACACCCGCCACGCCCGAGTCGCTCGTGCCGGGCACGCCGGTGATCGTGCCGTCGCTCGGTCGCTGCGAAGTCGCGGCGCCGGCTTGGGACGGCAAGGTCGAAGTTCGCCTCGGGCAGATGCGCGCAACGGTGCCGATCGCGGACGTGCTCATCGATTCGCACCGCTCGGCGCGCCGCGCCGAGCGCGAGCGTGCCGTCGAGGACGCCGCGAACGACAAGCCGCAAGGCCCATCCGTCGTGCTCGTGGATGGCGTCCCTGCCGGTGGCCGCGCCACCGCGCGCACGATCGATTCGACGATCGACGTGCGCGGCCAACGCGTCGACGAGGCCGTGTCGAACGTCGACCGATTCCTCGACGAGTCGCTGATGGCGAGCCGCGACACCGTGTTCATCGTGCACGGTCACGGTACCGGCGCACTGCGCCAAGCGGTGCGCACGCACCTCGGCAGTCACAAGGCGATCGACAAGTTCCGCGCCGGCGAGCAGAACGAGGGCGGCGACGGCGTCACCGTCGCGTTTCTCAAGGGCTGAGGTATGATCTCGATGTGCCGGAGATGACGCCGGAAGAATTAGCCTGGGCCATCGAGCACGAGGCGCTATGGCGACGCGCGATGGAGATCGCGGCGCAACATCCCGGGATGGATGAGTCCGGTGTCTATCACGTGCTTTGCAACCTTCGTCGTCCCGTGGAGGAACGCCTCAGGAGAGGCCTCCTTCCTCGACAAGAAGCGTTTCCTCGCGGTAGAAGCGGCCGCTTACGCGACGCGACCAACATGCTGCCGTTCCTCGAACCTTACGCCGGGCAATCCACGGACGAGCTGATCGCGCTCGCGGGGCGATATCGCACGGATTCGCTCGTGCTCGCATTTGAATGGGCGCTGCTCGCGAAGGCCGAGCGCGTGGGGTTTACGGGCCTCACACGCGAGGAGCAGATCATCATCGCGATCGAGGCATGCGAGCGCGAAGTCAACAACGGTGGTTTCGACCAGCTGTTCGTGAACATCGCGCCGCGGATCACCGACGCACTCGTCGAGTCATTCGAGCGCATCGGCTGCCCGCGTACCGCCGCGCTTGTACGCGAGGCGGTCGCCGCGAATGCTCTGTTAGATGCCGGCCGGACTGTCGCCCTCGCGAGCTGCGACGACCGCTACTACGCGCTGGACGAGGACATCGCCGGCGTGCTGTTCGCTTTCATCACCGAGCACAGAGCGGCGATCGATCTCGGCACTAAGGGCTGACGACGACGAACGTGAGCGTGTAGTACGTGTCGCGCTCTTTCGGCGCGGGCAGCTTGAGCTTCGCGACGTGTTGCTCGAGGCAGCGCTTCGCGGCGTCGAGCTCCTCTTGTGGTGATCCAGCGAGGTCGAGCTGTTGCCTGATTGGATTCATCGGTGGCGGCGGCAGGCGATAGATCGGCCGATCGCGCACGGCCTCCGAGGTGCGCGGGCCTGCCTTCATCACGTTGACCGAAAACGCGGCGAGCGGAGCCTTCGCGAGGCATTGCCGCATGGCGGCGACCGGCCGCTCGAGCTGCTTCTTGATTTCGTCGACGGATACTGTGGTCGTGCTGATCGCGGTCGACTCTTTGGCGGGCCACTTGATGCCGGCAAGCTCACGCACGTGCTCGTCGGCGCGACGCTTCCATGGGCTGGAGGGGACGAGCTTGACGTAGCGGCGGAAGTAGATGAGCGCGTATTCGGGTTTGGGCAACGCGTAGCGGTAGGCGAGGCCGTTGAGGTAGTCGGCTTCGGCGGGCGCGAGGAATGGCAGGGTCGGCATCTCGATTTGCGTGCGCGACGCGTCGTAGCGCGCGGCGGTTTGCGCGTGTTCGACCGCTTCGCTCGGGCGGCGAGCGCGATCGTAGGCGGCGGCAAGCAGCCAGCGGGTGAGCGCGTTCGACGAGTCGGCATCGAGGGCGGCGGTGAGCGCGTCGATCGCTTCGTCGAGCTTGCCGAGTGCGATGCGCACTTCGCCAAGTCGCATCCAGAGCTCGCTGCGTTGGGTTTGCGCGGAGGCGGAGGCACGGACAAACGTGTTCTCGGCGTCGGTGAAGCGGCCGGCGCGCGCCTGGCAATTGCCGAGCTCGACGCGAGCTTTGGTGCGCGCGGTGAGGTCGTCGACCTTGCCGTAGTCTTCGGCGCGGCCGAGATCGTCGGCGCACTTCGCCCAGTCGCGTTGTGCGTAGTAGAGCTGGCCGCGCATCAGGTAGGCCTCGGGCTCTTTGGGCAGGCGCTTGATCGCGGCGTCGAGCTTCTCGATCGCGGCTTTGGTGTCGGCGGGCGTGTTGTGCTCGATCAGGCGCTTCGCGTCGCGGATGAGATCCTTGTACGGGCGCGTGTCGGGATGCAGCGTCGATTCCCAGAGGTCGGAGCGCTTCTCTTCTTCGAGCTCTTTGTCGGGCGCGACCGGCGGGTACTTCTTCGATTGTGCGTACGCCGGTTGAAGAGATCCGATCACGCAGAGCGCGATCAGCGCGAGCCTCATCGGAACAGCTCCGGCCACGGCGGCTCGATCGGCATCACTTTGCGCTTCTTCTTCGTGAGCAACGCGTCGAGGTGCGACTTCGCGCGCGGCTGGAATTCCTTGTGCGCGCCTGACCGGATGAACTTCTGCCAGTTGCTGATCGCTTCCTCGTCGAGACCGAACGCCTCGTCGGACAGCGCGAAGTAGTAGTACTTCTCGCCTTCGGGCACGAAGAACGTGTTGCTGCCGTGCTCGACTTGCATGAAGAAGCGGTCGCGTTCGTCGCGGCCGAGCCATTGGATGATCTCGAGCGCCTGCCGCGACGACTCGTCGCGATCGAGCGCGACGGCGTAGCCGTACCAGGTCGAGGTGTCGCCACCGGCGCGCAGCGCTTCGCGATACGTCTCGAGCGACTCCTCCATGCGGCCGAGCATCATGTAGGTCTCGGCGAGGTTGCCGAGCACGCGGTTCGATGCGCCGTCGTCGCTGTCGTGACGCGTGAGCAGTTTCTCGTAGTCGGCAGCAGCCGCGGTGAGGTGCTGTTTCGTCGCGAGCTTCGTGTGGAGGATCGCGCGGTCGAACAGGATCTCGCTCTCGCCGAGCACGCTCACCGACAGGCGTGGGTCGAGCGGCTCGCGGGCTTCGAATGCGTCCCAGGCGGCGATGACCTCGTTTGCTTTGTCGCGCTTGAACAGACGTGGATCGCACGTCGGCAGCCGCCGCGAGACCTGGTCGTTGCAATCGAAGTAGAACGCGTAGAGCAGCTTGCCGATCCGGAAGTGCGGCTCTCCTACCGTCGGCTTCGCCTGCGCTGCCGCGCGATACGACGTCACCGCGAGCTGGAGCTGGCGCGTGACCTCGGCGAGCGATGCGTTGCGAACTGCGGCGAGGATCGCGTGCTCGTCGCCTTGCCGCATTTCAGATTCGTACTTGTCGTCGGCCGCGCGCTCCGGCTTGTCGGACTCGACCGCGTGCTTCCACACGTTGTTCGCGTGCGCCGACGAGGCGACGAGCAGAGCCGCGATCAGTGCTACCCGCTTCATGGATGCACCGGGGGGCGATGGCGGATGCGAATGCGCGGCGACAACGCGTCGGCCGACGGCGCCCGGCGCAGCGCATCGATCGCTTTGATGTGATCGAGTGCGCGGCGGCGATAGGGCAGGTTGCCGGCGGCGGAGTACAGCGCCCACTCGGCGCGCGCTTCGGTGTAGTGACCGGCCGCCTCGTAGAGCAGGCCGTAGTAGTAGTGGCGATCTTCGCCGAGGCGCATGCCGGAGAGCACGTTCTGCACCATTGCGCCGAGCTGGCCCTGCAGCGTGGTCTGCATGCGTTCGAGCACGTCGAACGCGGCGCCGCGTTGTTCGTCGCGATCGTATTGCACCGCGAGTGCGAAGCTGACGAGCGTGAGCTCGTTCGGGTAGTACTGGACCTGCGCCGGGATGTTGTTCGCGAGCACGTCGATCGCTTCGGTCATCTGACCGCGCGCTGCGAGCGCGTGCGACAGGTGGACGACGACCTGCGCGGTGAGCGGCTGTCCCGCCGTGACCGGCACCTGCGCGGCACGCAGCAGGCGAACTGCCTCTTCGAGCCTACCGAGCCGCAGGTAGATGATGCCGAGCCGACCGGTCGCTTCGATGCCCGCGTTCTCCATGCCCGCGACATCGATCGCGGCTTGCAGCGCTTCGACCGCTTCGCGCGTCTTGCCGTGCTCGTCGGCGGTCTGGCCGAGCAATCGCAGTACATCGAGGTTGTCGGGCGCGAGCTTGCGCGCGTAGCGGAGCATGCCGTAGACCTCGCGGTAGAACCGCACGCGCTCGAGGCCGGTCGGGTCGTAGTCGCTGTACAGCGCCATGTCGGCGGTGTTGAGCGCTTGCCGCGCCTTGTGGACGATCATGTCGATCTCGTCCTTGTGCGGCGAGATCATGTCGCGCCAGAAGTTGCCGCGGTCCGGATCGGCCTGCGGCGGCGCCGGGATGTCCTCGATTTCGGCCGCGGCAACACCCGAGAGGGCGGCCAGCACCGTCATCGCGAACGCGAGCCGTTTCACGTTGGAAGTATGCCGGTGACCTCGCGGGGTTGCCAGGTAGAGCAGCGCACTGGGCGTGCGATTAGACCCCGGGCTTGGGTCCTCGATCTGGGGTCCGGGGGCTCCGACAGGGATCGCGTGGATTCACAGCTATTCCGCCAGCTTGGTAGGAGGTCCCTCGTGGCCCACCCCTTGCTGTACTCCCTCCCGTGGACCGCGGAGTTATGGCAACAGCCGGCGAGCTGTTCGAAGCGCGTCATTTCCCGGGCGTGGTGGAGCTCGTGAATCATGCCCTGGACGACGCGCCCGACTGCGTTCCGCTCCTCCTGCTCCGGGCACGCGCGCACATTGCGATGCGCCGCGACCTCGAAGCGCAAGCCGACCTCCGCGAGATTATCCGACTCGATCCGCAGTGCAGTGTCGCCTATCGCCTGATCGGCGAGCTCGCGGCCCGACGAGACGAGAACGAATCCGCAGCCATCTTTTTTCGCGAGGCGCTCCGCCTCAATCCCGACGATGCCGAAGCCAGCGATTGGCTGATGATCGTCGAGGCAACAGTTCGACCAGCCGCGGCGGCACAAAAACTCCCGGCACCCGCTGCCGCGGCTGGTCGATTTTCTCGTCACGATAGCCAGCCCCGCTTTGCAAAGGGCACGCGCTCTCCGGACGAGGAACGGGTGACGCAACCGTACGCCGGCGATCGCCGCATGCAGCCCCGCCCGCCGGCACGCATCGCGACCGGCTCGTCGCCCACACTCGCTCCCTACGCCGACGTCGCCGATCCGATGGTGACCAAGCAAGGTGCGCAGCCGATCCGGCGGCCCGTCTCGCAGGCGCCACAGCGTGGCTCGGTGCCCGAGCTGCCCGGCTTCGGCGACTACCTGGTGTCTACCGGCATCCTGACTCGCGAGCGCCTGCGTGCAGCGCAGGCCTACCAGCGCTCGATGAAGGTCCAGCTGTCGACCGCGATCGTGACGCTCGGCCTCGCCACGCCGCAACGCATCGAGTGGGCGGCGGTCGCCCATCAGTCGCAGATCGCTCGCGAGCGCTAGGGTCGTACAGATCGCGATCCCGTAGGCGCAGGCGAACGAACGCTGCCTCTGCGTTCTGCGCTCCTTTCATGCGAGCTTCTGACCGACGGCGATCAGTGGATCGACGTTGGTGCTCAGCGGACGAGCGAAGCGATCGGGATGATCTCCCGGGCACGCTTCATGTCGCCTACGCCTACGGCTTCACTCGAACACGAGACGGGCCTAGCGGCGCAGCTGCAGGCGGCGCTGTCGACGCGAGCGCACGTGATCGATCATCGCGCTGACGAGCGTCGGCTCGACCGGCTTGCCGAGCACGATGTCGATGCCGACCGCTTCGGCCATGTCGAGCTGCGGGGACGGATTTGCGGTGAGCAGGATGATCACCGCTGCGTCGTCGAGCACGCCCGCGCGCAGGGCGCGAGCGACCTCGTAGCCGCTCTCGTCGGGTAGCCCGAGATCGAGAATCACCGCATGCGGGCGCTCGGTGCGGGCGCGTTCACGGGCCGAGGCACCGGTGTGTGCGACCGACAGATCGTGACCCGCAGCGCGCAGCGTTGAGGCAACGAACTCCGCATAGACCGGATCGTCCTCGACGACGAGAATCGACAGCGACTCCTCCACGCCCCTAGCCTACGACTCACCGCCGCGCTGTGGGCGCCGGCGCGCCAGAATCTGCTCGAACGTCTTGAGGTCGGCGGGCTTGGTCACGTGCTCGTCGAAGCCCGCCGCGAGCGCGGCCTGGACGTCCCCGGTATTGCCGTAGCCCGACAGCGCGACGAGCATCACATCACGGAGGTCGTTGCGCTTGCGGATCTGTTGCGCGACCTCGAAGCCGTTCATCACGGGCAGACCGATGTCGATGAACGCGATGTCGGGCTTGTGCTGCGCGATCAGCTGGAGCGCTTTCGCGCCATCGCAGGCGTCGTAGACGACGTGGTTGTTGCGCTCGAACAGCATGCGCAACATGTCGCGCGAGTCATCTTGATCATCGACGACGATGATCCGGCACGGGCCGGTGGGAAGGGTCTCGGCGATCACGGGCCGCTCGACGCGAGCGCTCGGGAGCTCGATCACGAACTCGCTGCCCCGGCCCTCACCTGCGCTGTGCACACAAATCTTGCCCTCGTGGAGCTCGACGATCGTCTTCGCGAGCGACAGACCGACGCCGAGGCCGCCGCGCGAACGGTCCAGCTTCTGTTCCGATTGTACGAACAGATCGAAGATCCTCGGCTGGAGCTCGGGTGCGATGCCTTCGCCGTGATCGCGAACACGCAGCACGATCTTCGAGCTCGTGGTCGTGACCTGCAGCGTGACGCCGGTATCCGGCGGCGAGTACGTCGCGGCATTCGCGAGCAGGTTCGCAATGACCTGCGTCAGGCGTCGCACGTCGCCCTTGAGCGGCAACACGCGATCTGGAACGTCGCGCTCGAGGACGATGCGGCGTTCGGTGAACAGCGGTGCCGTCGCTTCGACCGCGGTCTCGATCGACTCGCGCAGATCCATCGCCTCGCTATAGACGCCGAACTTGTCCGTCGTGATGCGCGACACGTCGAGCAGATCGTCGAGCAGCCGCTTCATATGCGTCGACTGCCGCTTGAGGACGCCCTGACATTTCTTGGCGATGTGCTCGGAGACACCTTGCTCGAGCGCGGTGGTCGCACTGACGACCGCAGCGAGCGGATTGCGCAGCTCGTGAGACAGCATCGCGAGGAACTGCTCGCGGCGCTGCGCGTGTTGCTCGGCGTCGCTGAGGAGCGCGCGGACCTTGTGCTGTTCGTCTTCGAGTGCGCGCTGCGTCGCGACGAGCGTCGAGATATCGCGCGCGATCGCGGCAGCGCCCGAGGTTCTCGCATGCGTGATGATCGGCGACACCATCACCGAGACGTCGATCAGTGTGCCGTCTTTGCGCCGGCACAACGACGCAACGTGCTCGACCTTGTTGCCGCCGGCGATCTGCTCGAGCAACGCGGGCAGCTCGTGCTCGTGGCCCGGCCGCATCAGCACGAAGCCGCTCTTGCCGATCGCCTCGGCCGCGGAGTAGCCGAAGAGCTGCTCGGCGCCGCGGTTCCAGCTCGCGATCGTGCCGTCGAGGTTGAGCCCCAAGATCGCGTCGTCCGACCACTCGACGATCGCCGACAACTGCTCGACTCGCGTGCGCGCCTTGTCGAGCGCGGTCATGTCGGTCAACGTCAGCACGACACCCTCGATCGGACTCGGGTCGGTCGTCGGCGTCTGGCCCGGCAAGCGCTGGATCACGCGGTACGGCAGGATGCGCAAGAAGTACGGCGTGCCGGCGCGATCGCGCACCTCGTCTTCGATCACAGTGCCGATTCGCAACGCAGCTTCGATGTCCTCCATTAGCTGGTGCCGCTCGATGTTGTGCGAGAAGTCGCCGATGCGGCGGCCGATGTCGTGCTGCTGAAAGCGGAACACGCTCGCGATCCGTGACGTGAAGCGACGAATGCGCAGCTCGCCGTCGAGGAACACCGTGCCGACGTCGGTGCCCTCGAGCAGGTGCGCCATATCGGTGTTGAGCTCTTTGAGCTCGGTGATCTTCTGCTGGTACTCGGCGTTGACCGTGTAGAGCTCCTCGTTGACCGAGTGCAGCTCCTCGTTCGTGCTCTGCAGCTCTTCGTTCGCGGCGACTAGCTCCTCGTTGGTCGCTTGCATCTCTTCGTTCGAGGTCTCGAGCTCCTCGATCGTCGCCTGCAATGTCTCCCGCGTGTACGCCAGCTCGCTCTCGAGCTCGGTGAGTCGTTCGAGCGAGGCTTCCGAGAGTGGGATGTGCGGGTGGACTTCGACCGGTGCCTTCTCGTCCTCCACCGGGCGGAACGTCACCAGCATGTTGTGTGCGCCGGTGCGGGGATGGGTCAGCGGTTGCGCGGTGACGAGGCAGCGCTTCTCGCCCTGCTCCGACGGCATGCGCACGCCTTCATAGGAGACCGCTCGCTTCTCCTTGCTCGCCCGCTGAGTCGCGCCGGCCACTACCGCGCGGAGCTCGTCGGGCAGCATCTCGATCGCGTTGTGAGTCGGGCGGCGCGGTCGCAGCTTGAGCAGCGTTTCGGACCCGCCGTATGCGTCGATCAGCGCGCCGTTCTCGTCGATGAGCAGGCTCGGTGGCATGAACAGGTCGAGCAGCTGGTCGTACGTCGACAGCACCAGCGGATCGACCAGCGGCGTGCGCGGCAGATCGAGCGTGCCGGCCGGGCGTCGCGGCGTCGTGCGCAAGAGCGGCAGCCGCAGCTGGTTGAGCAGATGCACGTCGCGTCGCTTGCGATAGATCTTCCAGTGATCGTCGACGATCGAGAACTCGTCGCTGAGTGCACCGGGCGTCTCGCTCGCGCCGAGGAACAGCGTACCCGCCGGTGCCAAGCCGAAGTGGAACAGCGACAGCACCGTGCGCTGCGCCTGCGGCTGGAGATAGATGAGCATGTTGCGGCACGAGATGAAGTGCATCTTCGTGAACGGCGGATCCTTCGTCACGTTGTGGCGCGCGAACACGATCAGCTGACGCAGCTCCTGCGAGATCTGGTAGCCGCTCGACCGCTTCGTGAAGAACCGCTCGAGTCGTTGCTCGTTGACGTGGGCGAGCTGCTCTTCGCCGTAGACGCCGACGCTCGCGTAGTCGAGCGAGCGCTGGTGGACGTCGGTGGCGAGGATCTTCAGCCGTAGCGGCCGCTCGCGCATCTTGAACGCTTCCCAGAACAGCATCGCGAGCGAGTACGCTTCTTCACCGGTCGCGCACCCCGCGATCCAGACGCGCAGCTCTTCCTCGGGCTTCGCTTGCTCGAGCAGCTTCGGGATCACATCGCGCTCGAGCGCCTCGAACGCCAGTGGATCACGGAAGAACTGTGTCACGCCGATCAACAGATCTTGGTACAGCCGGTTGAGCTCGTCGGGATCGAGGAGCAGCTGCTCGAGGTATTCGGGCAGGCCCGCTTGCCGCAGGAGCTCGACGCGGCGTTGGATCCGGCGACCGACCGTCGTCATCTTGTAGAGCGAGAAGTCGATGCCGAAGTTGTCGCGCAGCAGGCGCAACACGCCGTCCATCGCCGGGTCCTCGCTGAGGATCTGACTCTCGGCAGCAGTCTCGAGTGGCGCGAGGCCGCAGAGCAGGCGAGCGAGGTCGCGCGGCGTATGCGTGTGGTCGACGACACCACTCGCCGCAGCCGCGAGCGGCATGCCATCGAACTTCGCGCTCGCGGGAGTCTCCGCGAGGACGAGACCGCCGGCGCGCTTGATGTCGACGACACCGCGCGAGCCATCGCTGCCGCTGCCCGACAGCACGATTGCCACCGCTTGCGCGCCGACGTCCTGCGCGAGCGAGCGGAAGAACGAGTCGATCGGCAGCGTGAACGTGTGCGGCTCCTTGTCGGTCAGCCACAGGTGACGATCGCGAATGATCATCTCCTTGCGCGGCGGCATCAGATAGATGTGGTTGGCCCGCACGGGCACACCGTCTTCTGCGATGGCGACCGGCATGTCGCTGTGGCGAGCGATCAGCTCGTCCATCAGGCTGCGAAAGTCAGGCGACAGGTGCTGCACGACGATGAACGCCATGCCGGTGTCGCCCGGCAGCCCGGAGAACAGCTGCTCGAGCGATTCGAGACCTCCCGCTGACGCGCCAATTCCGACAATCCGACCTTCGGTGCGCTCGCTCTCTACGTCTGCCACTGCGGGCCTCCTTGAAGTCAGGCCGTGACTACAAGAGCCGCGCCGCGGCGCGCGTAAAGACCGCGGCGTTACCGTGGGTACTCACGCGACCGACTCGATAGAGAACGCTCGCATTCGGCATTACCGGCCGGTAGCTGCTGTGCACGTGGCGCACGCCGAGCGCGCGGTCTTGCTACAGCGCGCGGTTTTGCGCGTGGCGACGCAGGTGACGTGGTGGAGCTCGGCACGCGGTCGTTCGTCCGCGAATCGGGCTTGGATCTGCGCACCTGCGAGTTGCTACGAGCCGGTAATACACGCGGGCGTCAACAGGCCAGTGGTATCAGACGCTTGGTTGCGAGTGAGTAGTAGCGGTAACATCGCGCCGATGCGCATCGCGCTATCGCTCGCAGCCGCGCCCGAGTCGCTTCCGGATGTACTAGGCCTCCGCGGCCACCGGGTCACGCACGTCAGCCACGATGTCGTGTCGACGGACCCGACTCACGCGCAGCTGATCTCGTCGGATCTGATCGTGGTCGATGCCGAGCTCGCGGAACGCGTCGATCTGATCAACAAGGTCACGAACGCTGCTCCCGGGGTCGAGGTCGTGCTGGTCGGCGCTCCGCGCGGCGCACTGCACCCCGACGTGCTCGGGCACCTCGAGCGGCCGGTCGACGTCGATCGCTTGC
>DATDCH010000750.1:0-26311 GCA_036524455.1 Kofleriaceae bacterium | reverse complement strand
TCGCGGCCCAGCGCTTGCTGCGCTCGGCGGCGCGCGCGTGCAGCTTGCCGTACAGGTCGCTTCCACCGGCGACGTCGACGTAGGCGGCGCGCTCGGCCGGAAACGGCTCGCTGATCAGATCGACCGCGCCACCGACGGTCGCCGGACCGAAGCGCACCGACGACGGACCCTTCGTGACCTCGATGCGGGAGAGCCGGGTGACCAGTGGCGTGTAGTACGCGGCGGGTGCGGTGTACGGAGCCGGCGCGATCAACACGCCGTCCTCCATCATCGTGATCTTCGCGCTGCGATCCGCTGCGGCGCCGCGCATGCCGATGTTGGGCCGCAGGCCGTAGCCATCCTCGTCGCGCAGGTACACGCCGGCGACGCCGCGCAGCACCTTGTGCAGATCGTCGTGCTCGTCGCGCTCGAGCGCTTCCTTCGTCAGCTCGGCGCGCGCACCGGGCGGCGCCTTGTCGACGACCTCGATCGTCTCTTCGCCTTCGGTCTCGGCAGCCGGCTCGCTCGCCGGTTCTTCGCTGTGAGCGGTGACATCGGGAGCCTGTGCGGTCTGTTCGGGCGGCGCCTCGGCGGGCGGTGCGGGAGGCGCTTGCGTCGCGGAGCCGGAGCCGCCCGGTGTGGTCGGCGCGATCGCCGGCGGCGTTTGGCTAGGCGGCTGCGCCGCGACCGGGGCAGCGATCGCGACGCAGGCTGCAAACAGCCAGTGCCTAATCGTTGTCGGATGCGACGTCATCTGGAATATCGAGTGCCAGTACGGTGAGGAACTGGCTCTTGAGGTCGTTTGTGAACTGTTTGATCGCCGCGTGCGTATCGACGACGGCGGTGTAGTTGCTGGTCAGCGCGCCGAGGAAGCTGTCGGGCAGTGCGCTCGCCTTCGCGATCGCTGCGTCGAGATCTGCGAGCATGTTCGCGGCGAGGTCGGGTTGACCGACCGCGATCAGGAAGTCATCGAAGCCGGGTCCGTCGGCGGTGGGCGTGGTGCCCGACACCGCCTGGCGCAGCGCGGACAGGTTGATGCGGATCGCAAACGTCGCGCGATCGGCGTAGCGCAGCTCGACTTCGCGCACGCACGGCTCACCGACGACGCCGCACACGGTTGTCATGACGAGACCGGCCGACTCGGCGAGCTTCATGTCCTTGACGTCGCGGTCGACATAGAAGAACGAGTTGGACACGAGGTTGACGCCGGCGTGCGCCGAGGCGATCGACGATGCGGACGTGCCGGCGCCGGCGAGCTCGCCGACGTAGTTACCGCCATCGGCGCGCCACGCGGTCACGAGCTCGTTCGCCGCGGTGGCGACATCCTCGGCGAGCGTGAGCGCGAGACGGCAGCGAGCGAGCGGCAGATTGGCTGCGAGCGCGGTCCAGCCCGGCGGCTCGGTCACGCAGCTGTGCATGTCGGTCTGCGGAAACAGTAGATATTCGATCGTCGTCAGCGAGCGCTGGCGACCGAGCTTCGTCGTCAGGTCGTAGCTCGCCGGCGCATTGAAGTGCGTCACGACATCGCGGTCGGTGTCGCAAGGCGCCTGCGCGGGCCACGCATAGATCCGATCGCGCAGCGTCGCGGGTAGCGCATCCATCACGGCGGGACCGACCTTCAGCGCATCGGCGCGCTCCCACGCGTCGACCGCGTTCTGCCAGGCGAGCCGCGCGGTGCCGAGCGTGGTGTCACCGGTTCCGCTGCCGAGCGCGGTGCAGTGCGCTTCGATCGCTGCGGGGACGAGAGCCGCCTTCGCCGCGACGTCTTCCTGGATCGGCAGCAGCACGTTCGTCGCGAGGTGCGCGAGCAGCGCGCTGCGATCGAAGTTGTCGGTCATCGCATCGTGCTTGTCGGTCTCGCCGCCGCAGCCGAACCCGGCGAGCACGAGGCCCGTGATCACGAGGCCCCGACCGCCGCGCTCGAGTGCGCTCATACCGAGGCTCGCGATCGCGAGACGCGCACGGCGCGCGAACGCGGAGGCGGGCACGACTCGGTTCTGCATCTCGAAGGTCATCCTCCAAGATTTGAAAACGATTTTCAACTCCGTTTTCGGAAGATCACGTAGCTGTCATGGATTCCTACGTAAAGGCCGAATGACAGGTGGCTCAGAATCGGGTGCCGTGAGCACCCAATCACGCGCTCCAAGATCGCGAACGCCAAGCAGATCCACGGTCGGATCGATGAGCGGGGAGGACGGCCGACCGTTGAGCGAGACGTTTGTCACGGCGTATACGCGGACGCCCGTATAGCCCTTTGCGCGAAGGTCGCTGCCGATGCGCCGAGCGAGCTGAAGGATGAGATCCGGCTGGCTGCCCATCTCGCGTTCCTGTCGCCAGGTCAGGTACGCGCTCGGCGGCACTTCGACGCGCTTGCCGCCGTCGACCTCGGCGATGAAGTTCACCGCGCCGTGCTTCTCGCGGATCATCACGTGCCACGCAAACCGCATCCCGTCCTCGTTCCACAACACGGGCCCTGGATAGACGAAGTGGCGCAGCGGCAGCGCGAGCTGCACGACGACGTGGATCGCGATCGCCGCCTCGACGATGCGCCGCGTTCGCGCCGACAGCGGCGGCAGCGCACTACCGCGTGGCTCGGCAAACCGCGCGAGCCCGATCCGGCGCAGCAGCACGCGCGGCCACGACGGCGAGAAGAAGATCAGCGCTGCGCTCGTCATGATGATCGGGAACATGCCGATCATGAACAGATAGCCGGTGAGGCCGTGAAACACGATCAGCACGACGTACGCCGGCACGCGCGTGCGCGCCCACGACAGCCAGATCACGATCGTGGTGTCGAACAAGAACCCGGCCCATGACATCGCGAGCGCGACGTTGGGCTCGTCGAAGAACCGGCCGATGATCGGCGTCTCGGTGCGCGCGGCGAGCCACGCGTTGAGCGGCTGGCCGTGCAGCAGCCAATCGGCCTTTGCCTTCGCGAGCCCCGCAAACACGTAGACCACTCCGATCTGGAACCGCACGAGCCAGACGATCCACGCCGGCACCGTGCTGCACGCGAGCTCGGGCCTGCGCTGCACGTCGACCGACCACGCGCGGTGCGCCGGCAGTAGCGCGAGCTGCGCGGCGACGAGCACGACGAGGTAGTGGTGATTGAGGTAGTTCGTGACATCGATCAGCTGCGTGTACGCGAAGCCGAGAGCGAACAGCGCGCACGCGATCCGAGTCCAGGCGCCGAGCATGATCGCGAGTGCGAGCAGAGCGAGCACGCTGTAGTGGACGTACATGCCGTCGACGGACCACGGTTGCACCCACGAGAATCCGGGATACGTGAAGAAGAACTTCGGCTCGCCGTAGATCTTCGGCAACTGCCCCGAAGCGAGGAAGCGCACGATGCCGCCGGCCATCACCGCGCCGAAGATGATGCGGAACGCGGCTAGCGAGGCGATGTCGGTCGGTCGCGTCGCGGCGGCGCGAATGCGAGTCCGGATCCGATCGACGTCCACGTCGCCGACCCTACTCGAAGTCGGCACACGTGCAAGCACGCACTACTTGCGCTCGAGAATGATCAGGTCGACGCGCTCGTTGATCGTCTTCGCGCCCTTGGACTTCGGATCGACGAGCGGTTTCGTGCCGCCGAACCCACGCGGATCCATGCGCTTCTCGTCGATGCCGTACTTGATCAACCACTCGCGAATTGCGAACGCACGCAGCTCGGAGAGCCGTTGGTCGTCGTCGGGTTTCTTCGACGGCTGCACGTGCACCGTGATGCGAATGCGCAGGATCTCGGGATGCGCGCGCAGCGTCGCGCCGATCTGGCCGAGTAGGTTGAAGCTAGTCTTCTGCAGCGTCGTCTTCTTGAACTCGATCGATTCGAGCGCCTCGAGCCGATCGGGCGCCACCACGACGAGCGCGTTGCCTCGATCAGGACAGCCGTCTTCGTCGTCGGTGCCGTTGATCACCTCGGCTTCGTTCGGGCACTTGTCGGCAGCGTCGGCGAACGAGTCGCTGTCGTTGTCGAGCTCGGGGCAACCGTCGGTATCCTGAAAGCCGTCGACGTCCTCGGGCTCGCCGGGACACTTGTCTTGCGTGTCTGCGATCGTATCGCCGTCGTTGTCCTTGTCGATGCAGCCGTCGTCGTCCTGGACGCCGTCCTTGTCCTCGGCCTCGAGCGGGCACTTGTCATTCGGATCCGAGATGAGGTCGCCGTCGTTGTCGAGCTCGGGGCAGCCGTCCGTGTCGTCGAACTGATCGAGATCCTCGGGCTCGTTGGGACACTTGTC
Source organism: Kofleriaceae bacterium (assembly GCA_036524455.1). GTDB lineage: Bacteria > Myxococcota_A > Polyangia > Haliangiales > Haliangiaceae > JABFXX01. Next base: position 22,094 of record DATDCH010000750.1, on the reverse strand, counting down.
CTTGTCGTCGAACAGCGTGTCGCCGTCGCTGTCTTTCGGCGGTGGCGGCGGCGGTGGTGGCGGCGGCTCCGCGGGCGCGCGGCTCGGCCGGAACGACAGCCCGAACATCAGCTCGCCGAGGTTCGTGTTGAGCGTGAACGGCGCTTGCGGCGTTGGCGCGCGCATCCACCGGCCATCGACACGCAGTGCGATCGAGCGGTGAAAGAACAACCGGAAGCCCGCGCCGACGAACGGCGGATAGTCGGTGTCGGCACCGAGATACTCCGACGAGAGGCGGCCGACACCGTCACCGATCGACACGTACGGCACGAAGTATTGCGACAGGCTGGACGCCTGGAACATCAGCTGCAGCCGCCCGCTGTAGATCTTCGCGGCTTCCTTTGTGGGCTGCGCCTTGGTCTCGGCGAACACGGCGTTGATGTCGGTTTCGACGCCGAGCCATGGCAGGAAGAAGTACGCGAAGCGCAGGCCAGCGAGCGGGCAGAACCGGCGCAGCTCGGGGCGATAGTTCGGCTCGCCCTCGGCGCCGGGGAATTTCCCGAGCTCGTAGTACTGGTGGTAGTCGCTCGCGATGAACGCGCCCGAGTAGATGCCGATTTCGATCGGCCCTGGCGCGGGCTCCGCAACGACAAGCTCCTCTTCTGCAAACGCAGACGACGACGCGGCGACAACAAAGACCCCGGCGAGGATGCTACGCAATCAGCGATATTTTACGCACGCAGCGCCTCGCGTGCGCGATTTTGCTGCGCGTTCAGCACTACATAAGCGGTCATGTTGACGATGTCCTCGACGGACGCTTCGTTTTGCAAAGCGGCGCAGGGCTTTGACAACCCGAGCAAGATCGGGCCGACCGCCGAAGCGCCGCCGAGCACCTTGAGCACCTGGTAGGAGGCATTCGCCGGGTCGAGGTAGGGGAACACCAGCGTGTTCGCCGAACGCGACAGCCGCGAGAACCCATAGTGCTGGTTGCGTCTCTCGGCGTCGAGCGCGATCTCCGGTTGCATCTCGCCATCGATCTCGAGATCGGGACGGCGGCGGCGCACGATCTCGATCGCTTCCTTGATCTTGCGCGTGCCCGGATGTTCCACCGCGCCGAAGTTCGAGTACGAGATCATCGCGATCCGCGGCGTGAGGCCGAAACCCTGCACTGCCTCGGCGGTCTGCAGCGTGATGTCGGCGAGTGTCTCGGCATCGGGGTCGATGTTGAACACGGTGTCGGCGAAGAACTTTACGCTGTTCTTCATCACCATCATGTACAGCCCGACCGCGACCTTGACCCCGGGCGACAGCCCGAAGATCTCGAGCAGCGGCCGCACGGTCTCGGGATAGTTGAGCCGCAGTCCGGTGACCATGCCGTCCGCGTCGCCGCGGTCGACCATCAACGCAGCGTAGTAGTCGCTCTTCTGGATCAGTGCGTGCGCCGCGTCGAGCGTGATGCCCTTGCGCTGGCGCAGCTCGTAGAGTCGCTGCACGTACGCCTGGGTCTTCTCGGTGCGCGGATCGAGGATCTCGACGCCGTGCGACATCATGTCGAGCGACATCTCCTCGCACAGCTGCTCGATCTCCGAGCGGCGTCCGAGCAGCACGGGCTTCGCGATGCCTTCTTCGACGATCTGTTGCACCGCGCGCAACAGGCGCGGATTCGCCGCGTGTGGATAAACGATGCGCTTCGGGTCGCGCCGCGCCTCGCGGCCGATCGTACGCATGATCGAGTACGCAGCGTTAGAGCCCTTCGACATCAGCTTCTCGCGGTACTCGCCGATATCGAACTTGATGCGCGCGACACCGGAGTCCATCGCGGCGCGTGCCACCGCGGGCGCGACCCACCACAGCACGCGCGGATCGAACGGCTTCGGGATGAAGTAGTCGGGGCCCATCTTCAGCGTCTTGCCGCCGTATGCCATGATCACGGTGTCGGGCACCGGCTCGCGCGTCAGCTCGGCGAGCGCACGTGCCGCGGCGAGCTTCATCTCCTCGGAGATCGTCGTCGCGCGACAGTCGAGCGCGCCGCGGAAGATGTACGGGAAGCCGAGCACGTTGTTGACCTGGTTCGGAAAGTCCGAGCGCCCGGTCGCGACGAGCGCGTCGGGCCGCGCAGCGATCGCATCGGCATACGGAATCTCGGGATCGGGATTGGCGAGCGCGAAGATGATCGGCCGCTCCGCCATGCCCGCGAGGTACTCCGGCTTCACCGTGCCCGCGACCGACAGGCCCATGAACATGTCGGCGCCCTTCATCGCCTCGGCGAGCGTGCGGCGGCCGTCGTCGGCGATCGCGAACTTCGCCTTGTGGCGGTTGAGGTCGGTGCGCCCTCTGTGGATGACGCCTTTGGAATCGACGAGCACCACGTTCTCGCGCTTGAGGCCGAGGCTGCAGAAGAACTCGACGCACGCGATCGCGCCGGCGCCGGCGCCCGACACCACGAGCTTGATGTTCTCGAGCTTCTTGTCGGCGAGCTGCGCGGCGTTGAGTAAACCGGCGCCCGAGATGATCGCGGTGCCGTGCTGGTCGTCGTGGAACACCGGGATGCGCATGCGCTGGCGCAGCTTCTCCTCGATCTCGAAGCACGCGGGTGACGCGATGTCCTCGAGGTTGATGCCGCCGAAAGTCGGCTCGAGTGCGGCCACGATGTCGCAGAACTTGTCGACGTCACGCTCGGCGACCTCGAGATCGAACACGTCGATATCGGCAAACTTCTTGAACAGGCACGCCTTGCCCTCCATCACCGGCTTGCCGGCGGCGGGCCCGATGTTGCCGAGCCCGAGCACGGCGGTGCCGTTCGAGATCACGGCGACGAGATTGCCGCGCGCCGTGTACTCCCAACTTTTTTCTTCATCGGCGGCGATCTCGAGACACGGCTCGGCGACGCCGGGCGTGTACGCATTGGACAGGTCGATCTGGCTGACCAGCGGCTTGGTCGGCACCACCTCGAGCTTTCCCTTGCGTCCTCGCGAGTGATACTCGAGTGCGTCTTCCTTGCGGCCCATTTGGGGCGAACCTAGCAAAAACTACGCGTCGCTGCGTCCGGACGACGGCGTCACCCCCCACGTGACGGGTGATACGATAGTGCTGCATGGGCTGGCTCTCCGACCTGCTACGCGGCGGCGACGACGAGCTGGGTTGGGATGACCTGATCCGGCGCACGGTCGAAGAGGTCGCGAAGCTCTCGAGCTACGGCCAGCGCGGCGAGAAGATCTTCCCCGAGGACGTGATCGTCCGCATCACGGTTCGCGAAGGCAACGCGGCGGTCGTGCAGGGTTTTGTCGATCGCCCTGAGCTCGATCGCGAGGTCGGGGCCGCGCTTGCGAACAAGTGTGACGTCACGACCGACGCGTTGCCACGCCGCGAGTACATCGTGTCGGTCGCGGATCGGATCTCGATCACGGCGAGTGAAGGTGTCGCGAAGAGCTGGCAGCTCGTCATCGCGGGCGGCGACCTCGACGGCCAAACGCTCACGCTGCCGGCCGGCTGGAGCGAGCTCGCGTTCGGGCGCGGCCCGTGGCACGGCGCCGATCACGGCGCGCGCAACGACCTCGTCGTGTGCGAGAAGACCGAGTTCGTCAGCCGTCGCGCAGGGCGGCTGTATCGCGCGGGACATCAGCTCGAAGTTGCGTCACTCGATCAGGCCGACGAGCTGATCGTGCGGCGCGCGGGCGGCGAGACGCTGCGGCCAGCGCGAACTGCGCGCGGACGTGCGATCGTCAAGCCCGACGACACGATCGAGCTCGGCGACGGCAAAGGCGGCGCGCTGCGCCTGCACGTGAAGCGACACTGACATGGCGGCGATCAGCAAAGACGGCATCGACCAGTTCCGCGTGCGGTTCGCGGATCTCGCGCGCGTGCGGCGCGGCGAGCCGGTGCACATCGATCCCTATCTGATCGCGCAGGCGATCGGCCTCGTCATGCGCGAATGCAACGTGCGCTCCGCGCTCGGCAAACCGATCGTGTGGAACGAGTACCGCGTGATCCTCGCGCGCCACGACTTCGACGCGATCCGCCCGCTCCAGGTGCCGCTCGAGCGCGATCTCAAGACCGTGCTCGCGCAAGAAGCGCGGACGAGACAAGCCGAGCTTGTCGGCGAGCTGCGTGTCACCGTTGTGTTCGATGAAGCCGACGAGCTCAACACGGCCGAAGGCGTCGTGCGCGTTGGCTTCGTGCCGACTGACAAGCTCGCGGCACCAAAGCCGGGCGAGATGACGATGCGGGTCGACAGCTTCGTGGTGTCGGGAGAAATCGCAGTCCGCCCGGGGTCGCCGACCGATACAGTGATCGTGGACGATCAGACCGCGCCGGGCCACGCGATGTTCTGGGCGGGCGGCAACGCGCAGGTGCCATTCGGCGTGACGATTGTCGTCGGCAGACCGCATCCCGAGGCGCCGCCTCACTTCATCGCGCTCGCCGGGGCAGGCGCGAAGGTCAACAAACAACACTTCTGGATCGCCGCGACGACGACGAGCGTGCGCATCGGCCGGTTTGCGAAGGCAAATCCGGTGCACGTCAACGGTCAACCGATCGGCGCTGGCGAGGATCTTGAAGTAGCGCTGCCCGCCGAGATTTCATTGTCGCGCGGCGACTTCGTGCTGACCGTCACCCGCCGACCGTAACCGCGCAATAACCGTCAGGACGCCTCGCGTCCTCCAGACATTGAGTCGCCAAGCCGCCAAGGACGCCAGGAGCAGATCTGAATCCAGGTCTCCGCACCGATCTGGCTTTCGCGGTCTTGGTGCACTGGCAGCGTTCTCTGTCTTCGAGCTGGCCGCGTTCGGGCTCGCGATCCTGATCGCGTGGTGGCTCGGCTCGATCGGCACGACCGCGTGGCTCGCGCGAGTCGCGAAGCTCGGGCTCGAGGCACCGAGCGAGGCTGTCGTACGCACCGCCGCTCGCAGTGCGTGTCTCTACTTCACGATCGGCGTCGGTCTGCTCGTCGTCGGTCGCGCGGTCAACCTGCGCCGTGCCGCCAGCGCGATCCACGTGCCGTGGCTGCTGCCGGCCGCGGTGGCGGCTTCGCTGTTTGGCTTCGCCGTACACCTCGCCACAGTGGAAGTTTCGCGCGGCGTCGCGCTGCTGCCGACCGCTGTCGGGTTCGCACAAGGGTTCGTGCTCGGCTGCAGCGCGGCCGCGGTGATCCTCGTCGCGCCGATCGATCTCGCCGAGCTCGCGGCCAAGGCGCGCAAACCGATCGCGATCACGATCGCCGCGATCTTCGCTGCGCTCGCCGTGTTTGGCTCGGGCCCCGCGGGCTCGGGTACGCGGATCAACCTCGGCCCGCTCCAGCCGATCGAGCTGATCAAGCCGCTCGCGATCTTGTTCCTCGCGGTCTACTTCGGCTCGCGCGCGTCGAAGCTGCGTTGGCATCGCGTCAAGCTCGTCGGTCTGCGCTGGCCGCGTGTCGAGCTGCTCGTGCCTGCGATCGGCGTGCTGCTGCTGATCGTCGCCGGCCTCTACGTGATCGGCGACCTCGGCCCCGTGCTCTTGCTCGCGCTCGTCTTCCTCGGCATGTTCTTCGTTGTCAGTCGCGCCACCGGTTGGGTCGTTATCGCGATATCGATCCTCGGCGGCCTGCTCGCAATCCTCGCGACGTGGCCGGGTCTCGCCGGCGGCGGCACCGTCAAGACGCGGCTCGTGATGTGGCAAGACCCGTGGACGAACGGGCTCACGAACGGCTCGCAGCTCGGCGAGGGTCTGTGGGCGATGAGCGCGGGCGGTTGGGACGGGCAGGGCCTCGCGCGCGGGCTGGTGCCGATCGTGCCCGCAGGTAAGACCGACCTCGTGCTCGCGACGATGACGGAGCAGATGGGCGCGCTCGGCCTCGTCGCGTATCAGCTCGCGCTCGCAGCGCTCGTGATCGGCGCGCTCTACGTCGCGGCGCGCAGCCGTACGGCGGAACGCGTGCTGATCGCGAGCGGTATCGCGATGCTGATGCTCGCGCAGTGGTTCGTGATCCTCGGCGGCACACTCGGCGTTCTGCCGCTGACCGGCATCGTGGTGCCGTTCGTGTCGTCGGGCCGCAGCAGCATGGCCGTGTTCCTCGTGATGATCGCACTCGTCGCGCGACTCGCGGCCGACGGACGCGTGCGCGTGTCCTCGACGGAGCTCGACGAGCTGCACGCGGCTGCGCGCGGCGTGCGCAACGTCGCCGTGCTCGCGATCGTGCTTGCGATCGCCGCGAGCGTGAACGCAGCGGTTGGCGTGCGCGACACGACGTCGACGCACACGATCCTGGCACGGCTGCGCGACGGCACGGTGATCGCGAAGCAGAACCCACGGCTCAGCGTGCTCGCTGCGCGGGTGCGGCGCGGCGAGATCCTCGATCGCAATGGCGTGGTCCTCGCGACGAGCCCGACACCGACTACCCGCAGCTATCCGCTCGGCTCCGCGCTCGGCACGCTGATGGGCGTATCACCGGCGAAGGTGCTGTTGCCGCCGTGGGCGCTCGAGCGCCAGTTCGACGCCAAGCTCACCGGCTACGCCGACCTCGAGGGCTTCGTGCCACTGCTCGATCTCGACGACAAAGCGCGCGAACAAGCGCTTGCCGCGCGCGACCAGGACATCGCGTCGCGCTCGGTCAAGATCACGATCGACTCGCAGCTGCAGGCCAAGGTCGCGCAGCTCGCGCACGATGCCGGCAAAGGCAAGGAAGCAGTCGCGGCGGTCGTGCTCGACGTCGCGACCGGCGAGGTGCTCGCGCGCGTCCAGGTCCCCGATTACGATCCGAACAAGCCGGCGTGGCAGGACCGCGTGCTCGCGAATGACACGAGCTACCTGAAACGGTTCCGCGGCGCGTACGGCGAGTGGCCCGACAAGACCGGCACGCAGGGCATGTTTCAGGCTGGCTCGGTTGGCAAGCTGTTCACGGCGCTCGCAGCGGTGCGCGCGAACGCGACCGACCGGCGCTTCGAGTGCCGTGAACAGGACGATCAGGGACCGCTGTTCACGCTCAAGGGCTGGCACAAGCCGATCCACGATCACCACAAGGATCGGCCGCACGGTGCGCCCGATCTCGTCGAGGCGATCTCCGTCAGCTGCAATGTCTACTTCGGGCAGCTCGGGCTCGCGCTCGGCGCCGAGCCGTTCGAAGAGCTGCGCAAGGCCGGGCTCGAGATGGGCTATCGCGCGTCGATCGAACCGGGTGCGCCGGGCTCGCGCCAGCTCGCATCGACGGCGTTCGGCCAAGGCGTGATGGTGATGAGCGTGATGCAAGCCGCGCGTATGGTCGCCGCGATCGCGAACCATGGCCGGTACATCAAGTGCCCGCCGACGATGGAGCTCGGCGCGAAATGCACCGAGACGGCGATCGTTTCCAAGTCCGAGCAACTCGCGCCGATCCTCGCTGGCATGCGCGCCGTGATGGAGACCGGCACCGGCGCGAAGCTGAGCGAGCCCGACGGGCTGCGCATCTATGGCAAGACCGGCACCGCCGACGTGCGCGGCTTTGCCGGCGAGGAACCGTTCGGTATCGGCCGCGCGCAGATTGCGCCGCCGCATTCGTGGTTTGTCGCATTCGCCGAGTCGACAACCGCGATGGAGCAGAGCGGCCAGCCGCCACCACGGCGCATCGCCGTCGCGGTCGTGATCCCGCGTGGCGGCACCGGCGCATCGGCCGCCGGCCCACTGGCGATGCAGATCTTCGCGGCGGTGCGCGCGTTTGGGTACCTGCCATGACAGAGCTTGCTTGACTATGGGGCGTGAAGTCATGATTTCGTTGGTGCCCGAGAATCCGCCGCAAGACGGCACGCAACACGTCCCAGATGGACCGGCTCCATCTACGGAGACGCAGTTCGTGCCAGACGGCACGCTGATCGCGTCGCCCAAGCCGATCGGCTCGGGCGTGCGGCCACCGAAGCAGCCGTCACAGAAATCGGGCGACCAAACCCAGCACGTCGACGACCTGCCGCGGTTCGGCCGCTTCCGCGCGCTCGCCGAGCTCGGCTCCGGCGCGATGGGTACGGTCTACCGCGCGCAGGACGAGGTGCTCGGCCGCTCCGTCGCGATCAAAGCACTCCACGCGCGCGATACCGGCACGCGCGAGCGGTTCCTGCGCGAAGCCCGCGCGATCGGCGCCGTACTCCACCCGAATATCCTCGCGGTCTACGACGCTGGCACCGACGACAACACGCCGTACCTCGTGATGGAGCTCGCCGCCGGCGGCTCGCTGCGCGAACGTATTCAGGCCGGCCCGCTGCCGATCGAGACCGTGCGCGAGGTCGGCATCCAGATCTCCCGTGCGCTCGCCGCCGCACACGCCGCGAACATCATCCACCGCGACGTCAAACCGGCGAACATTCTCGCCGCCGGCGACGTGTGGAAGCTCGCCGATTTTGGTATCGCGCGGCTGCCCGACTCGACGCTCACCGTCGAGGGCCAGTTCCTCGGTTCGCCCTCGTACGCGGCGCCCGAGTCGCTGCGCACCGGTCAGTTCAGCCCGGCCTCCGACGTCTACGGCCTTGGCGCCACGCTCTACGAAGCACTGACCGGTGCGCCGCCGCACGGCGATCACGACATGCAGTCGGTCGTGCGCAAGCTCGAGCAAGACGCGCCGCCGGTGCACGCACGCCGTGCGGTCCCCGGCCCTCTCAACGACGCGCTGATGGCGACGCTGTCGCGCGATCCCGCCAAGCGGCCGAGCGCCGACGAGCTCGCCCAGTTGCTCGCGAACACCGACGGCGACCACGTGCCGGTTCGCACCGCTCCGTCGACGCGCTCGAAGGTGATCGCGTTGGTGCTTGCAGCCGTCGCGGTCGTGCTCGTGATCATCGCGCTACAGCGCGACAAGTCCGGCAGCGCGGCAAGCCCTTTGCCGAGTCTCGATCCGCGCGAGAAAATGGCGAAGCCGCGTGCCGTCGATCCGTCACCCGCCGATCCGCGCGAGGACGAACGCGAGGACGAGCGCAAGGACGAGCGCAACCACTTCGCCGAGCCGCCGACCGCGCCCGAGCCGCCGAGTGCGCCCGAGCCGCCAGCCGCGCCGACGATCGTCGACCAGTACGGCAATCCGGTCGACGAAGAGACCGCGAAGAAGATCCTCGAGCAGATGCAGCGCGACGCCGAGGAGGAGTTCGAGCACCTCCACGGCAAGCGCAAGAAGCGCCGACACCGCTAGCCATGCGGGCGGCGCTCGCGATCTTGGCTATGCTGGCGCCCGCGTGTGCCGACGATCCCGATGAAGTCGAGGAGGTCGGCATCACCGAGACGATCGCGGAGCCGCTCGAGCTTCTGCTAGCGAGCCCGATCCGAGCCGGCGAGGCGTTTTGGGTCGAGGTCAGGACAATCGGCGGCGGCTGCATCCACTACGGCTCCACCGAAGTGTTCGTCGAGGAGGGAGCGCCGACGATCATCCCTTGGGACATCCGTTTCATTCCGGGCCCTCACGAGGGGTGCCTCGCGAATCTGCTGGACTTGCGCCATCGCGCAACGATCATGTTCGAAACGCCGGGCACGAACGTGCTGCGCGTCTACGGTCGGCGGCGGAACACCGACAACACGTACGACGACGTGCGCTACGACGTTGCGATCGAGGTCGACTGAAGCGCGCTAATCGTTGTCGCGATTGATCGCGGTGACATCACGCGGATTGACGTTGTTGTACTGCGGGTCGGCCGACGTGCACGCGTTCAGCACGACCGTGAACAGGATGTCGCCGTCGCTCAGCGCATCGTCGACGCCGGAGACCGTCACGTTCACGAAGCCGAACTGCGCCGGTGTGAACGTCAGCGTGCTCGGGCTGACGAGACCCTCGGTCGTGTCACTGCTCGTCACCGTGCACATCACCGTCGCCGTCGGCTGTACGGTGAGTCGCACGCGGAACGTTGCCGATTGCCCGTTCTCGGAGACGAGCAAGCGGCGGCGCGCTTTGACGTAGACCTGTGCGGTGTCGTTGTCGATGTTCGTGACCTCGACGTCGGGAACTGCGAGACCCGAATAGACCGGATCGCTCGAGACCGCTGCGCCCGTGATGATCGTGAACACGATGTTGCCGTCGGCGAGCGTGTCGTTGACGCCGGTGACGGTGATCGTCTGCGGTAGGTTCCAGTTCGTCGGCGTGAACGTTACCGAGCTCGGCGTGACGACGCCCTCCGATGGGTCGCTACTCGTCAGCGAGATGGTGACGTTCGAGGTCGGCGCCGTGTCGAGCACGATGGTGAACGTATCGGTGTCGGCAAACTCGGAGACGATGAGGCCATTGATCGGATCGACGGTGATGCCCGAGACGTCGTTGTCGAGGTTGGTGACCGAGACGTCGGACGGGTTCATGCCGGCGTAACCGGTGTCTGCCGACGCGGCTGCCGCGAGCACGATGAAGTACATCTGCGTGCTGTCGGCGAGCAGGTCATCGACGCCGACGACGGTGACCGTCTGCGCTTGGTCCCAGTTCGCCGCGGTGAACGTGAGGAGCGTCTGCAGCGTTGTGCCTTCGCTCGGATCGCTCGATGACACCGCGATCGTGACGTCGGCCGTCGGCTGCGACGTGAGCACGACATTGAACACATCGAAGCCGCCGGCCTCGCTCGTGACGAGACCCGACGACGGTTGCACGAGGATGCTCGCGGTATCGTTGTCGGCGTTGATGCCGCCGACGTCGTTCGGATCAATGCCGTTGTACTGGCCGTCGGTGCTCGCCGCCGCGCCGACCGTCACCATGAACACCTGATCGCCGTCGTCGACGAAATCGTCGATGCCCGAGACGGTCACGGTCTGTGCGACGTTCCAGTTTGCGGGCGTGAACACGAGCTGCGTGGCCGACACCGTCGCTTCGCTGATGTCGGTCGACGCCACGGTGATCGTCACGTCGCCGGTCGGTTGTGAGCCAAGCGCGACGGTGAACGCGCCGGTCGCGCCGGCCTCGCTGGTCGCGAGCGTGGTGGTCGGCAGCACGGTGATGCCGGCGGTATCGTTGTCGGCGTTGACGCCGTCGAGGTCGTCCGGATCAAGGCCGGCGTACATCGTGTCGGTGCTGGTCGCGGCGCCGAGCGTGACCGAGTACATCTGGTCGCCGTCATCGAGGCCGTCGTCGGCACCGGTGACCGTCACGGTCTGCACGACGTTCCAGTTCGCGGGCGTGAATACCAGCTGCGTTGTCGACAGCGTCGCTTCACTCGCGTCGGTTGACGTCACGGCGATCGTCACGTCGGCGGCAGGCTGCGTCTGTAGCACGACCGCGAAGCTCTGCTGCGTGCCGGTCTCGCTCGTCATCAACATCGCAGGTGCGTTGACCGTGATGCCGCGCAGATCATCGTCGACGTTCATCACCGTGACGTCGTCGGGATCGAGGCCGTGATACGCGTTGTCGGGGCTCATCGCGGCCGCGAGCACGATGACGTAGTTGACCGAGCCATCGGAGAGCGTGTCTTGCTGGCCGGTAACGGTCACGAGCTGCGGGGTCGCCCAGTTGGCTTCGGTGAAGATCAGCGACGTGCGATCGGTCGTGCCCTCGGTCGCATCCGCGCTCGCGACGGGTACGGTGACGTCGGCGGCGGGCTGCGCGGTGAGCTTGACCTCGAAGGTCACGCTCGCGCCCGCTTCACTCGTCATCAGGCCCATCACCGGCGAGACCGCGAAGCCCGCCGTGTCGTCGTCTTGGTTCGTCACGCCGAGATCGATCGCGCCGAGGAACTGCGCCTCGACCCGAACCGTGTACGGTTTATCGCCATCGGCGCGGTCGTCGTCGACGCCGACGATCGTCACCGTGCGCGGCTTATCGTAATCATTGTTATCGAACACGAGCATCGTCGGCGACACGGTGCCTTCGCTGCTGTCCATGCTCGTGAGATCGACTTCGACGTCGCCTTGCGGCGCGTTGCTGAGCGCGACCGTGAACGTGGTGGTGCCGCCCGCTTCGGACGTGCGCAGATCGATTTGCGGCGACACCATCAACGTGCCACCGCCGGGATGGATGTTGTCTCCGCACGCGCAGAACGCGAGAACAGCGATCGCGAGCCCGCGGCGAAGTCCCATCGAACAAAATGGTATCAGGGATCGCTAGCCGTCGACGAGGATCGGCACATCCAGGCGGGCTGCCACCGCGAGCGCCCTCAGGAAAGCAGCGAGCTGTTCTATATCGGCATCGGGTTCTGTCGCGATGTTAGCTAGGGCAAGCGCTCGCGCGCGGCCTTCGTCGTCCTTGAGGTCGTGCAGGCTGACATCGTGCGGAATCACGCCGAAGAACAGCGCCAACATCAGGCAATGCGTCGGTTGCAGGTTGCCGACCAGGAACATCATCTGGAACAGCTGATCCGACGAGATTTCGATCACACCGTCTTCGCTCTGCCAGCGCACACCGTAGGGCGCGCGGCTCTCGAAGAAAGTCGTACCTGCAGCGCGCATCTTGGCGACCGGCGCGCCGTCCCAGCCGAACTCGGCGAGCCCGCGCACGAGCAACGCGCCCGCGGTGCACGCGAGCGTTTCGGGCAGCCGCCCCATCAGCCACGCTTCGACCTTCTCGGGAATCGGATAGCGAATGCGCCGATGACACGCGAGCTCGCGCCCGAGCTCTGCCGGGCACGTTGCGCAATGCGCGGTGACCGCGTCGAGCGGGCGCGCTTCGTCGAGCAAGTCTTGCAGCGTGACGCCGCGCGCGGAGTCACCCTCGGTGGTGCGCATCGTCAGCTGGATCTCGATCTCGTCAGGGGCGCGGGCGTCGCCGTCCTCGCGCATGTGGGCGAGCGCGCTGCGCGCCAAGATGCGCGTGCGATTGAGATTGACCAGACGATCGACGCCCAATTGGGCTTGCGGCTCGCAACGTACGCCGAGGAGATAATCGATCGCCATTACGTCGAGCGTACCAATGGGGCCCGACATAGGGTAAGAACACCCCCGACGCGCCCGTAGCTCAGCTGGATAGAGCGTTGGCCTCCGGAGCCAAAGGTCACAGGTTCGAATCCTGTCGGGCGCACGAGTGAAGACGCTCGCCGAGATCGCGATCGAGGCCGGCCTGGTGACGAAAGCCGGCGCCGCAAAGGCCGGTCGTATGGCCGAGGAGCGGCAAGAACCGCTCGTCGTCATCTTGATCAAAGAGCTGGGCGTCAACGAGGTTGCGCTGATCGGTGCGCTGCGTAAGCAGACCCGCGTACCGCTGCTCGATCCCCGCGGGATCGAGGTCGATCCCGACGCACTGCGCATCGTGCCGCGCGATTCGTGCGCTCGCCTGCGCGTGCTTCCGCTCGGGCTCACCACCGACGGCAAAACCCGCGTGCTGCGCGTCGCGATGGCCGACCCGACCGACACCAGCGCGATCCTCGAGCTCGAGGTCATCGCGAACTGCGAGATCGAGGTCACCGCGCTGCCGCTGTCGGCGATCGACGAGCTCGTCGAGCGCGGCTACAAGCAGTTCTCGACGGCGGTCACCCGGCCCAAGCTGTACGGCCGCAACCTGTCGGTCAACACGAAGCAAAACCGGGCGCAGCCGATCGACGAGACCACCGCGCCCGGCTCGGAAGTGTCGGTCACCGCGCAAATTCCGCTGTCCTCGCTGGTGCCAGCTCCGGACCTCGAAGCCCGGTTCAACGCGCTCTGCCAGGTGCTCATCGGCAAAGGCGTCGTGACCGAGGCCGAGCTGGCCGAGGCCATCAAGAAGCTCGATTCAAGCAAGCCCTCAGATTCCTGATGGTTGGCCACGTTTTGCCACGGGCAATCCAGGCAACCCTGCGCTATCTTCGATGGGTCGTCCGTCAGGCGATACATGTCCCGTCATGAGATGACTACTGCCTCGATGATCACGTGCGTTGGATGCAAGCACAGCTATGCCGACTCGGCGCTGTTCTGCCCGAATTGCGGCACGCCCAAAGCTCGTGAAGCGATCAACGGCGATTCGCTCGTCGGCAAGGTACTCGGCGAACGCTTCCAAGTGATCGAGCTGCTCGGCCAAGGCGGCTCCGGCACGATCTATCGCGCCGAGCACGTCACGCTGCGCCGCAAGGTCGCGATCAAAGTGCTCCACAACGAGCTGTCGCGCGACGACCTCGCGGTCGAGCGCTTCCGTCGCGAAGCAACCACGGTCGCCGAGATCGACAACGAGCACATCGTCGAGATCCACGATTTCGGGCGCACGCCCGATGGCCGGCTGTATCTCGCGATGGAGCTGCTCGAAGGCGAGACGCTCGACGCCGTGCTCGCGAAAGAGCACCAGCTCTCCGTCGAGCGCACGGCCGACATCTTGATCCAGGTCGGCGAAGCGCTGATGGAAGCGCACGCGATCGGCTACGTCCATCGCGATCTGCGTCCGCGCAACATCTACCTCGCCGTGCGCCGCGGCAAAGCGAACTACGTCAAGCTGCTCGACTTCGGGCTCGCAAAGCTCGTCGAGACCGACGCGCAAGCCGCGTCGACGAGCCTCGGCATGACGTTCGGCGATCCACGCTACATGTCGCCCGAGCAAGCGCGCGGTGATCGGATCGATCGGCGCGCCGATGTCTATCAGCTCGGCTGTATCGCGTACGAGATGCTGACCGGCGGGCCGCCGTTCACCGGCAACCGCGTGTTCGACATCCTGAGTAAGCAAGTCACCGAGGTGCCGCAACCGCTGCCGACGCGCCGCCCCGGCGTGCCGCTGTGGATGGAAGCCGCCGTCGCGAAGATGCTCGCGAAGGATCCAGAGAATCGCTTCGCGACGACGACGCGCATGGTCGAAGCACTGCGTCGCGGTCTCGACACCGGCGAGGTGATGGAAGACGAGATCGCGCGCCGTCGCGAGAGCATTCCGCCGCCGAGCGTGTCGCGCGTGATGCAGAAGATGGGCATCCAGAGTCCCGTCGACGTGCCCGTGCTCAGCAAGGACACACTCAAAGGACATCTCGAGCCGCTGCCGCCGGCCGCGTCGCCATCGCAGCCGACGATCCCCGGGGACCGGAGTGAAGAATTCCGGTCGACTGGCGACAATTCGGGCGGCAAACACACGATGAAGGGCCACATCGAAGGCCCGCTGGCGGCGTTCGGTCAACCGATGCCGGCGACCGATGCCGGTGCACTGCCGCAAGCGGCGCAGGAGCGTCGCCGCACCGGCACGCCGCAGCTCGGTGTTCCGGAGGTTCCCGAACTGCGCGACCAGGCGCCGGTGACGGGCTTGATCGAGCCGCGCACGAAGGCACCAACGGCGCCGCCAGCACCGCGCGAAGAACCGATGCCGCGCGTGAAGTCGCCGACGGGGCCGGTCGAGTCCGCACCGTCGGGACGTCGGCGTACGCCATCGGCGGGACAGCCGCTCGGCGACAGCGCCGCATGGTTCGAAGACGGCGACCTCGCATCCGAAGAAGCCGACAACATCCGCGCGCGCAAGCTGATCTCGCCGAGCACGACGGATCTGTCGCTCTACGAAGAGTCGCTCGTGCAGCAGCGGCGCTGGCCGCTGTGGCTCGGCGCGCTGCTGCTGCTCGGCTTGATCGGCGGCGCGATCGCTTTCGCGGTCACGCGCGGAGACGACGATCCGAAACCGACCGCCGTCGCAGCGCCCGAACCGCCGCCACCTGCGCCCGACACCAGCAACGTGCCGCCGAGCGAGATCATCTCGCCGACGCCCGCGCCCGCACCGGCGCCTGCAGCTGTACCTGCACCGGCCCCTGCGCCGGCGCCGGTCGCGAAGACGCAGCCCGCAAAGGACACGAAGGTCACGGCGTCGACACCACGTACGCCGCGCGACAAGTCGGCAGCGAAGACGAACAGTGGTAACGACGACGCTGCTACGCGCCGCCCGGGTGGTGCGTGGTTCCCGTCGACGTCGCCGTCGACCGTTTCTGGGCCACCGACGACCACGGTCGTAACGCCGCCGACCACGACGCCACCTTCGACCGGCGTCAGCGGCTCCGATGGCCCGCAGGATCCGTACGGCACCGGTGGCGACACGCCGCCGCCGGATGGCGCGAGCGCCGACAAGAAGGCCGAGTTCTACGCGAACGTCGGCCAGCAGCAGCTCGCGTCGGGCGACACCGCAGGTGCGGCGGCAAGCTTCAAGAAGGCGCTCGAGCTCGACGCCAAGCACGTACAAGCAACGATCGGCATGGGCGAGATCGCGCTGCGCCAAGGTCTGTTCGGCGATGCGATCGCGCACCTCAAGCGGGCCGCGAAGCTCGCGCCGAAGAGCTCACGCGTGTTCACGCTACTCGGCGAGGCGTACCTCAACAGCGGTAACAACAGCGTCGCCGTCGAGAACTTCAAGAAGGCGTTGCAGCTCGATCCGGAAAACACGCGCGCGCGCGAAGGCTTCAACGAAGCGTCGGCGAAGGTGCCGCCGCCCGAAGACGATCCTTAGTTCTTCACGAGCAGCACCCACCCGAAGTGGGTTGTCGCGTCGGCGCCGAACATGATCCTCGGCAGCGTCGCGGTGTTGGTCGTCATCCCCATCACCTGCGTCGGCGGCGCGCTCGCCGTCGCGGCGACCCCGCATGTGTGCTGCATCGCGCTCGCCCGCTGGATGGAATAGATGTACTCACGGTCGAGCTGCGGCGCGTACGCGGTCATCTCGAGGATCCGATCGGGCGCACCTGCGGCCCACAGCTCGAGCTTCGACGTGGTGAGCTGGCAGAACGCGCCGCCGACGCCGCCGTGATACGGCAGGCCGAGCCACACACCGCGCGTCGGCGCATTCTTCATCGTCACGCCGACCATCAACGTTTCGGAGCCGGCGCTGAGGCGCAGCAACGTCGCGTCGCTCGTGTTCTGCAACGTCAGGCCATCGTTCTCGACGATCGCGCTACCGTTGATGTCCCAGACCGCCAGGTCGAGCACTTCGTGAAACCCGGCGAAGAACAGGATCTGGTCGCCGGCAGTCGTCGGGCGCGGATCACACAGGTTGTCGACGCCATCGCCGTCGTCGTCACCCGCGCCTTCCGACGTCTCGGAGAACGGCGGGCATGGATCGCACGGGTCGCCGAAGCGATCCTGATCCTCGTTAGCTTGATCGGTGTTCGCGAGTCCGGGGCAGTTGTCGCCGTCGTCGGCGATCATGTCCGAGTCGTCATCGACGACGCACTCACCCGACTGGTTCGCGAGCACGTCGTAACGCCTGCCCGTCGGGCAGTCGATGTCTGTGAAGCTGCAGTTGCTGCTCGCTTCGCATTTGCCGCCGTTGAAACCCGACCGACGACATTGGTCATCGCTAGCGCAGATGAATGGATCGTCGGCCTTGCACGCCGACACCATCACGACCGCGACAGCGAGCACCACCCGATGCACGCGTCAAGCGTATCTGAAACGCCTAGCGTCGTCCCTTCTTGGGATGCTTGCGATCCTGGGCAACGTCTTTGACGGGCGCGGTCCACGACGACGGCGCGCCGTGATGAGCGACTCCAAGGCGGATCCGGCGGCTAGACCACGAGATCTTAGGACGCTTGTTGCCGAGGTGCATGATTCATCCTGAGGGGCAGTGATCGTCATGCGCAAGTTTGTGATCGCCGGGAGAGATCTCCTTGGGCTGTGTGCGATGATGGTGGCGATGGCATTTCACGTGTTCGTCGAGGGCGCGACGGACGCCACGCCCGCGGGCGTCGCGCGTCTCGCCCAGGCGATCGCGAAGCACTACGGGCTTGCGGCTGCGGACTTACACGCGAGGCTGCAAAAGGGTCGATTTCGCGTCAAGGGCAACATCGATCGCGCGACGGCCGAGCAGTTCTGCCGCGACCTCCAGATCCTCGGTGCACGCTGTGTGATCGAGGAAGCGAACGCAGACAACTCGCAGCGCTCCACGCCACTTCCGTTTCCCGCCGTGCGTCCCGCGACGCCGGTGGCTGGTGTACCCGAGGTTTCGCGCGCGCCCACGCTGCCCGCGTCGACGGTCGACGTTGGGCGCGCACCTACGCTCGCCGCAACAGGAGTTGACGTCGCGCGCGCGCCCACGCTCGCCGCGACATCGGTTGCCGGGACACCCAACATCCCTCGCACGTCGACACCACCCGCGCGTCCGACAACGCCGCCGGCGGGGTCGCAGCAATACCAGAGCGGGCTGTCCGCCGCGTTCTCGGGCGAGACGCCGGGCGCGAGCCTCGGCGCACTCGAGAACGAAGGCGTCACGTTCTCGTTGTCGTCGGTCGACGGCGCCGACGAGCAGCGCCCGAGCGACGCTGCGTTTGCACCGCCGCCGGAGTCGATGTCGGCGAGCATCGGGCCAGCACAGGACAAGCCGAAGATCGTCGCGAAACCCGCCGGTGCGAAGCCGGGTGCCGCCAAGCCGGCGACGCCTGCGAAGCCGGCAGCCGCGAAGCCGAAACCCGAGCTGCCGAAGGACGAGCCGCTCGACATGTTCGCGCCGCCCGATGCCCAGGGCGACGAATTCAAGGTGGACATCGCCGCCGACGAGCTCGAGCATTCTGCGAAGAAACGCGCGAGCACGCCGCCGCCCGTCGAGATCGAGCCGCCGCGCAGCACGTCGCAGAAGCTCGCGCGGTCGCAATCGGAACCGACCGCGCGCAAGTCGCAGCCATCGGTCGAGCCCGCAAGCGAAGGCGCGGCTGGGTCGAGCAAGCTCGGGCCGCTCGGCAATGCGCGCGTACGGTTTGCCGCCGGCGTGGTGCTCGCGATCGTGATCGGCTTCGTGCCGGCGCACCTCATCGCGGGAATGCGCGAAGACTCCGCGTTCAAAGAGATCGATATGAAGGTGATGGCGGCGCAGCAGCTCGCCGATACGCCCGATGCGTACGCCACGCTCGACGCGATGCGCGCCGATCAGCTCGAGCGCAAGAAGGGCGCGCAGCGCAACGCGGCGATCATGGCGTTTGCCGTGTGGGCGCTCGTCGCCGGCGGCATCGCGTTTGCGTGGTTCAAGAAAGTGCCGTGGGAGCGCTACGAGTAGCTACTCGGCTTCTTTCGCGCGCTGCGCGGCTGCTTCACGTTCGCGTCTCGCGGTGACCTGCCACGCGAGCAAGATCGAGAAATTGTAGAGCGCGATCATCGGCACCGCCATCATGAGCTGCGTTGGCACATCCGGCGTCGGCGTCAGGATCGCGCCGATGATGAATGCGATCACGATGAACCAGCGATTGAACTTCCACAGGCCGCGGTGCGTGACCATGCCGACCATGGCGAGGAAGTAAATCAATAGAGGCAGCTCGAATACCGCGCCGAACGCGATCATCAGATCGCGGATCAGGTCGAGGTAACCCATCATCGCGATCATCGGCTTCTGCTGCTCGGTGCTGAACCCGAGCATGAAGGTCGCGAGGCGCTCGACGACGAGGTAGCGACAGAAGATCGCGCCTGCCGTGAAGAAGATCCCCGAGAAGATCGCGAATACGACGCCGATGCGGCGCTCGCGTTTGTAGAGGCCCGGCGCGACGAACTTCCACAGCTGGAAGAAGATGAACGGCGAGGACGCGAAGATGCCGGCCCACAGCGCGATCGACATGTTGACCCAGAACGGCTCGGTCAGCTGCGTGAACACTACAAACGGCTCTTGGTCGGGGAACTTCGCGTGCCACACGTCGAACAGCGGCGCCTTGAGCCACTCGAAGATCTCATCGGAGAAGTAGAAGCAGCCGATCGCGGCGATCATGAACGCGATAGCTGCGTTGCGTACGCGATCGCGTAGCTCCTTGAGGTGCGAGAGGAATGGCATGCGCCCGCTCTCGAGCTCGTCGTTCACCACCGGCTCGCCCTCCTCGGTCGTTGCGCGTGCCGGCTTAGCCATGCTTCTGCTTCGGCGCGTCGTCGCCGGCCGGCTCTGTCACGGCTTCGGTCTTCGCGACGGTGCCGGCAGCAGGCTTGATCAGGGAACCGAGCTCCACGGGCGAGCCGTCGTCGTTGAAGTCGTCGTGGTCGCGCTCGCCCGCGGTGTCGGGCAGCGTCAGCACAGGCTTGGCTTCGTTGCCCTCTTCGAGCGCAGCCCCCCGTGTCATCGATCCGAGCTCTCCGGCCTCCGGGCCGGAGGGCTCGGTCTGTTCGGCAGGGTCGATCTTCGGCGGCTCGATGCGGACCGGCGGCCGTATCGGCGCGTCCTCGCCGCGCAGCGCGCTCTTGAGGTCGCGGATGGCGCCGCCGATCTTCTCGTCGCCCTCGATCTGCTGCTGGAGCGCCCGCGACTGCTTCTTGAGGTCGCGGATGCCCTTGCTGATCGTTTTTGCGGCTTCAGGCAGCTTGTCGGGCCCCAGAAATAGGAGCGCGATCACCAAGATCACGAGGATCTCGCTGCCGCCGATGCCAAACATCGATCGCAGCATAGCACCGGACCCCGCAAAGGGGCGCGGCGCTTACTCAAACGCCGTAAACGTGAACGTCAGCTGGAGCACGGCTTCTGCGCCCTTCGTGGCGAAATCCGTGGCTGCGGGCGCATTGAGAACGACTTTGAAGCCACCGCCGAGGACTTTCTCGACATCGCCGTCGGCCACCATCGCCATATCGAAGCTCGCCTCGCCTTCGACGGGGCCCTGACCGGTCGGGCTCGTCCAGCGGCCCGCGTTGTACGTGTTGTTCGTGTCGTTGATCAGAAACTTCACGAACACCTCGCCGGTCATCACCTGCTCGAGCGCAGCGACGTTCGTCGATTGTGCGCCGAGCGTGACCGTCACTTTGTCGAGCACGATGTTGCTCGGATCGTGGCCGAGCCGATTTTCCGCTTCGGTGACGAACGCGCCATACGGGTTGCCGCTCTCGGTCGTGATCGACTTCTCCGGTGACAGCGCGTTGAGTGCGCTCACTTCACCCGACTTGACCTTGAGCTCGATGCCGACCGGCTCGGAGTAATTGACCGGGTCGTCACTACACGCAGCGAACAGAAACAGAGCGATAAGTGGAGTCTTCTGCATGATCGAAAGGCTATCAGCGATCGCGCTAGAACTCGCGTGATGAGCGCCCGAAGTCCGTCGGAGAAGTTCCGGGATTGCCGCTGATTTCCGTCGGTGCGGTGCCATCGCGAAACCACAGCGTGAGGCCAGGTGCTCCGGGTGCGGTGAGCAGCCCACTCTCGCGATCGATCGTCGCGCGCTGCATGCCCGGTGGTGGTTCGCCCGGCAACGCGAGCTTCGGTCGATCGACTTCGGCAGCACGCATCGCGCGTAGCCACAGCGGCAACGCGGCCCGCGCGCCATCGCCTTGCGAGCCGAGCTTCGTCGCCGGATCGTCGAATCCGATCCACACCGCGCCGAGCACGCGACCGGTGAAGCCGATGAACCACGCGTCGGTGTTGTCGTTCGTCGTGCCGGTCTTGCCCGCCGCGGGACGTCCGAGGCCACCCGCGGCAGTCGCGGTGCCGCGCTCGACGACGGCGCGCATCATGTCGATCAGCTGAAAGGCGATCGGTTCTTGGATCTGCTGTGCGGCGTCGGTCTGGTTGCGCTCCGCAGGATCGAGTCCTGCGGTCGCGGCGATCCGATCGTAGCGGCGTGCGCCGTCGAGCCAGGGATCTTCGGGCACGGTCGAGTCGAACAAGATATCGTCTCCGCGGCGCACACGTACGGCGAGCCGCGGTGCGAGGGCCCAGCCTCGCCGCGCGATCACGGCGTAGGCGCGTGCGAGCTCGATCGGCTTGACGCACGACGCACCGAGCGCCATCGGCCGCACTTCGGCGAGCTCGCTCGTGATGCCGAGCCGCTTCGCAAATGCGATCACGCCCGTCGCGCCGATCCGATCGAACACGTCGATCGCCGGTGCGTTGAGCGACGCGGCGAACGCATCTTGCGCGAGCACGACGCCGCGAAACTTGTTCCCCGACTTTGGCTTCCAGTGCGTGTTCGTGACTTCGTCGTACTCGGCGATCGGCGCATCGCGCAGCGCGGTGCCGGGCGTGATCGCACCGCTCTCGAGCGCGGCACCGTAGACGAGCGCCTTCCAAGCGGATCCCGGTTGCCGGCAACTCTGCATCACGCGATCGAACTTGTCCGTGCCCCACTCGCGCCCGCCGATCAGCGCTTCGATGTAGCCGGTGCGGTGATCCCAGACGAGCACTCCGATCTGCGGCGTCTTCTTCTGTTGTTGCCATTTGTCGGCGTGCGCGACTGCATCTGCTTGCAGCTGGGTGCCGAGCGCCGGTAGCGCCGCCGTGTCGATGACGAGGCCGCCGCGCTTGCTGTCGTCGGGAAACGCGCCCTCGACGAGCTGGCGCACCGCCTCGGTGTACCAGCCGACGCGCATGCCATAGCTCGGCCGCGGCCGCTTGACCTCGATCGGCGTGGCCGCAGCGC
>DATDCH010000749.1:0-23600 GCA_036524455.1 Kofleriaceae bacterium | reverse complement strand
TATCCGGGTCGGCGCGCGCCGACGGCGTGGGCGTGGTCGCGGCGGGCGGCGATCGGGGCGCGGCGAGCAAAGCGATGGCCGGCGCGATCGCAGCCGCCAGGCCGCCGCGGATCGTCGACGACGCGGTCGGCGAGGCGAGGGCGGCGATCGCCGCGGGCGCGGTGCCGATCGGGATGCTCGAGCGGTTTCGCCGCGTGCGCGAACAGATCGACGAAGCATGGCGCGCGTTCTTGCGCGTGCAAGTCGACTTCGCGGCATCGCGGCTCGCGACCGCTCGCACTGATGCCGAGGCGCTCGTCGCGCTGCCCGGCGGTGCGGCACTGTACGCCGATGCTTCGTTGCGGCTCGGCGCCGTGCTCGGCCACCTCGGGCGCAGCGCCGATGCGCAGGCGATCTTGGCGCTCGCACTCGCACTCGATCCCGCGCGGCCGATCACGATCGCCGAGTTTTCGCCTGACATCGTTGCCGCGGTCGATGCGGTGCGCGCGCAGACGCGGCCGACGCGATCGCTGCGGATCGCGAGCGAGCCGGTCGGCGCGGCGATCACCATCGACGGCAAGGAGGTCGGCCGCGCGCCGCTCCACGTCGACGTGACGGCGGGCCAGCACGTGGTCGTCGCGCGCTTGTCGCAACACGAAGTGCGTGCACTCGCGTTCGACGATGCCACCGCCGAGCTCCAGCTCGAGCTCGAACCAGATGTCGGCTGGGCGCGGCTCGCCGAGGGCGCGGTGATCGGCACGACCGACGCGCGCGCGCAGGAGCTCGTCGACGCGGCGCTGCGCTACGCAGATCTCGATGAGATCGTGCTCGTCGCCGACGCCGAGCTGCGCGGTGGCCCCACGTTGCTCGTCCAACGCTGCGCCGGCTTGCCCGCACGATGCACCGCCGTGATCGAGATCGGGTACGCCGATCGCGCTGGGATCGGGGCGGCTGCGCGCGAAGCATGGCAGGCGGCGCGCACGGCGGACCTGCGCTACCCGCCGAGCGTGTTCGGCGATCCGCGCGCGACGGGAAAGAGCGGTGACGGCCGTTGCAAGTGGTGCCGCAGCCCGTATCTGTGGGGTGGCGTTGGCGTCGCCGCGATCGTGGCCACTGTCGCGATCATCGCGATCGTGTCGTCGTCACGACCGCCGCCGATCGTCGGCGTCGATCCGACGCAGTTCTGAGCCGCAGCGTTAGAACTCGGCTTGGACCGACTTGGTCTCGCCGACTGCGAGATCGACGGTGAACGTCTGTTTGCGCGGCGGCGTCTCGGCGGGAAACACGACCTCGACGGTATGCGAGCCCGCCGTGACCGAGAGCTCGCGCGGTGTGCGGCCGACGAGCTTGCCGTCGATATAGATCTCGCCCCACGGAATCGCGCCGACCTTGAGCGTCGCCATCGCGGTCGCCGCATCGTTCGCACGCGCTGCATCGCCGCGCCGCGGACCGGCATCGCGCAGCTCGCGCCCCGCGTCGGCCGGCGCTGCATCATCGCCACCCGCGTCGCGAGGTGGATCGACGGCGCTCACCGTGTCGGCGATCTGCTCGATCACGGCATCGCCGACGCTGGCGTCGCGCCCGCCGCGCAGCACGCGGTCGCGATTCGCGAAGAACACGTAGACCGCCGCGATCGCGAGCGCGATGCCGCCGATGCCGATCATGACGAGAAAGCCGCGACTCGGCGGTCTGCGCAGCCTCGCCGTGACATCGGGCGTGAAGCCGAACGGTTGTGCATCGGGTCGCGTGGTCGCTTCGGCGAGTGCGCCAGGGCGATCTTCCTTCGTCGGCTTGTCATCGTCGATCGCATCGAACGGCAACAGCGGCGTCGCGCGATCGAGCATCTCCTTTAGGTTGACGTTCGTCGCGAACGTCTTGTGCCGCTGTGGCTTGCCGCGCGCGGCACCATCGCGCGGGATCACCGCGGTTCGCGGCCCCGCGGGCGCGCCTTCGATCGGCGCCGTCGGCGACCGTCCCTCGATCGGTGCGGTGGGCGGGCGGCCATCGGCGAGTGGCTCGGGCGCCACCACGTCGTGGGCGAGCGCTTCGAGGTGCGTCGGCAGCCGGCGGGTCTCCGGCGGGCAATACGCCGCCACGAGCGCCGCGACGTCGCGTGCGCCGGGCGTCTCGTCGAGGCTATAGAGGTACTTGTTGAGCTGGGCGAGCATCTCGCCGGCCGTCGGCCAGCGCGCATCGCGATCGCGCTCGAGCGCGCGCATCACCACCTCGTCGAGCTTCGCGGGTACTTCGGCGCGTACCGACGACGGCGGCGGAATCGGCTCGCCGAGCACGGCCTCGAGCGTCGCGTCCGCGGTGGTGCGCGCGAACAACCGCTGGCCGGCGAGCATCTCCCACGCGAGCACGCCGACCGAGAACAGGTCGGTCTGCGGGTTCAGCGACTCGCGCCGCACCTGCTCGGGCGACATATAGGGGAACGAGCCGGTCGGCGCCGACCGCGTGTCCTCGCCTTCGCCGGCATCACCGAGCGTCACGGCGATGCCGAAGTCCACCAACTTCACCTCACCGTCCCTCGACAGCATCACGTTGCGCGGCGACAGGTCGCGGTGGATGACACCTTCGCCCTTGCGATGCGCGTAGTCGAGGCCGTCGAGGATGCGCGCGATGATCCATGCCGCCAGCGCGGGCTCCATGTGGCCCTCGCGGCGCGCCATCGTTTCGGTGAGCCGATACAGCGTCGGCCCATCGATGTAATCCATCGCGATGAAGTACGTATCGTCGACGACGCCGAGCTCGTAGACCGGGACGATGTTGCCGTGCGCGAGCGTGACGAGCGTCTTGGCCTCGGCCACGAACAGGTCGACGAAGTGGCGATTGCCGGAGAGCTTCGGGTGGATTTGTTTGATCACCAACGGCTTTTCAAAGCCGCCCGGACCGATGATCTTGGCCAGATAGATCTCGGCCATGCCACCGGTCGCCAGCTTCTCGGTCAGATAGTACTTGCCGAACGTCGTCGGCAACTCCGTCATCGGTTTGCAAGAGTATCAGAGGTACACTCTGCTGCATGCGGGCGTGGTGCCTGGTCGTCGTTCCTGCGATCGGTTGCGCGCAGCTGTTCGGCATCGATGAGACGACCGGCCCAAAGGCCGGCATCGATAGCGGCGTTGCCATCGACGCGCGCCGCGACGCCCCGCCTTCGATCGACGCTGCGATCTGCGAAGGCGGCGATGCCCGCGCAACCGATCCAATGACCGGTGCCTGTTACACGTACTTTGCTCAGCCGCTCGGCCGCACTGAAGCGCGCGAGCGCTGCGGCTCGCTCGGCGGCGGCACGATGCTCGCGACCGTGCAGACCGCCGGCGAGAACCAGCTGATCCTGTCGCTGATCGGGATGTCGACCGCGTTCCTCGGTGGCAACGACGAGCTCGTCGAGGGATCGTTCAAATGGGATGACGGCACCGACGTCGTCCTCGCGAACTGGAACATGGGCGAGCCGAACAACGGCACGGGCTTGTTCGAAGAGGACTGCATCGTGATCCACGGCATGTTCGCCGGCAAATGGGACGATCGCCCGTGCGCGTCGAGCCCGAACATCGCCGGCGCTTATCCGTTCGTGTGCGAGCGGGACTAGTATCATTGCCGTCGTGATCCCGCGGGGCGCGATCCTCGGTCTCGGTGTGCTCGTCGTTGGCTGCGGCGAGCCAGCGGCGCGCGTCCAGCTCGTGCCCGTGAATCCGTGCGGCGGGACGGCAGCGACGCAGACCGCGCTGCGCGTGATCGGCTACACCGCGGGCGGCGAGCTGCGGCGCAGCGTGCCGCCGAACGAGATCGATGCGTTCCCCGCCGACACCGAGCAGCTCGGCGTCGAGGTGGTCGGCGCGGGCGGCGGGCTCGTCGCGATCGGCAAGACCGCACCGCTCGCGTTCAACGCGCTCGCCGATCAGGCGGAGATTCCGATCGTGATGGCGCCGCCCGACGGCTTCTGCCCGGTCGGCCCGATGATGGAGCCGCGGACCTCGCCGCTCGTCGCGCGCGCTGGAGACGGCGTGCTGATCGCCGGCGGCCTCGGACCGAGTGGCGAGCGCCTGTCGACGGCCGAGTACTACGATCCGGCGACCACCACGTTCACCGCGGTGAGCGTGCCGCCGAGCCTGCTCGACGCCGACAACGGTCTCGCCGGCGCGGTGCTCTCCGAGCTGCCGGATGGCCGCGTCGTGCTGACCGGCACGGCGAGCCACGCGTTCGCGATCTTCAGCGCCACCGATCGGCGGTTCACCACACCGAGCCTGTTCGATCACCGCGCGTTTCACGGCGCGTACGCTGTCGATGCCGAGCATCTGCTGATCATCGGCGGCTGCGCCGACGTCGCCGGCGGTGCGTGCATGGGCCCGACGCTGCACACCGGCTTCGTCTACGACCTTCTCGATCTCGCGGAGCGCGAACGCGCACCGCAGCTCGCCGATACCGCTCAGCGCTACGGCGCTCGCGTCTTCGATCTCGGCATCCAGCGCGACGGCGTGCGGCGGTTCGTGCTCGCCGGTGGGTTTGGCGAACCGGGCGCCGCCGATCGCTTCGCGCTCGCCGACGTCGCGACCGAGCCGCTCGCAAACTTCCACGCGCAGGTCACGCTGCTCGACGGCGGCGCGCTGCTCACCGCGTTCGATCCGGATGCTGCTGCTCAGACCGGCGCCGCTGCCGTGCTCGTTCCCGATGGCGGGCTCGCGACGATCGCGCTCGCGCCTCGCACCGCCGGCGCGCGGCTCGCGACGCTCGAGGACGGCTCCGTGATCGCGATCGGCGGCGACACCAACGTCGCGCATTACGTGCCGACCACGAACGCCTGGCTCGTCGTGCCACCGGCGGGAACCGAGCGACCGTCGCTGTTCGCGCCCACGCTCGCGCGCCTCGGCGACGGCTCCGTGCTCGTGCTCGGCGGCCGCGACACGACGGCAGAGGCGTGGATCTATCGCCCCTCGCTGGTCGGCCCGGCATCGGGCTCGGTCGTCGCGCTGCCCGACGGCAGCACCGAAGGCGTGTTGACGCCGTCGGATCCGACACTGCTCGATCGCACCGGCAGCCGCTTCGTGCTCGAGTCCGATGCCGACGAGTATCGCGGCCGCGCCCTGCTCGGCGGTCCGAGAATCTCTGAGGGCTCGGTGACCGTTGCGGCCACCGCCGAGGCAGGTGGCATCGCGTTGATCGCGCAACAGACCGGCCCAGGTCACGCGCTCGTCGGCAGACTCGTTCCCGGTGAGCCCGCGCGCATCGAGCAGCTCGCTGGTGGCACGACCGAGACGCTGTGCAGCGGCCAGGCCGTCACCGCCGCCGATCTCGCAGGTGCCGTCACGTTGACGATCAGCGATGGCACCGCGACGCTCGGCGTCGGCACGGTCGGCAGTGTGATCGCGCGGGTGTCATGTGCGGTCCCGACGATCGAACGCGGCGCGTGGGGTGTGGCCGCAGCCGGCGCGAACGCGCGGATCGATATCGGTGCGGTCACCGTCGGTCGAGGCCGGTAGCTCGCGCCGTCGGTCGCGCCCGCGCGGCCGCGGTGTTACCGTCCCGTGGATGCTGCGCCGGGCGTGCGTTGTAGCCGCCGTGCTCTCTGTGGCTGCGCCGGCGCACGCCTACGAGTTCTGGCTGCGCGCACGCACGTATGGCCAGGCGTACCAGCTGCGCGACTACCGTCTCGTCGGTCCGGATCTGTTTCTCGGCCGCCGCCGCTTCACGCAGATGCTGATGCTGCGGCTGTACGACATCGGCGATCTCGCGGCAGCGCGGCGGGTCTCGCGCCTCCCACCCGGCGGTCCGCGCATCACGTGGCAGAGCTACCTGCGCATCGATCACGACTTCGGGGATTTTACGAGTGGGCGCATCACGCTGCCCGGCCCGATCCGGCGCGACGCACTCGACGTCGTGCCCGAGCTCGGCGAATCGGTCGCGTCGCTCGATCTCATGTACGGCTATCTCGAGGTCGACGGCCTGGCAGACGATCGCCTGACCATGCAGCTCGGCCGCATCCTCACCGACGACGGTTGGGGCACGACCGCATACGACGGCGCCGCCGCGCGCTTCGAGGTGCCTGCGACGCCGCTCGAGCTCACCGCGTCCGCAGGCCTGCGCGTGCGCGCCTCATCGCCGCTCGGCGTCGCGGCCTACGAGCTCGATGGCACGTCGGGCGCCGCGTGCCACGAGTACGTCGAAGACATCATGCCGGGCATCGGTTCGTGGCAGCTGATCGATCGCAATCGCGCGATCACGAATCGCCGACTCGCGAGCGATTACGAGTTCTGCCCGCAGCGCGAGAAGCGCCAACCGACAATCGGCGCCGCACTCGCAGTGCGCGACGTGCACGGCATCTCGGGCGAGCTCGGTTATCGCCGCACGTGGTCGGAGACGGTCGGGCTGATCGGCACCATCGACCGGCTCGACTTCCCCGATCGCGGGCTCTATCCGAACGAATTCGGCCAAGCACCGGGCAGCGGTGTCAACGAGGAGCGCTTGCACGCTCGCGTGCACGCCGACATCAAGGCAGGCGACTACGCGATCGGGCCGTTCATGAGCGGGCGCTACTCGGTGCTCCACGGTCTGCTCGATCGCGCCGAGCTCGGCCTGCGCATGAAGCGCGGCGCGCACGCGCTCGAGCCCGTCGTCGAGTATTTCTTTCCCACATTCGACGGTGACTCGATCTTCAACGTGTTCTCGCTCCAGCCCACCACCGACGTTCGCCTCGGCTATCACTACACGCCCGAAGCGCCGTGGCGCGCGAGCGCGAGCACCTGGCTGCGCAGGTACGACAGCGAGCCCGACCTCGCACCGATGGCAGGTGGTGCCGATGCCAGCCTCGAGCACACGTTCGGCGGTGCGTGGCGCGCGCGCGTCGACGCGTTGTGGGACGACGGCTGGGGCGGCCGCCGCGTCGGCGGGGCAGGCGACGCCGCGTGGAAACGCACGCGCGAGCACTTCCTGCGCGGGCGCGTCGTCGTGCTCGGCGTGCGCGAGGACGACACGTCGTCGTCGGGCGGCCGTCGCTTCGTCACCACCAGCGCGGTGATCAGCTCGACGATTCGCATCTCCGAACAAGCCGCGGTCCATGCGATCGCGGAGCTCGACTACGACGCCGTTCACGACTTCCAGACCCGCGTCATCGCCGTCATCGATCTCAACTTCACGCCCGACCCATGAACATCCTGCGCACCCTGATCCTGATGACGATCGTCTGCTTTGCAGCAGGCGGCTTCGCCGATCGCGACGCGCCGCCGTTCTCGCCGGTCGTTTATCCGCCACAGCGGCTGCCGTTGATCTTCTCGCACGCCAAGCACGCGGCGCGCGGCACGACGTGCGTGCAGTGTCATCCCACTGCCGCGACCTCGCGCTCGGCGGTCGATAATTTGATCCCGACCGAGGCTGCGTGTCGCAGCTGTCACGCGATCGATCGCAATGACCCGAACAAGGTCGCGACGCCGGTCGCCGCGTGCACCGCTTGCCACCCGGGGTTCACGCCGGGCCAACCGGTCGAGCGCATCTACGTGATGCCGGCGCCGCTCAAGTTCGATCACAGCCTGCACGCGAAGTCCTCGTGCGAGAGCTGCCACGGCGATCTGCGCGCTGTCGATCTGGCGACGACGCGTCACTTGCCGACGATGGCGTCGTGCCTGACCTGCCACACCGAGGGCAGCGATCAGCGCCGCTGCACCACGTGTCACTTCGCTGCGACCGGCGGTCTCATGGAGACGACGTTCCCGCACGGCCAGCTCGTGCCGCGCCACACCGGCCTCGGCGACGAGCACGATCTGTTGTTCGAGCGCGACCACAAGCAGCAAGCTCGGCGCATCGATGCCACGTGCAATGCGTGTCACGACAAGTCCGAATGCGTCGAATGCCATCAAGGCGTCGTCAAGCCGGCCGAGTTCCACCAGGGGAACTACCTGCTCGTGCATGCAACCGAGGCCAAGCGCGGTCGGCCCGACTGCTCCGCCTGCCATCGCCAGCAGACCTTCTGCGTCGGCTGTCACGAGCGCTCGGGCCTCGGCATGCGTGCCGGCTCGTCGTTCAACAGTCGAGAGCCAGATCAGCAGTTCCATCCGCCGGGCTGGGCTTCGATGGGAGCCGGATCGAACCTGCACGCGGCCGTCGCGAAGCGCAGCATCAACACGTGCGCGTCGTGCCACCGCGAGGATGACTGCGCGCGTTGTCACAGCGCCGACGCGACCGCTCTGCGAATCTCGCCGCATCCCGCCGGTTGGCGTGGCAGCACGCGCTGCAAGATGCTCGATCGCGGCAATCGCCGCATGTGCCTGCGCTGTCACATCTCACAGGACGAGCTCGGCTGCGACTGGTCGAAGTAACTACTTCGTCGTGACTTCGCCGGTGCGCGTCGGCACGGTCAGCCGCACGTTGCGCGAGCACAGCTCGATCGCTTCGGTATCACCGACGGTGAGTGCTTCGCCGAGCAGCCACTTCGAGATCGCGTGCGAGAGCGCGTACTCGTTGCGCGTGTTCCACAACCACACGGCCATGCTCGTGCCCTTCGAGTACGCGTGCGGAAACGCGAGGCGGCGTAGCTCGAGCCCACCCGCGCCGACCGCTGCATCGTAGGCCGCGCGCAACGCGACCCATTCGCGCCACTCGTCGATCGGTGCGCGCACGGCGCCCGAGTGGCGGCGATCCTCCCAGCGCGTGAAGCCGGCCTCGAGCGCGTCGAGGCGGCCGTGGCGCAGCCGGCGCGCGAGCGCATCGCCGACCGGACCGTGCGCCATCGGTGCGGCGAGCGACGACGCCTCTGCAATGCGCGCGAGCTCGTCGGTGACCGCGGTGGCGACGTCGCGGATCGCGCGATCGACCGCACCGAGCGGAGCGTCGAGCTCGAGCGCGCGTTGGGCGAGCCACTTCTGCGTCTCGCCATCGAGCAGCGCTGCATCCCACGCGATCACCGCGTTCGCCAGTCGCTCGCTGTTGACCGGGCGGATCGTCGACAGCTCGAGGTGCTCGGCAAGCGCGCGCGGCAACGCGGCGGCAGGAGGAATCGTGGACGGCGGCATAGCGAGCGGATCGCTCTGGGGCGTGCCGGATTTCGTCGCCGGTGGTGCCGGCTTGATCGCATCGAGCACGCGCAGCGTCGAGCCGCGATGCGGCGCGAGGAGCCAGCGCATGCGCACCTCGAACCGGCTCGGCGCGCCCGCCGCCTCGAGCTTGTGCGCGGCGACGCCTTCGAGGAAGAACGTCAGCGAGCTCGCCGGCCAGCGCGCCGCGATCGAATCGTCATAGAGCTCGCGCCACGCGAATCGCTGCACGGCATCGACCGCCAGCCATTCGCCGGCGAGCTCGCGCACGAGCGGGTGGTTCTCGACCATCTCGGCCGTCGAGCGCATGAGCTGTCGCGTGGTGTCGGCATCGCCGCGCGCGGATGCGAGCAATGCCGTCACGATGATCTCGGCGTCGCCGAGCGGAACGCGCTTGTCGCGGCGGGCGATGATCCATGCCTCGCTCCTCGGCGTCGGCTTGTGAGAGTGCGCCCATGCCGCGCAGACCAGCCCGTACGCATCGCTGTCGTCCATGCTGACGAAGTGCGCGAGCCAGAACGAGGTGCGCACCATGCCGAGTGGCACGAGGATGCGGCGCGAGATCACCGGCTGCAGCGGCGGCAGCACGAACAGCACGATCATCGCGACGCCGAGGTACCAGAGCTTGACCTGGACCATCAACCACGCGGCAGCCAGCGCGAGGCTGAACAGCACGCCGGCGAGCACGCCCGCAGCGACGGAGTACGCGTAGTAGCGCCACGTGCGATCGCGACGCCGCGCATCGAGCGCGAGGCGATGCAGCCGGATCAAGATCAAGTACGGCAGCGCGTACACCTACGGCCTCCACCCCAAGCTGCCGCGGATCGGCGGAATCCAACCGGTCTCCTCGGCGGTCTCGGGCGCCTTACCTTGCGGCGGCGCATGGCGTGCCCACAGCTCGGCGACGAGCCGCTGATACGGATCGCGCAGCGCCGCGACGGCGGCCCGCACGGCTTCCGGCGTGCGGTGCTGGTCCCCGAGCGGCGTCGAATAGATCTTCGCGTGCGGGAACTCGAGCTCGAGCATGCCGAGCAGCTTCTGCGCCTCGCGCTCGATCTCGATCCGGCTCGCATCCGGTGACAGGCCGAGCACGAAGAACGGGTTGCCGATGATCTTCGAGCTCACCGCACCCCCGAGTCGAAGCCACGCTTGCGCGCTTCGCTGTCTTCGGGCAGCAGCTGCCACAACGCCTTCACTACGCGACGCAGCTCTTCGGTGTCGCCACGATCGATCGCGATCTTGCCCTCCGCGACCAGCTTGTTCGCGCGCGGCAGGTCGCGGGACCGCGACACCTCGGATGCGGCGTCCTCGAAGTACCACTCCCACGCTTCGGGCGTGCGGTTGAATGCAGCACTCGACAGCCGCTGCGCGAGCCGCATCTGGCGCTCGAGCTCGGGCGCATCCCGGTCCTTGCGTGCTTTCTCCATCGCGGAGAGCACGTCGTTGAGCAGCGCGCGCTCGGCGTCGGTGCCGTGGAAGCCGACCGTCGACGACGCGGTGATCGCCGCTTGCCGCGACTCCGCGTCGAGCTCGGGCCACTTGCGAGCGAGGTCTGCCTCCGCCATCGTCGCGTCGACGTCGAGCAGCGCACGTCGCGCCCGCTGCGCTGCATCGGCATCACCGCCGTGCGCGGCGTCGATATCCCGCTCCGCCTCCGACAGCCGCGCCTCCAGCCGATCGAGCTTCTCGATCACCTGGGCGAGCCCGTGCCGGAACGCATCGGTGCGCAGGTCCATGAGCTGGCGCCGCAGATCGCGAATCGCGCTGTCGAGCGCTTCCGGATCCGCATCGGGCACGAGCAGGTGCGCGACCTGCTCGAACACTTGGCCGATCACCGGCACGAGCGCACGCGCCGACAACCTGCCGCCGCGATCGAGCTCGATCGTCACTTCGACCGGCGACCCGGTCGGCACCGTGTCCTTGACTGCATCGCCGCCGATATCGAGCGTGCCGACGAGCCGGCACAAGTGTGCAGCCTCGAGCTCGCCTTGCACGATCGGAATGCGCAGCACGCTCTCGCTGCTGCCCTTCGCCACCGTCTCGACGGTGTGATGCGTGAACGTGCGGCGCGCGGGCAGGGGAGCCCCGCGTTCGAGATAGGTCTGCACGTGACCGTTCGCGAGTGCGACGCCGAGCGTGCGCGACAGCGGCGGATCGCCGATCGTCAAGCCCTGCACGATCGTGAGCGCGGGCGGCGACACCGCGATGCGTTCACCGTTGCCGGCCGTTGCTTCGATCGAGAACGTGCAGGCGCGTCGCGGCAACAGCGTGACGGTCGTCAGCCACGTGCCGTCTTCGCCGACGGTCGCGTCGGCGCTCGACCACGCGCCATCGTTACGCACGAGCCTGACTTTCGCCGGCGGGCTGTCGCCAACGAACTTGCCGACGACGTGCGGCGTCAGATCCGATGACACCGCCGGATACTGCAGCCATACCTGGCGTCCGCCGACATGCGCCTGCGGTGCCGCGCGGCCGTCGAGACTCGCGGTCGCTGCGTAGAGTGCCGCGCCTTGCGCGACGAGCGTCATCGGATCATGCCCCTCGGCGATCGGCGCTTCGAGGCGCGCCGCGACGCGCTGGCGCACGAGCGGCATCACCGTCGGTCCGCCGACCAGCACGATGCGCGCGAGCCGGCCCGGGCCGAGCCCGTTCGCGGTCAATAGCCGCACGCAGACGTCGAGCGCGCGATCGACGAGTGGCGCGCACAAGCTCTCCACCGTCGCGCGGGTCAGCTCGAGGTCGAGGTCGACGTCTTGGCCGTCGATCGACAGCGGCTGCGCGAGCGTGACCTGCGCGCGATCGCTGCGCGACAGCTCGATCTTCGCGTCCTCGGCCGCCAGCCGCAGTGCGCGCAGCGCGCCTGCATGCTCGGGATTCTTGCGGATCGGCGCCACCGACAACATCGACGCGAGGTGCTCGGTGATCCGCCAATCGAAGTCGCGCCCGCCCAAAAAGTTGTCGCCATCGTGGCCGACGACGCGTAGCAACCCGTCGCGCGTCTCGAGTAGCGAGGCGTCGAACGTGCCGCCGCCGAAATCGAACACGAGCCACGTGCCCGCACCGTCGTGCTCCGCGCGCCAGCCCGCTGCGAGCGCCGACGCGATCGGTTCCTGCAGCAGCTCGACGCGCTGGAAGCCGGCGAGCCGCGCGGCATCCGACGTCGCCGAGCTCTGCGGCAGCTCGAACAGTGCGGGGACTGAAATCACCGCGCGCTCGATCGGCGCGCCGAGCTGGTCCGCGATGTCCTGCCGCAGCGCCTTGAGCACCTCGGCCGACAGCTCCTGCGGCTTCTTCTTCACGCCAGCCGCGGGGAACTCGATCTGCTGATCGGTGCCCATCAGGCGCTTGAACTCCGCCGCGGTGTTCGCGGGATCCTGCTCGAGAAAGCGGCGTGCTCGTGTGCCGACCGTCACACGGGCCTGCTTGTCGATGCGCACAACCGACGGCGTCACCGTCGCGCCCTGCGCGTTGCGCACGACGGCCACATGCTCGCCATCGAACACGGCCGCAGCCGAGTTCGTTGTCCCCAGATCGATGCCTACGAAGAGCGGAGTTTCCGACACCGCCGGAGTCTAGCTCAGGTGTAGCATCGCCCCATGCGGAACTTGCTAGTAGCAACCCTGTTCGTAGTGGCCTGCGGTGGCGACGACGGAGGAACGTCGACGAAAATGGATGCACCTACGCAGACCATCGACAGCCCGATGCAGACTATCGATGCGCCG
This sequence comes from Kofleriaceae bacterium, assembly GCA_036524455.1. Taxonomy (GTDB): domain Bacteria; phylum Myxococcota_A; class Polyangia; order Haliangiales; family Haliangiaceae; genus JABFXX01. Next base: position 10,879 of record DATDCH010000749.1, on the reverse strand, counting down.
GCGGTGACGCTCGATTGTCCGACCTACTGCACCGCGATCATGACGGCGTGCACCGCCGCTCGCGCGCAATACGACAGCATGCAGAACTGCCTCGACAGCTGCGGCACGTTCCCGGTTGGCACCGCGGGCGCGCCGAGCGGGAACACGCTCGGCTGCCGCGCAAACCACGCCGAGATGGCGAAGAACGACCCGGCCACTCACTGCGAGCACGCAGGACCTGCCGGCGCCGGCGCGTGCGGCACGCTGTGCGAGGGCTTCTGCGCGATCGGTGTCGCGAAGTGCGCGACGCAGTGGCCGACCGCAGGCGCATGCGCGACCGCGTGCGGAATGTTCACGCACACGCCGCCCTACGCGGTGCCGGAGAGCGGCAACACCGCGCAGTGTCGGCTCTATCACATGACGATGGCGGCGACGTTACCGGGCGGCCACTGCTCGCACACGATGACCACCAGCTCGACCTGCAACTGATCGGTAACGGCATCGCGCTCGCCGGCTCGTTCTAACGCCGGCGACGGCGCAGCACGAACGCGATCGCGGCGAGCACCCACCAACCCGGTGACGCCGCGGTCGAGCAGCCGCCGCTCGACTGCTCGTCGGCGATGCGCACGATCGTCGGCTCGCTGATGTTGCCGTTGAGATCGACGACGCGGACCTCGAGCTCGAAGTCGAACGCGTCGTCGTCATAGTCGAAGCCAAGCGCGAGCTCGCCCTGCGGTTGCTGGCGCGCATCGTTATCGAACCACGGCATCCGCAAGTCGCGCGGCACGTCGCCGCCGACCACGCGCACGAGGTAGCCGAGCCGCTCGACCGGTGCTGCGTCATCGCTCGCGACGACGCTGACGTAGATCCTGCCGTACTTGCCATCGCAGTCGGTTGTGGTGCCGCAGCCGCCGTCGACTTCGTGGCGATCTACCGAGTGCGTCACGGTCGGCGCCGCCGGTGGCGTCGTGTCGTTGGCGTGCGCGCTATCGAGCACGTGCGGCTCGATGCCATCAGCGGGGCGTACGCAGGCAGCTGCATCGCGCAGCGGCAGCACCACGAGCAGTCCGAGCAGGCATAGCCACTTCATGACCCACGTGATTGCAAAGCAGCCGCCAGCGCAACTGCGCGGAGCCACGCCTGTCGCACACCTGCGCCCGCGACACGAATGTCAGCGCCGGCCGCGAAAATCAGACTAGCGCTGGCGATAGACGATGAAGCCGCGCGTCGGATCGTAGGGTGAAACCGCGACGGTGACGCGATCACCGAGCACGACACGGATGCGATGCCGGCGGACCTTGCCTGCGAGCTTCGCGAGAACCTCGTGGCCGTTGTCCAGCTTGACGCGAAAGTTGCCGCCTTTCGCGATCAAGATGACCTCGCCATCGAGATGAACTAGCTCTTCCTTACTCACAGGTGGGGCATTGGTTAGCACTAACGCCGCGCCAGGAAAAGCGCTTTGGCCCCCAAGGTGATCTACCCTCTGCGAGTAGATGGACCGCCAGCCTCCTCGCGCAACTAGCGACGAGATCGACCTTTACATCAGGACCTACTACTCGCTCCTAAGGTCCAGTGGCGACGTGCGCGTTCGCGCGTTCGAAGAAGCGCACCTGTTCTCGCGCTCGAGCCTGCACCTCGGGGCCGAGGATCCGAGCCCCGACCTCGCGGCGTTCGCGTACAGCGCGGCGCGGTTGCCCGATTGCATGCCGAACATCCGCCGCATCGTGCTCGGCCAGAGCGCGGTGCAGTTCCGCGCCGCAGGGTTTCCGATCGAGCGCTGGCAAGTCGTGCGCACGCGCGGTCGCCGGCGGCCGCTGCGTTGGGACGGCGGGCAGACGCTCGGGGCGTTCGTCGCGTCGGGCTCCGACATCGATGACCTCGTGCCGATCCTGACCGCGTACCAGCTCGAGTGGAACAAGCTGCGCGAGCGCCTGATCGCGGGCCGCATCAACGACGTGACGGACGACGCCGCGCTCGCGGCCGCGCTCGGCTGCGATGACGTCGATGTCGCGAGGTTGCGCGGTGCGCTCGGCCCGGCGAGCGACCAGATCTTGCGCGACATGATCGCGCACGACTGCGACGTGTTCGTGCGTCTGCTCGATGGCTCGTTCCGCGAGTATCAACGCTCGGCGCAGCGCTGGTGGAATGCGATCGCGCCGACCGTGCCGCAGGGCAGGCCGGTCTACTTCGTGTCGTCGAACAGCCACTCGCTCGCGAACTTGCTCGGCGGTTACGCTCGCGCGCACCGCGACGAGATCGTGGCGTTCTTGCGGCGTCGCAACTTCGAGAACCTCGCGCCGCGCTACGACGAGGCGATCGCAGCCGGCAACAACGCCGACGCGACCGCGATCCTCTATTACTCGCTGCGCGCGTTCATTCACGAGCCCGGCAACAGCCGCATGGATCTCGTCCAGGACTGGGACCTCAAGGCCGGCATTCGCGCGATTGGCTCGCCCGGCAAGATCGACGTCGATGCACAGGTGATCGATCTCGCGCAGCTGCGCGTCGAGAATCTCGATCCGCGCGTGTGCGTGCCCGGCATCGAGAAGCTGACGCAGAGCCCGGCGGTGATCATCAACATCGACTACCCGCTCGGCATGGCTGCGTATCACCATCTGTCGACGATCGCGCTCGGCGTCGACGATCTGCGCGGCATTTACATCATGGGCAAGGCTGCGACGCTCAACGGCCGCATCGGCGACGTCATGATCAGCAAGGTCGTGCACGACGAACACTCGCGCAACACGTACTTGTTCAAGAACGCGCTCGTCGCCGCCGATGTGCAGCCGTTCATGCGTCACGGCACCGTGCTGGATAACCAGAAAGCGTTGACCGTGCGCTCGGCGTTCTTGCAGAACCGCGAGTACATGGACGTGTTCTATCGCGAGGGCTACACGGTGATGGAGATGGAGGCTGGCCCGTATCTGTCGTCGGGCTACGAGATCGCCGAGCCGCGCCGCCATCCGCAGAACGAGATCGTGTCGCTCGTCGATCAGAGCATGTTCGAGCTCGGCGTCATCCACTACGCGTCGGATACGCCGTATTCGCGGCGCCAATCGCTGCTGTCGAAGAGCCTGTCGTACTTCGGCATGGAGAGCACGTATGGCTGCGCGATCGCGATCGCGCGCCGGATCTTCGCGAACGAGCTCGCGAGGCTGGCTTGACCGAGAGGGTAGACGTCCTCGTCATTGGCGCCGGCGTCAGCGGGCTCGGGTTTGCGAACTGGTGGCGAGAGCGGCACGCCGACGCGCGCGTGCTCGTGTGCGAATCCGAAGCCGAGGCCGGTGGCTATTGCCGCACCGTCGAGCAGGCCGGCTTCGTGTGGGACTACTCCGGCCACTTCTTTCACTTCAAGGATCCCAGCGTCGAGCGCTGGCTGCGCGCGCGCATGCCGGGCGAGGACATCCGCACGGTCGAGCGCGTCGCGAAGATCCGCTACGCCGGTCGCGACATCGACTTTCCGTTCCAGACGCACATCCATCAGCTGCCGATCGACGAGTTCCTCGAGTGTCTGACCGCGCTGTTCTTCCGGCCGACCGGCGACGAACCGCCGCACAACTTCGGCGAGATGCTGTATCGCCGGCTCGGTGCAGGCATCACCGACAAGTTCCTGCGCCCGTACAACGAGAAGCTGTACGCGACGAGCCTCGACACGCTCGATGTCGATGCGATGGGGCGGTTCTTTCCGCACGCCGACGTGGCCGACATCATCGCGAACATGCGGCCTGGCCATCGCAAGCACGGCTACAACGCGACGTTCACGTATCCCGCCGGTGGCGCGATGCGCTACATCCACGCGCTGATGCGCGACCTGCCGCCCGGCACCGTCGCGCTCGACGAACCGGTCACCGCGATCGATCTCGACGCGCGCATCGCGACCACACCGAAGCGCACGATCGCCTTCGACCGCATCGTGTCGTCGGCGCCGCTGCCCGCGCTCGCGTATATGTGCAAGCTCGAGCACGACCCTGCGGTGTTCACGTCGAACCAGGTGCTCGTGTTCAACCTCGGCTTCGATCGCAAAGGCATGCCGGGCATCCATTGGATGTACTTCCCTGATCCCGCGGTCGTGTTCTATCGCGTCGGTTGGTACGACAACATTCTCGGCGCCGATCGCATGAGCCTCTACGTCGAGATCGGCGCCGCGGACGGTGCGACGTTCGACGTCGACGCGTTGCGCGAGCGCGTGCTCGCCGACCTCCGGCGCGAGGGCATCGTCACCGACCACGTGCTCGTCGCCGAGCACCACGTCGCGCTCGATCCGGCGTACGTGCACATCACGCGCGCTTCGCTCGCTGAGACCGCGCGGCTGCGCGAGCTGCTCGCGAGCAAAGGCGTGTACTCGGTCGGGCGCTACGGTGCGTGGACGTACTGCTCGATCGAGGACAACCTGATCGAGACCCGCGAGCTCGCGCGCCGGCTCTAGCCAGCGCTTAGAACGTCCCGTTCACGCCGAGCGCGAAGCCGCCCGGTGAAGCGTGCGCCGTTGGCGTCCATTGCGGCTGCGGCTTGGGTGCTTCGCCGCGCGCGAGGTAGGCGGAGTCGACCACGCTGGCCGCAAGCACACCGAGGATGACACCGACGACCATCTCCTCGCTGGGCCCGACCAGGTCGTCCTGGCAATAGTCGTCGTAGTAGGTGTCGCATTCCGGCTTGGGTCGCATGCTCTCACCCAGCAGCCCGCCGATCACCGGGAAGCCGATCCGCATCGTCACACTCGCGAGCGCGCGGCCGCTGCGGTTCTTGGTCAGGTGCACGAGCGGTGCGCCGAACAGGTAGGTGCCGAGGCTGAGCTTCGCGAGCGCCTCGGAATTGTCGTTGTCCTCGTTGATCGCGACCAGGAGCAGGCCGGCTGCGATGCCGTCCGCGATCAGGGTCTGCGCCCGGTACGACGGCAAGCCCTCGTCGGCGGGCGGCGGCGCCACCGGCGTGACCTCCGGCGTGATTCCCACCGGCGTCAAACCCGGTGGGCTCGCGTGTGCGAGCTGGCAGAGCAATACGAGCACGAGGGTGACGCGCATCGGCTCGGATTACTACAAGCCGCGTGCCGCGCTAACTCCGCGGCGCCGCGTGCCTGCGTCTCGGATTTCTGAGATTACGGCGCGGGGATTCGGATGACGACGAACGTCTTCTCGCCGCGCGCGAGGATGTCGATCACCTTGCCGTTCGACAGCGCCATCGCCGGCCACTCGTGTGCGAGCACCGGCTTGGCCTGCATCGGCAGCGCGTAGAACACGGGTTTCTTGTCCTCGCTCCACACCCCGAGCACGCCGGCGTGCGCTGCGATCGCGCGCAGCTTGCCACCGACCACGGTGACCGCTGCGGAGCTCGGCGCGCCGCTCGGGATCTGGACCTTGCGGCATTGGTCCGCACAGATCTCGATCTCGCTCGGGCGATCGCGCTTGCGCACGAGCGCGGCGTCGGCCGTGCAGCCTTGCAGCCCGGTGAACGGTGCGACCGGATAGCGCGCGAGCGGCTTGCCGCCGCCGAACGCGAAGACCTCCGGCCCATTCGCCATCAGCCACACGCGATCGCTCGTCATGCACGGCGGACCGGCAAAGCTCGAAGGCAGCTCGAACGCGTCCTCGCCGCCTTTGCGCACGAGCAGCGCGCGGCTGATCTTGTCGAGCGTGGTCCACACGATCGCGATCCGACCGTCGACGTCGGTCGATGCGGTCGCGACGTCGATCTTGATCGGCGGATCGGCGGTGATCGCATTGGCCTTCGCGCGCGCGATCACGAGCGTCTGATAGCCGCCGTAGGCGAACGCACCTTCGGCGAGCGAGCCGGCGACCGAGGCGAGCATGATCGAGCCGACCTGATCGCCGGGCTCCAACATGCCGCCCGGATCGTCGAACAAGCCGCCTTGCTTCGCTATCGGGACGGTGAGCGCCAGCGCGGTCGGCGTCGTGATCACGCCCTCGGCGTCCATCGCGCCGGCCTTTACTTCACCGACCGAGGTTTTGCCCTTGGTCTTGACGGTCAGCATGCCGGCGGTCGCGCCCCAGCTCAGGTCGGGGACCGCGCGGATCGAGCCCGCACCAACGCGCGCGACCTTCGGTGTGCCACCGGCCTCGAGCGCGACCTGGACCTGGCGATTCGCGGTCTTGCCGAACAGCACGAGGCCGTGCGCCGACGGCAGCGCGTCGACGATCAGCTCGCTCACCGGGTCTTTGCCGTCGACGAGCGGAACGATCTGCGCCGGCGCGAGCGGCGTGCCCGTCTGCTCGGTTGCCGACAGCTTCGCCGTTGTCCGCAGCTTGCCGCGCGAGGCGTCGAGATCGTCGAGCGCCTTAGGCAACGGATCGACTTCGACCGTCGTCGAGCTGCCGACGTGTGTCGCGAACGCGAGCGCCGCGCGCTGCGCCGCTTTCTCGAGCTCGGCCCATGCGGCCTCGATGGCGTCGATGCCGGTATCGTTCGCGATGCCACGCGACAGCTTGCTCACGAGCGGCGTGCACTTGCCGCGGTCCCACGGATCGGGCGCCATCTCGCGAATCGCGAGCGCTTCGCTCGTCTTCGTCGACCCGGGAGTCTTGCCAAGCAGGCAGGCGCGGGCCTCTTGATAGCGGGTCTCCCACGTCGCGATTTCGGCCTGCGCGGCCTCGAGCTGCACCTTTGGCTGATGGATCTTGAAGAAATAGAACCCGGCGCCACCCGCGATCAGCGCGACGATGCCGAAGATCAGAACCACACGACCCCGGTCGGACATGCCGCCTCTATACCACTCGTGAGGTAGGTTCCGGTCATGGACATCGCTCGCGATGCGTTCGTCGATGGTGCTTGGCATCAGGGCCCCGGCCGGTTTGCTGTACGCGATCCGTTCGACGACACGGTCGTAGCCGAGGTCGCCGACAGTGACGACACGTTGATCGATGCGGCAGTTGCGGCCGCCGCAGGCGCGTTTCCGAGCTGGCGGCGCAGACCCGGCGGCGAACGCGGCAAGCTGCTCGGTCAGCTCGCCGCGCGCATGCTCGCCGATGAACGGCGCCTCGCCGAGCTGTGCACTCGCGAGAACGGCAAGCCGCTCAAGGAATCGATCGCCGAGGTGCGCTACGCGGCGAGCTTCTACTCGTGGTTCGCGGGCGAAGCGGAGCGCAGCTACGGCGAGACGATTCCGGCGAGCAATGCAGCGCAGCGCCTGGTTGCGATTCGCGAGCCGGTTGGCCCGTGCGCGCTGATCACGCCGTGGAACTTTCCGTACGCGATGCTCGCTCGCAAGCTCGGCGCCGCGCTCGCGGCAGGCTGCACCGTCGTCGCGAAACCGGCCGAGCAGACCCCGCTCGGTGCGCTCGCGATCGCGCAGCTCGCGGAGCAGATCGGCATTCCTGCCGGTGTGATCAACGTCGTGCCTGCGGCCGATGGTGCGCGTGCCGGCACTCGGCTCGTGACCTCGCCGGGAATTCGCAAGATCAGCTTCACGGGCTCGACCGAGGTCGGCATCGCGATCATGCGCGGCGCGAGCGACGATCTGAAGCGCGTGTCACTCGAGCTCGGCGGCAACGCGCCGTTCCTCGTACTCGCCGACGCAGACCTCGACGCCGCAGTCGCGGGCGCGATGGTCGCGAAGTTTCGCAACGCGGGACAGACGTGCGTCGCCGCGAATCGGTTCATCGTCGAAGCGGCGGTCGCCGAAACCTTCACGAACAAGCTGTGCGCCGCGATCGCGAAGCTCAAGCTCGGCCGCGGCAGCGATCCGGACGTCGACGTCGGTCCGGTGATCGACGACGACGCGGTCGTGAAGATCAGCTGCATTGTCGCCGACGCGCTGACCAAGGGCGCGAAGCTGCTGCAAGGGCAACCGCCGACTGGTAAGACGCGACTGATCCAACCCGTCGTGCTCGGTGACATCACGCGAGACATGCAGCTGTGGCGCGAAGAAATCTTCGGCCCGGTCGTGCCGATCTGCGTCGCGAAGAACGAGAGCGACGCGCTCGCGCTCGCGAACGACACCGAGTTCGGGCTCGTCGCATACGCGTACACGCGGGATGGCGCGCGCCAGACCCGCGTCGCCGAAGCGCTCGAGGCGGGCATGGTCGGGATCAACGAGGGCCTGGTCTCGACGGCGCAGGCACCGTTCGGCGGTATCAAGCACTCGGGCATGGGCCGCGAGGGCTCGCGTCACGGGCTCGACGACTACACGCAGTGGAAGTACATCGCGACGCGCGTCGACTAATCGCCGTCGACCGACAGCGTGTAGAACGAACCGGTTTGGCCTTCGAACACGACGACGAAGTTCTGTCCCACGTTGCGCTGGATCTGCAGAGCACCGAAGCCGCAGATCAGCTCGGGTCCGCCGCAGCAAGCGTCTTGGACGTAGAGGACGGTCGCGGGCGAGACAGTCACCCGATAGTTTGTCGCGAGCTGCGGGACGTACTGAAACGCAGCATCTGGGTTCCCGGCACCCGACGCACACAGCGTCGATGCGAGGCCATGATCGACGTTGATCGTGGCGCCGGTGTTCGTCATCCCGGTCGCTACTTGCAGCGTATTCGTCGGACACATCGGCACGGCGGGGCACATGGTGCCGGCATCCGCCTCGCCGAGCTGGCCGCCACCATCACCGTCGGCGCCGTTGTTGCTGCCGCTACCACCGCTGCCGTCACCGGCGTCAACGAGTGGATCGAACGAAAGGCGTCCGCAACCCGCGAGCACGACGAACCAAGTCCACCGCACTCGCTCATGTTACTCGGGTCGCGTAGCATGACGACGTGGAAGGTCCGCGTACTGATCGAGCTCCTCGCGATTCTGCGTTTGCGCTAACCGGTGCACAAGTTGTGCTTTGTGTCGGCGGAGGTATCGCAGCGTACAAGGCTGCTGAGCTTGCTCGCATGCTCGACAAAGCCGGCGCGACCGTTCACGTCGCGATGACGTCTCGCGCGCAAAAATTCGTCGCGCCGATGACGTTTCAGGCGCTGACCCGTCGCCCGGTGTTCACCGATCTGTTCAGCCTGACCGAAGAGGCATCGATCGGTCACATTCAGCTTGCCGATCGCGCGGACCTCGTGATCGTCGCGCCCGCGACTGCGAACGTGATCTCGCGGCTCGCGAACGGCATGGCGAACGATGCCGTCAGCGCGCTCGTGCTCGCGACGCGCGCGCCGGTGCTGCTCGCGCCGTCGATGAACGTCAACATGTGGAACCATCCGCTCACGCGCGCGAACTTGCAGAAGCTCGTCGACGTCGCGGGCTACAAGGTCGTTGGCCCCGGCGATGGATTTCTCGCGTGTCGCTGGACGGGGCCGGGTCGGCTGGCCGAGCCCGAAGACATCGTCGAAGCGGCCGCGACGCTGCTGTCGCCACAAGATTTCGCCGGCAAGAAGCTCGTCGTCAGCGCGGGCCCGACGTACGAAGCGATCGATCCGGTGCGGTTCGTCGGTAATCGCAGCTCGGGCAAGATGGGCATCGCGCTCGCAGCTGCTGCGAAGCGGCGCGGCGCGGACGTCACGCTGATCCTCGGGCCGAGCGCGGTGATGCCGCCGATCGGCGTCACCACGAATCACGTCGAGACCGCCGCGCAGCTGCAGTGGGCGCTCGCGAATGCCGCGAAGGGCGCCGATGCGATCGTGATGACCGCTGCGGTCGCTGACTATCGGCCGGCGCGCGAGGCGAAAGAGAAGCTCAAGCGCGGCGACCTCGGCGCGAAGACGACGATCGAGCTGGTCGCGAATCCTGATCTGCTCGCCGAGCTCGGCAAGCAACGCAAAGGCAAGACGCCGTTGCTCGTCGGTTTCGCGGCCGAGACCGAGGACGTGATCGAAAACGCCCGCAAGAAGCTCGCGCAGAAGAAGTGCGATCTGATCGTGGCGAACGATGTCAGCGAGCCGAACGCAGGGTTCGCGGTCGACACGAACCACGTGCAACTTGTCGATGCGGACGACGTCGTCGACGTGCCGTCGGCGCCGAAAGCCGAGGTCGCGCATCGCATCCTCGACAAGATCGTCGAGCTGCTCGGCGAGCCGGTCGCCGCCGTGCGCTCGAAGCCCGCGAAGCAAGCGATCGCTGCGAAGAAGACGAAGAAGCGTTAGCGCCGTGCTCGCAGCCTAATGCTGCCAGCCGACATAGATCTGCATGACGCCGCCGACCGAACGGTCGTGGTCGTAGTCCATCTGGTCTTCGCGCGGAGCGAGGAGCAAGCCACCTTCGAAGCCGATGCGACCCGTGCGGCCGATGACGAAGTAGTCGCCGATCGCGAGCTCGAAGAAGCCTTTGCGCTCCTCGCCGACGACCATGCCGCGCGCAGCGACGTAGGCGGCGCCGCGCGCACTCACTTTCAAGAGGCCCATTTCGCGTTGCGACATCTTGAGCTCCGCCCGGAGACCGGCGCCGACGAAGCCCTGTGCACGATGGTCGTCGATGAACGCGCCGGCAACGAGCTCGGGGACGATTGCACCGGCGAACCGATAGCCGCGGGTCGGCGGTAGCTCGAGTGGCGCGTGTTCCCACGACAGTGTGAGCCGCGGACCCGCAATTGCTTCGGGCTGCGTCCAGTATTCCGGATCGCCGGGTTCGAACCGCACGGGGCGCTCCATCACGCCGAACATGCCGGCGAGCGTGACCGCCGTGGTGCGCTCTTCGGCGTGGGCGATCGATGGAACCAGAACGAGTAGCAGCGCGGCTCGCTTCACGGGCTGATGATGCTCTCGCGATTGGCGGCTGTCGCCGCCGTCCGCTGGCATTCACTGGCTCGCTGTCGCCGCCAGTGCGCGCTCCGTCACACTCAGACGAGGATCCCCGGGGCGGGGAACTTCGCGCAAAACTCGCGGACCTCGCCGGCGACCCGCTCTTGCACCGCGGTGTCGGTCGGCGCGCTTACCACCTGGTTCATCCAGCTGGCGATCTGCTTCATCTCGGCTTCCTTCATGCCGCGGCTCGTGACCGCCGGCGTGCCGATGCGAAT
>DATDCH010000748.1:0-8521 GCA_036524455.1 Kofleriaceae bacterium | reverse complement strand
GGCCGATATCGCGGTTCGCGATGGCAACGACTGTACGGTGAACGTCGCGCCCGCGACCACCGTCGGCGTCGTCAGGCTGAAGTCGAAGTCGACGAGCTTGGCCTTGAACGGTTGGTCGCCTCCGCACGGCGGTGGCGGCCCATCGACTCTGGCGTCTCGGATCGGTGCATCAAGGTCACGTGGCGCGTCGGCGGGTGACGATGGACCGTCGCTACCGTCGCAGCCCACGCAGGTGAACGCACCGGCGAGGAGCAGCGTTCGGAGCATGCGCCGAGGGTACCCCAGGGCGCAGCCGTCGAACGTGATCTACTCCTCTTCGCCCCCGTCTTCGTCGCCGGCGTCGTCCTCTTCGCCGCCCTCGACATCCTCTTCCTCGTCGAGCGCCTCGGTCGGCACGGTGTCGGTGTCGTCGACCGCTTCGATCGGCGCGGCCTCGATGCCGCTCTCGTCGGCCGGCTCGGCGAGCCGCTCGATCGCAGCCACGTGCTCGCCGTCGTCGACGCGCATCACGCGCACGCCCTGCGTGGCACGGCCCTGCACGGGCACGTCCTTCGCGCGAATGCGGATCAGCTTGCCGCGGTCGGAGATCAGGATCATGTGATCTTCGTCGTCGACGATGCGCACGCCCGACACGAGGCCGTTACGCGTGGTCGTCTTGATCGTGATCACGCCCTTCACGCCGCGGTTCTTCACCGGGTAGTCGTCGAGGTTCGTGCGCTTGCCGTAGCCGCGCTCGCAGACCGTGATCAACGTGGCCTTGCTGTCGCGCGGGAACGTGCACATGCCGACACAGCGATCGCCTTCGCGGAGCGCGATACCTTTGACGCCCGCCGCGTTGCGACCCATCGCGCGCACCTTGTCCTCGGTGAACCGGCACGCGAAGCCTTTCGCGGAAGCGAGCAGCACGTCGTCGGCTTTGGTGACGAGCGCCGCACCGACGAGCCGATCGCCATCATCGATCGTGATCGCCTTGATGCCGGATTGGCGCACGTTCTCGAACGCCGACAGCTCGGTCTTCTTGACGGTGCCGCCTTGCGTCGCGAAGAACACGCTCGTGTCGTCGCGGAACTCGTTGAACGGCAGCATCGCGACGACCTGCTCGCCGTCTTGCAGCTCGATCACGTTAACGATCGCGCGCCCCTTCGCCGTGCGGGCGCCCTCGGGCAACTCGAACACCTTCTTGTAATAGACGCGCCCCTTGTCGGTGAACAGAAGCAGGTGGTCGTGCGTCGACGCCGCGAACATGTCGGCAACGAAGTCACCGTCGCCGCTCGTCGCGCCGATGATGCCTTTGCCGCCGCGTCCCTGCGCCTGGTATTCGCGCACGCGCGTGCGCTTGATGTAGCCGAGGCGCGTGCGCGTGACGACGCACTCCTCTTCGTCGATCAGCTCTTCGGTGAGGATCTCGCCTTCGGCGTCGACGATCTGCGTGCGGCGCTTGTCACCGAAGTCGACCTTGAGCTGCTTGAGCTCGTCGACGATCACGCCCATCAGCTTCTTGTCGTCGGCGAGCAAGCTCTCGAGGTAGTCGGTCAGCGTCCACAGCTCTTTGTATTCGGCTTCGAGCTTCTCGCGCTCGAGGCCGGTGAGCCGGCCAAGGCGCATGTCGAGGATGGCTTGCGCCTGCCGCGCGCTCAGCGTGACGAATTGTTTCGCCTTCGCTGCGGCGACTTCCTCCGCCGGGCGGCCTGCGCGCTCGAGGAAGCCATCGATGCCACCGAGCTTCTCCGCCATCAGCCGTTCCTTGGCGATGTCGGTGTCCTTGCTCGCGCGAATGATCTCGATCACGCGATCGATGTTGATAACCGCGAGGCCCAAGCCTTCGACGATCTCGCGACGGGCGCGCGCTTCGCGCAGATCGAACAACGTGCGGCGCGTGACGACGTCGCGGCGGTGCTCGACGAACACCTGCAGCGCCTTGCGCAGCGTGAGCAGCACCGGGCGCTGATCGACGATCGCGAGCATGTTGACCGAGAACGACGACTGCAACTCGGTGTGCTTGAAGAGGTTCGCGAGCACGACCTGGTCGCTCGCGTCCTTCTTGAGCTCGAACACGACGCGGATGCCGTTGCGGTCCGACTCGTCGCGAATGTCGGAGATGCCCTCGAGCTTTTTCTCGCGCACCATCTCGGCCGCGCGCTCGATCCAGCGCGACTTGACGACCATGAACGGCAGCTCGGTGACGATGATCGCCTGGCGATCCTTGCGCACTTCCTCGACGTGCGCGACGCCGCGCACCACGACGCTGCCGCGCCCGGTCTTGTATGCGGACAGCGCGCCGATACGACCCTGGATCACGCCGCCGGTGGGGAAGTCCGGACCAGGCACGATCTTGACGAGCTCGTCGTCGGGCAGACTTGGATCGGCGATCAGCGCGAGCACGCCGTCGATGACCTCGGCGAGGTTGTGCGGCGGGATGTTCGTCGCCATGCCGACCGCGATGCCGGTCGCGCCATTGATCAGCAGGTTGGGAACCTTCGCCGGCATGACCGTCGGCTCGAGCTCTTTGTCGTCGTAGTTCGACTGCCAATCGACCGTTTCTTTGTCGATGTCGGCGAGAAGCTCGCCGGCGAGCTTCGTCATCCGGCATTCGGTGTAACGCATCGCCGCGGCCGGATCGTTGTCGACGGAGCCGAAGTTGCCCTGACCGTCGATGAGCGGATAGCGCATCGAGAAGTCTTGCGCCATGCGCACGAGCGCGTCGTAGACCGCGCTGTCGCCGTGCGGGTGATACTTACCGATGACGTCGCCGACGATGCGTGCGCACTTGAGGTACGGACGATTGAACGTATTGTTGAGGCCGCGCTGCGCGAACAAGATGCGGCGATGGACGGGCTTTAAGCCATCACGCGCATCGGGCAGAGCGCGCGCGACGATCACGCTCATGGCGTAGTCCATGAACGAGTTGCGCATCTCCGTCTCGATCGAGATCGGAGTGATGTTTGGCGTGCTGATTACGTCGGCCATTGGGGAGTGATTCGTATAGCCCGCCCAGCGTCATTCCTCAACGTCTGTGGGCACCTGATAACGCAGGAATTCCGGTTACTTCTTGGGCGTGATCGGGCGCGGTACGCGGCTGCGTTTTCGCGCGATCGGCGCGCCGGCTCGGGGCGCCGTCACAGGCAGTCGAACATCATGCTGCCGACGTAGTTCGTGTCGTAGCCCTCGAACTGACACTGATCGCTACCGCTCCACGACAGGCCGAACACGAACGTGATCCGCGGCCCGAGGTTGGCCGGCGCGATCGACACCAACGCGTGATACTCGTCGAGGTCGGCGATTGTCGCGACGTTGCCGGTCAAGTGGAGCTCGCACGACAGCGGATCGATCTGCGACTGCGCGATCACCGGCGCGAACATCGTCTTGAACGCGGGGTCGATCGACTCGATGATCGGGTCCTTGCAGGGCCGTCCCGGCATGTCGAGCGTCGGCCGGAACATCAGCGTGCGCGTACACAGCGCCTTGCCGATCGCGGCATCGCGATGCAGGAGCAGCTCGAGGTGGATCGGCGTCTTCTCGCGCCCGCACGCGAGTCGTTGGTCGATGCTCGTCAGGGCTTTGCAGTTCGGGTCGATACACGTGGCATCCGGTAAGCACAGCGCCGGTGTGCACGCACCGCTGCGATTGCAGCCGAGCGCGCAGAACCCCGTCGAGTCGCAAAGCGTCTGGTCGACGTTACAGCCTGCGGCCCCCGCGCTGCACAGATCGCTGCAATCCACGTCGCGAGCCATCGCATCGCAGTCGCGATCGTCGTTGCGCACGACCGCAACGATCGGATCGTGACCGTCGCGCTGCTTTTGCCAGGCGACGCAGCCCGGTCGCTCGCCCCAGCGCTCCATCATCATCGGATTCCAGGCGGTGAGATCGAGGTGGTACTCGTGCACCACATCGCTCGGCACCTTGAAGTCGAAGAATTCGGCGATGCCGACCGGTTGACCGCCAGACAGCGCGACCGCCACGACGTACATACCGAGCTGCTGGTTCTTGTCATCCGATGGCAGATAGAACGTGGTCTGCGTCGTCGGCATCATGGTGACCCGGTCGCTCGCATCGAACTTGCGATCGAACACGAGCCCCGACTGCTGGCCAAACGTCGGCGTCGCGAATTGATTGCCCGATCCGGTTCCCGACGAATCGATCGGGGCGCCGAAGTAGAGCTCGATCTCGTCGAACTCGATCTCGCCCTGCACGACCAGGTACGCGCCGTAGCGCGACTCGCCACAGGCCGCGAGACAGACGAGCACCATCACAAGTCCCAACCTCACCGCTTCATTATAGCGAGCGCGCCGAACGAACCGGCGTGATTCGCGCTACGTTCGCACGCGATGGGCATCCAACGCAGTCAGTCGATCTTCGAGCGCGCAAAGCAGATTATCCCCGGCGGGGTGAACTCGCCGGTGCGAGCATGCCGCTCGGTCGGCGTCGACCCGGTGTTCGTCGCGCAAGGCGATGGTGCCTACATCACCGACGTCGACGGCAACCGCTACATCGACCTGATCGGCAGCTGGGGCCCCCTGATCCTGGGCCACTCGCAACCGGAGATCCTCGACGCGATCGCCGAGGCGATGAGCCAGGGCACCACGTTCGGCGCGCCCACCGAGATCGAGGTGCGGTTCGCCGAGCGGATCCGCGACGCATTCCCGTCGATGGAGATGGTGCGCGCGGTGTCATCGGGCACCGAAGCGACGATGACCACGTTGCGGCTCGCGCGCGGCTTCACCGGGCGCAACAAGCTCGTCAAGATGGACGGCGGCTACCACGGTCATGCGGACTGCTTGCTGGTGTCGGCCGGCTCGGGCGTCGCGACGCTTGGCATCCCGGGCTCGGCCGGCGTGCCCGAAGGCGCTGCGCGCGACACGCTCGTCGTGCCCTACAACGATCTCGGTGCGCTCGACGCCATGTTTGCCGCGCACGGGGCCGACATCGCGGCGGTGATCGTCGAGCCGATCGCCGGCAACATGGGCCTCGTACTCCCGCAAGACGGCTACTTGAAGGGCTTGCGCGACATCACCGCGAAGCACGGCGCTCTGCTGATCTTCGACGAGGTGATCAGCGGGTTTCGTGTCGGCTATCGCGGCGCGCAAGGTCTCTACGGCATCACGCCCGACCTCACCTGTCTCGGCAAGATCGTCGGCGGCGGGTTGCCGGCGGCAGCGTTCGGCGGCCGCGCCGACATCATGCAGAAGCTCGCGCCGCTCGGGCCTGTCTATCAGGCAGGCACGCTGAGCGGAAACCCGCTCGCGATGGCGGCCGGCCTCAAGGCGCTCCACATCCTGGGCCGCCCGGGCAACTACGACCGGCTCGCACAGCTCGGCAAACGACTCGGTGATGGGCTCCTCGCGGCGGCGCAAGCGGCCGGGGTACCGGCGTGCGTGAACCAGATCGGCTCGATGGTCACCCTGTTCTTCACGCCAGGCCCGGTGACCGACTACGCGTCAGCGAAGACCTCGGATACCGCAAAGTTCGGAGCGTTTTTCCGCAAGATGCGGGACAAAGGCGTGTTTCTCCCCCCGTCGCAGTTCGAGGCGATGTTCGTGTCGCTGGCCCACACCGAAGAGGACATCGATCAGGTGATCGCCTCGGCCCGCGACAGTTTGTCCTGATCGTCGACGGCAGCCGGCGTCCTCGTCGATTGACGTTGTAATTCTCGCGTGGTACCTGGTGCCCGCTCGATGCCAGCCCCCTCTGGCCATAGCGGCGAAATGTCGCAGGATTCGTTGATGCCAGAAGTGCATCGAACGAACGTGCGCAGCCGTGCCGCCGACCCCGCCGCTCGAACGAGCAAGCGCGTGTACAACGCGCTCAATGCGAGCTCGGTCGGGCTCGAGCTCGGCCTGTCGGTCGCAATCGGCCTACTCGTTGGCTACTACATGGACAAGTGGCTCGGCACCGAGCCGTGGCTGATGCTCGCGTGGCTGACGCTCGGCCTCGTCGCCGGCTTCCGCGGTGTGTTCCGCGCCGTCGCGCGCGCGGATCGCGCAGCCGCTGAACAAGACAAAGAAGACGGAGGCGGCCATGGCGGGCACTAGCCTCCTTCGCATCGAACGGCTGAACTACGGCCTGGGCGCGATCCTCGTGGCGGGCGCCGCGCTCACGCAGCCCAAAGCGATCGCACTCGGTGTCGCAGTCGGCGTCGCGCTGACCTGCCTCAACTTCTTCGTGCTGCGCAAGCTCGTCTACAAATGGACGAGCGACGCGGCGCAGGGCAAGACCGGCAACGCGCCGCTCTTGATGCTTCCCAAGATGGTCGGCCTGATGGGCGCGATTGCAGTCGCGATCCTGTTCTTGCCGGTCGATCCGATCGCTCTCTTGATCGGTTACTCGCTGTTCATCGTGTCGATCGTTGTCGACACGACCTACTCGGCGCTGCGGCCTGCGCCCGCGCCGACTTCGACGGAGCACGACGAGCACCATGGGTGAACACGGCACCTGGTTCGACTACCTGAACCGCTTCGAGTGGTGGCACAGCGTTAACAGCTGGGCCGAGCACACCCTCGGTCGCAAGTGGGAATGGATGATGTTCGGCACGTCGGGCTGGACGCTCACGCACGTCCTGACCACGTTCCTGGTCTTCTTGTTCTGCGTGTGGGGCGCGGTCGCGTTCTACCGCGGGCTCAAGACCAAAGACCAAGGGCTCGTCCCGCCGCGCAAGATGAACCTGCGCAACTTCTTCGAGTACACCGCCGAGAGCGTCTACGGAATGGTCGAAGGCGCGATGGGTGAGAAGAACGCGAAGAAGTTCTTCCCGCTGATCGGCGCGCTATGGATGTTCATCCTGTTCGGCAACCTGATCGGCCTCGTGCCGGGCTTCGTCACGCCGAACGACACGCTCAAGACGAACGTCGGCATCGCCGTGATGGTGTTCGTGCTCACGCACTACTACGGCATCCGCGAGCACGGCTTCATCAACTACTTCAAACACTTCATGGGGCCGTCGGTGGCGCTCGCGCCGCTGATCTTCCCTATCGAGCTGATCTCGCACTTCGCTCGCCCGCTCTCGCTGGCGGTTCGTCTGCTCGGCAACATGATGGCCGACCACAAGGTCGTCATGTCGTTCTTCGCGCTCGTGCCGATCCTCGTGCCGCTGCCGTTCATGCTGCTCGGCTTGCTCGTGTGCCTGATTCAGGCACTCGTGTTCTGCACGTTGACGATGGTCTACATCGGCATGGCCGTCGAGCACGAAGAGCACTAGCCATTTTTTAAACCCTTCCTGCTTTACCCCTCATCTAAGACACGCTAACTAACCGGCGCCCCGCGCGACCCCCAGGAGATTTGTCATGACCACCAAGAACATCGTTTCGTTCCTCACGTTCCTCCTCGTTCTGGCCATTCCGGTCCTCGCGTTCGCGCAGCCGGAGACCGCCGCTGCGTTCGACGCGGCCGAGGTCAAGGCGCGCGGTCTCGCGGATGACTTCGGTCTGATCGCGCTCGCTGCCGGTCTCGGCATCGGCGTCGCCGCCCTCGGTGGTGGCATCGGTCAGGGCCGTGCGGCTGCCGCCGCCCTCGACGGCATCGCCCGTAACCCCGGCGCCGCCGGTCAGATTCGCGGCCCGATGATTCTCGGCCTCGCGCTGATCGAGTCGCTCGTCATTTACGCGCTCATCATCTCGCTGCTGCTCGTCCTCAAGGTCGGCTAGTAGCTCTGGTCGCGCAACGCTGGTGGCGGTCCGGGGCTCTCCCGGGCCGTTTTTGCGTTTTCGGGGGTCGTGTGGGACGCTTGGCTCCTTCATGGGCGAGGAGCCACGACCGAGCGAGCTCGACATCAAGGGGAAGTCGACGCTCCAAATCCTGTCGCAGATCGATCTGTTCAGCGGTCTGCCGCTCGGTCACCTGCGCCGCGTGGTCGACATCGGTGTCGAAGAGCAGTACCGCAACGGCGCCACGATCTTTTCGGAAGGCGAGCCGGGCGACAAGTTCTACCTGATCGTCGAAGGCGCCGTGCGCATCAGCCGCATCGTGCCCGGCATGGGCGAAGAAGC
Organism: Kofleriaceae bacterium; assembly: GCA_036524455.1. Classification (GTDB taxonomy): domain Bacteria; phylum Myxococcota_A; class Polyangia; order Haliangiales; family Haliangiaceae; genus JABFXX01. The sequence goes on along the minus strand of DATDCH010000748.1, from coordinate 542 downwards.
GCTCGCCGTGCTGCGCCCGGGCAACTACTTCGGCGAGATGTCGCTGATCGACGACGCGCCGCGCTCGGCCACCGCGATGTGTCACGAGAAGTGCCGGTTGTTCGTGGTCAATCGTCGCGACCTCGAGGATCTCCTGTTCGTAGATCGCGATCTCGCCTACGAGCTGCTGTGGAACTGGGTGCGAACGCTGTCGCGCCGCCTGCGCGCGACGAACGACAAGATGACGTTCCTCGCGACCACGTCGAAGTTCTAACCATGCGGCCCGCGCTCGCAGCCACGGCAGTGCTGTGCGCGCTCGCGGGTCACCCGAGCTCGGCGCGCGCGGAAGAACTGCCGCCCGGCACGATCGGTTTCATGTTCGGCGTGCTCAGCGGCACCGGCGCCGACGCCAAGCGCCTCGGGTTTGGCTTCTATCAATTCGGAATGCAGGCCGCGTGGCAGCCGCAGTCGACCGAGCGACGGTGGGGACCGTCGGTGCGCTGGGGCACGATGTTCGGCACGCTCTACAACGGCACCGCGGCGCAGGTCGACTCGGAGCTGCA
>DATDCH010000747.1:0-5409 GCA_036524455.1 Kofleriaceae bacterium | reverse complement strand
AGGTCGAAGCCCACAGCTCGGCAACCGGTGAACGCAGCGATCCGACCACGACGCCCAGCGCGATACGCGCGAACGCCTCGTCGTCGCTGACGAGCCCGGCCGTGTCGACACGTGGCTTGACGTGATAGCCGAAGTTCGTCGCGACGCGCAGTCGGCCGACCACGAGCGAGGCGGCCACGCCCGGCGACAGCGTGGCGCCGGCTTCGCGCAGGTAGCCTTCGGCGTCGCCTCCCGGCACGGTCAGCGCGGGAACGAACGCGATCTGATACCGCGCATCGCCGACGAGCAGCAGCTTCGCGAGCAACCGTGCATCGCCGAGCCCACCCGACGGCAACGCGCGCATCGTGCCGAGCACGTCGCTGCCGGTCTGGTAGCCCACGATGTCGAGTGCGGCGCCGAGCTGCAACCGATTCCACAGCGCAACCGAACCGACGAAGCTGGTCGTCAGGCGCTGCTCGACGAGCGCATCGACCGCCGTCATGTCCTCGGCGTAGACCACGAGCGGATCGTGCGCGAAGCCGATCGCGACACCGGCGCCCCACGACAGATGGTGCGGCACGCCGGCCCACTCCACATCGAGCATGCCCGCGCGATCGACGGCGAGGCGGAACCGCTCGATTCCGAGCTGACCCGTGGCCTGTTGTGCGTGCGCGGTGGTGGCAATCAACGCCACGACCACGATCACCACCCACCCCCTTAGCCGCATCGCGACTATCGTAACACCGCGCGCGCGTTTTATACTCGTCGAGTGGGGCAACTCGGGGTAGTGGTGACACGCTGTTGCGTGGTCGCGCTGGTGTGTGCGGGCGCGCCGGCGCAGGCAGGTATCGTGTTGTTCGACAACGGTGTCACCGGCGAAGGGTTTACCCAGGTCTCGCCCGATGATTTCGGCACGTATGGCGTGCTGATTGGCCAGCAGTTCGACGACGAGTTCATCCCGGCCGGAGTCGCCAACGCCTTCACGCCGACGTACCTCACGGGGCCGATGCTGTTCGTGTCGACGGCGAGCAACCGCACGAGCTCGCTGCTGCTCACCGAGTATAGAGCGTGGGCGAACTTCCTCGAGAACCCACCGCCGATCCCAGATGGCATTGCCGCGGACGCGATGCACACCGGGCTCGCACGAACGGTGACGATGCCGATCGCATCGACGGGACCGAACGAGGCGACGAGCGGGTTTCGGATCGCGACGGACACCGCGGCAGGCGTTGGGCTCGATTTCTTACTCGTGCAGCGCCTGGCATCGGATGCGACCGCGAAGTCGAGCCAGTTCGATCAAATCTATACAGTCACCAACAGCGGCACCGCAGCGGTCACGCTCGTATTCCACATCATGTGGGACGCGGATCTCTACTACGACGGCCAGAACCAGGAGGTCGATGACTTCGTCGGTTCGGTCGCCGGATTATGTGGCGTCTACATGCACGATGGCGATTCCCGGTGGAGCACGTCGCTCGGCAACGGTCCGATGTCGACGGTGCCGCTCGCCGCGTACTACGGCGGCAAGGCAGGTGAGGTACCGGGCAGCGGCCCGGCGTTCACGCCCGCGAACGCCGGCATCACCGAGCAGCACGTATGGCTCAACCACGGCATGCCGGCGTCGTGGCGCAACTTCGTCGTTGGTCCCGGGCTGAACGCGGTGGGCGAGAGCGATCCCACGCTGATCGCAGATGCGACGATCGGCACCGAGTACCAGTTCCCACTCGCCGTCGGCGCGACCGAGACGGTCCACATTCGTCGCTATTACGGCACGACCGACATCGAGTGCTTCGTCAGCGCGAACTGCGGCAACGGCGTCGTCGACTCGGGTGAATTGTGCGACGGCACCGATACCGCGACGTGCAATGGCGAGACGTGCACCGCTTCGCTGTGCGGCGATGGCTACATGAACTCGGTCGCCGGCGAGGAGTGCGACTCGTCGGGCGTCGACTCCGAAACCTGCAACGGTGCGACGTGCACGGTAGCGGCGTGCGGCGATGGCCACGTCAATGTCGAGGCCGGCGAGGACTGCGAGGACGGCGAGCTGTGCGAGACGTCGACGTGCACGTTTAGCTTTCGGCTCGGCGGAGGTTGCGCGGGCTGCGCCACCGGTGGCCCGGATCCATCGTGGCTGCTGTGCGCCGTGTTGCTCGTGCTGCGTCGCCGCCGCCGTTAACAGTCACCAGGGCAGCTCGTCGTTGTCTCGGTCGGTGCGTCGCAGAACTGATCGCCGCACGCGATCGGACAATCACCTTGCGGTGGCGGGCAGTCGGCGGCGCAGCTGCGGCAGCTCTCGACCGCGGTGCACAGTCCGTCGCCGCATGCTGGGCTCGCGAGGCACGTCGTCATCGGCGCGCCGGGACCACACGTCGGGCTGCACGAGCCCCAGCATTCGGCGTCGGCGCAGCCAATCGCGCCGTCGTGATCGGCGTCGACACCTGCGCGGCACGCTTCGCCGGCGACGACCGGCGGATACCCGTACGTCCACGTATCGTTGTGCGGCACCGTCGACTGACCGCCGAACAATACGATCGCGCCGCGCTCGGCGTCGTACACCATGCCGCTGTGCCTGCGCCCCGAAGGGCTGATCGGCGTCGCGAACGGTGTCCACGTCGTGCCGTCGTACTCCCAGGTGTCGCCGAGCTCGCTGCTCGAGCGGCCGCCGAACAACACCACGCGTGCGCGCAGCGGGTCATACACCATCACGTGGCTGTCACGCCCGACCGGGCTTGTCATCGGCGCAGCGGCGACCCAGTTCGTGCCGTCGTATTCCCAGGTGTCGGCGAACGTACTGGTCGAGCCGTCGCCGCCGAACATCACGACGCGCTGGCGCTTGGCGTCGTAGACCATCGCGTGTGAGCCGCGCGCCGGTGGAACGGTCGCCGGCATCACCTGGGTCCAGCCGACGCCGTCGAACTCCCACGTGTCGCTGAAGCGAAAGGCGGAATTGCCGCCGCCGCCGAACAGCACGATGCGACGGCGTGCGAGGTCGTAGGTCATCACGGCTTCGCCGCGTGGACCCGGTTTGGGAACCGCCATGAACGTGCGCTCGGTCCACGTCGTCCCGTCGTACTCCCACATGCGATCGCTCGGTGTTCCACCGACGCGTCCGCCGAACATCACGACCAGGCGGCGCACCGGGTCATAGGTGATCGCAGGACGGCTGACGACCACCGGCGATGCGGTCGGTGCCATCTGCGTCCACGCGACACCGTCGACGAGCTCCCACGTTTCGTTGGATGCGGGCTGCGCGCCGCCGAGCTCCGAACCGAACATCACGATGCGGCCGCGCGCGAGATCGTAGGTCATCGCTGACGGCGACCGCGTCGACGGCAGCGCGGGCCGTTGCACGACGCCCCACGCACCGTCGAAGAAGTAGGTCGTCGTCACGTGGTTATTGATGGTGGTGGTGCCCAAGGACACGACCATGCGCTCGCGCGCGAGGTCGTACGCAATCCCGAAGAACGCGAGGCCGTCACCGGGCGCGTTTGGCCCAGCGAGCGTCCAACCCGTCGCGTCGAGCTGCCACATATCGCCATACCTACTTGACGACCCACCGGAGGTGCCGCCGAACACGACGACCTTGCCGCGGAGCACGTCGAACACGCCGCCGTGCCCGTTGCGAAGCGGTGGCTTGGTCGCAAGCGTGCGTTGCGTCCACGTCGCTCCATCGAGCTCCCACGTGTCGTCGAACGTCAGGCCGAGACCGACGCCGCCGAGACCGCCGAACAGCACGGACACGTTGCGCGTCGGATCGTAGACAAGCGAGCTGAGCCGGCGCCCGGGCGGGCTCGTCGCCGTGGTGCGCTGCGTCCACGTCACGCCGTCGTACTCCCAGGTGTCGGCGTGATTGGTGCCGCTGAAGCCGCCGAACAGGACGATCCGCTTGCGCTCGGCGTCGTACGTCATCGCGCCCGCCATCCGCCCCGGCGGGCTCGTCGTCACCATCCGCTGCGTCCACGTGACGCCGTCGTATTCCCACGTATCGTTGAGGTAGAGGCCGCCGGGCGTCCCGCCGAACAACACCACGCGCGAGCGCGCCGCGTCGAACGCCATCATCGCGCCGTGGCGCGGCGACGGGCTCGCGAGCGTGGCGCGCGGCAGCCACGAGTTGTTGTCGAGCTCCCAGGTATCGGCGAGCTGGCCGAGACCCGGAGTCTGCCCGCCGAACATCACAATGCGGCGGCGCGCGCTGTCGTACGTCATCGCGGCGTGCGAGCGCAGCGGGGGCACGGGATCGAACTGGGCAAGCGGCAGCAGCTGCCACGCTTGCGTTTCGCGCGTGCACGACGCCGAACAACCATCGCGGTTGAGTGTATTGCCGTCGTCGCATTGCTCGCCGGCGAAGAAGTCGACGATGTCGTTCGCGCAGCTCTCGTCGGAAGCGCAATCGAACGAGCAGCCATCGCCGGGGACGTTGTTGCCGTCATCACAGATTTCGTCGGGGTCGGTGACGCCGTCGCCGCAGCGCCGCCGCAGACACGTCTGCGAGCACACTGCGCCGCCGTTGAACGTGTCGTTGCACAGCGTCGCGCCCGGATGGTCGGCGTCGCCGCAATCGCATTCTTCAACGAGCTCGACGATGCCGTTGCCGCAACTCTCGTCGGACGTGCACGTGCCGTTGCAGCCGTCGAGGCTGAACGTGTTGCCGTCATCGCACGCTTCGCCGGGCTCGACGACGCCGTTGCCACACGCGTTACCGGCGCAACCACCGCCGACGCAGATGCCGGGGCCGAACGTCGTGGTGCACGGCTCGCCGTCGGCCTTGCCCTCGCACGCTGCGACTTGGCTCGGCGCGTAGCACTGGCCCGCAGCGCCGCAGGTGTACGTCGCCGGGCACACTCTGCCGTCGTCGCACCGCACAGCATCGGCCGACACGCACGCCGCGAGCGCGAGCGCGAGGAAGCAAGCCACCCGCATCGCTAGCGATGATATCGCGGGCTCGACTATGCTGATCATATGGCCGGCTGTCAGATGTGCGGCACCGACCATGAGGGCGGGGCGGGCAAGTGCTCCAAGAGTCGGGTCGGCCAGGTGATCGCGAACAAGTACGAGCTGGTGTCGCTGATCGGCTGCGGTGGCATCGCGGCGGTGTACGAAGCGCACCACAAGCTGCTACGTCGTGACGTCGCGCTCAAGATCCTGCACCCGCGCTTCGCGAAGGATCGGGAGCTCGCGACGCGATTCGTGCGTGAAGCGCGCGAGACCGCAGCGCTCGGCCATCCCGCGTTCGTCGCCGTGCATGACGCGGGTATCTCCGAAGATGGCTGCGCGTTCATCGAGATGGCGCGTCTCGAGGGCCGCGACCTGTGGACGATCCGCGAGGCCGAGGGCGTGATGACGCCAGCGCGCGCCGTGCGGATCGCGATCGAAGTGCTCGGCGCGCTCGAAGCACTGCACAAGCGCGGCGTCGTGCACCGCGATCTCAAG
>DATDCH010000746.1:0-14567 GCA_036524455.1 Kofleriaceae bacterium | reverse complement strand
GAGCGCTTCCTCGCGTCGGCCGGCGATCGCGTCGAGACCCGACCGATCAAAGGCACGCGCGCGCGCACGCCCGGCGGCGCCGCGGAGCTCGCAGCCGCCGACAAGGATGCCGCCGAGCACTTGATGATCGTCGACCTCGAGCGCAACGACCTCGGCCGCATCGCCGAGACCGGCAGCGTGCGTGTCGACGAGCTCGGCTATGTCGTCGAGCTACCCGCGCTCTATCACAAGGTGTCGCGCGTCAGTGCGAAGCCCCGCGCGGGCATCGGTTACGGCGCTCTGTTGCGCGCGACCTTTCCCGGCGGCTCGATCACCGGCGCACCGAAAGTGCGCGCGATGGAGTTGATCGACGAGCTGGAGCCTGCGCGGCGCGGTCCGTACTGCGGTGCGTTCGGTTACTTCGGCGCCAACGGCGCATTCGATCTCGCGATCGCGATCCGGATCGGCGTGCTGCGCGGCGACGAGCTGCGCGTCCACGTCGGCGGCGGCATCGTGGCCGATTCGGATCCTGCGCTCGAGCTCGCGGAGACCGAGCTCAAGGCCAAGGGCTGGGTCGACGCGCTCGCGAAGCTGCGCTGAGGCGCGCTTGGCGGTGATCTCTGGCTGGATGCTATCTGAGCGGCATCGGCGCTAACTAAGGCAGGATCGTCTCGACCATCGTGATGCCGCCGTTGATCACCTGCACGCCACCGACGATCGCTTCGCCGCCGGTCAGCGTGTTGAACGACAGGTCGGCCGGTCCCGCGACCATGCCGGGAAACCACACGATGCCGCGCGCGCCTGTCGCGTCGAGCGCCCACGGTGCGGGTTGCGTGCCGTCGAAGAACGGGCCGAACGCCGGCGACGGCGTTGACGTCGCGATCGCGCCTTGCACGGGTAGCCCGCCGCGCACGAGCGTGGCGAAGATCGAACCGGTGCCAACGGTGCCGATGATCCCATTCGCGGTCATCATGTCGGCGAACAGCTGCTGGCGCATCACCCGGATACGCGCGGCCGGGGTGAGCGCCTGCGTGGTGGTCACGATGTCGGCACCGTTGACGAGAAACGACAGGCCTGTACCGAATGCTGGCGTGATCGCGAACGTGCCGTCGGCGTTCGTCGTCGTGATCTGATCGCCGAGTATGACGGTCAGCCCGTCGGCGCCACGGGTCGCGCAGGTCGTCGAGAAGAAGTCATCCACGACGCAAACGCGACCGCGCAGCAGCACCTCCGGATCCTCGTCTTGGGTCTGGTCCTGGCCTTCCTGGGTGTCACCGATCGTCACCGAGCCACCGCCGGGCTCGATCGGAAAGCCGCTATCGAGGTTGTCTACACACGCAGCGCACAGCAGGACAAACGCGAGGCTCCTCATGCCCCAACGGTGGATCCAACATGCGGGCCAGCGAGCCGACCGCGCTGTCAGGGAATCTCTGCGAACACGAACGTGATCGTATCGGTGAACACGGGTTGCGCCATCACCATCGTCTGCACCGCGCCCGACGTGATCGTCAGCGTCGCATTGCCGGTAGCGATGCTGGGCATCCACGCCACACCGTACGTACCCGTCGCATCGGTCTCCCACGTGAGCGCGTCCGCTCCGTCGTAGAAGATCTCCGAATCGGGCGCCGGTTGAGCGACGACCGTCGCGTCGCTCACCGCGAATCCCGTGCGCGTCACGCGCGTCATGATCGCGCCGCTGCCGACGGTGACGGTTGCATTCATCGCGACGAGCATCTCGTCGTACCCCGTCTCGTCGATCGCCGGCAGCGTTGTCACCGTGCCGAACTTGATCGCGGACGGCACGATGCCGGCGCCGGTGATCCGCCACACCACGTCGGTGGTCACGGCGGGCCGCATGATCGTGAACGAGCCGTCAGCGGCGGTCACCGCCATCGAGGTCCCGAGCATGACCGTCAGGTTGTCCGCGCCCGTTGCCGCGCACGTGCCGAGCGTGTGGGGAGCGGCGAGGAGCAGACAAACGCGCCCGCTGATCGTCATCTCGGCATCGCTGCCGATCGGCGGCGCGTCGGGCCGGAACGAGCTGCCCGTCCCACCGCCACCGCCGGGGTGAATCGGAAAGCCTTCCGATGGCTCGTTGCCGCAAGCGGCGAGCAGCGCGACGGCCGGAAGCCATTTCATGTGCCGATGATAGCCCGCCGTCTTTTCGCGAGTGCACTTTCGAGCAGCAGCACGGCTATACCGATCAGCAATGCGGCATCCGCCACATTGAAGATCGGCCACAGGTGGTCGCCGACCTTCCAGCGCACGAAGTCGGTCACCCCGCCCGCACGCACCCGGTCGATCAAATTGCCGAGCGCACCGCCGCCGATCAGCGCGAGCCCGGCGAGCTTCATCCCCTCGTCGGGCCGCGTACGCATCGCGATCACGCCGATCGCGATCAGCGCGCACGCGGCAAGGATCGACAGCACGATCTGGCCGCCCTCGACGTCGGCAAACGTCGAGAACGCGACGCCGGTGTTCTTCGCGAGCTCCCAGTCCCAGTAGCCTTCGATGAACGGCTGTGGCTGACCGGCAGCGAGCGTGCCTTCCGCCCACTGCTTGCTGGCCTGGTCGAAGCCCGTCGTGCACAGCAAGATTGCGACAAACAGCACGGCCCGGCGCAGCTGCGGCATGCGGTGACGACCGGCGCGCCGCGCCACGTATTCCCGCGCGGCTACAGCTTGTCTTTGACGAGCCCGGCCTGCTTCGCTTTTTCTTGCCGCGCCTTGCGCTTCAGCTTCTCGCGTTTGTTCTCTTTTTGGATGTCGATGAACATCAGGCCGACGCCGACCACGAGCGCAACGTCCGCGATGTTGAACACCGGCCACTCGTGGGTCTTGTACTTCCACAGCACGAAGTCGGTGACGACGCTGTAATAGATGCGATCGATCAGGTTGCCGACCGCACCGCCGGCGACGAGCGCGAGCGCCCAATGCAGGATGCGCTGGTCGGTGCGCGACTTCTTCAGCATGTAGAACATGCCGAACACCGCGACGATGCCGATCAGCGACAGGAAGATGCGCGTGAAGCCCGCGCCGAGGCTGCCGAACAGGCCGAACGCCGAGCCGGGGTTCATCGACAGCCGCCAGTCCCAGAAACCATCGATCACCGTGACCGGCATACCGATGCACTTGCGGATGATCATGTCGTCGGGGACGGTGCAGCCCTCGGGGTGGGTCGGCAGCGCCGCGCGTGCCCAGATCTTCGTGATCTGATCGAGCACGAGCGAGATCATCGACACGATCCAGAACACGAGCCACTTGTGCTCGAAGCGCGCGAAGAACCCCGGCGCGGGTTTGTGCACGTCGGCCTTGGGCACCTCTGACTCGGACTTCGTCATGACTTCGCTTTCAATGCGTCGGCACAGCGCACGCAAATATCGTTCGGGTCGGCGGCCAGCTGATCGTAGTGCTTCCAGCAGCGTTCGCAACGCGGACCGCTATGAGCTTCGACCGTGACCGTATCTTGGCCGGGGGCGATTGCCACCGCCGACACGATGAACAGGTCGACCAGCTCGTCCTTGTACTTCTCGAGCACGCTGCGATCACCGGCCGCGTGCAGCGTGACCTTCGCGTCGACCGACTTGTTCTTCTGAGCGCGGAACGGCTCGAGTGCCTTGGTCACGCGCTCGCGCCAGCCGAGCAGGGTGTCGAACTCGCGCTCGATGCCCTGATCGCTCTCGCGCGCCGGCGGGAACAGCGCGAGGTGGACGCTCGCCGGGTCGTCCTTGCGCTTCGGCATGTACTTCCAGATGTCCTCGGCGGTGAAGCATAGGATCGGCGCCGACAGCGTCGCGATCGCGCGCAGGCACTCGTACATCACGACCTGTGCCGCGAGGCGCGGCGGCGACTTGCCGCTGTCCGAGTACAATCGATCCTTCGTGACATCGCTGTACAGCGCCGAGACGTCGACCGTGATGAAGTCGACGAGCAAGCGGTGCACGACGTGCAGCTCGTAGGCCTCGTACGCCTTGCGCGCACGGGTCACGAAGTCGTCGAGCCGCGCGAGCATGTAGCGATCGACACCGAGCGTGACGAGCGCGCGATCGTTCGCGTCGGGATCGAAGCCCTTGAGGTTGCCGAGCAGGAACCGCGCGACGGTGCGCAGCTTGCGATACCACTCCGCGAGACCGCCTTTGCGCTCGCCCTTCTCGTTCGGCTCGCCGTACAGGATCGTCTCCGAGTACGTGATGTCGCCGCGGAACTCGCACGAGCCGACCCACAGCCGGAACATCTCGGTGCCGCTCTTCTTGATGATCGCGTCGGGCTCGACGTAGCTGATCGCGCGGCCCTCGGCCTTCGCCTTCGCGATCTCGCTCTTCGAGTACGGCACACCGTTCTCGCCGAGCACGAAGCCGTGCGTGATCACCTCGCGGTACGGCGCTTTGCCGATCACGCCGATCGCCGCGAGCAGCGACGAGTGGAACCAACCGCGATGCTGGTCGCTGCCCTCGAGATATAGATCGATGTGCTCGTGGTCCTTGCCCTCTGCTCCCTGGCGCGTGCGCATCGCGAGCCAGGACACGCCGGACTCGAACCACACGTCGACGATGTCTTTCTCTTTCTCGAGCTGATCGGGCTCGGCACCGCAGCCGGTGCAGCGCGTACGCGGCGGCACGAGCTCGGCGGCGGACTTCGTCCACCACGCGTCGGCGCCTTCCTCGGCGAAGATCTTCGCGATGTGATCCATCGTGTCGGGGTTCGCGTGCTCGGTGCCGCACTGCTTGCAGTAGAACGCCGGAATCGGCGTGCCCCACAGCCGCTGCCGCGACAGCACCCAATCCGGTCGGTTCGCGATCATCGCGTAGATGCGATCGTGGCCCCACGGCGGCACCCATGTCGAACGATCGATCTCGGCGAGCGCCTGCGTACGCAGTGCACCGTGATCCATCGCGATGAACCACTGCGGCGTCGCGCGATACACGATCGGTCCCTTGCACCGCCAGCAGTGCGCGTACTGGTGCTGGATCTTGTCGGTGGTCGGGTTGAGTAGGAATCCCGTCGTCGCGAGGTGCTGGACGATCTCGGGGTTCGCGTCGTCGGTCGACTTGCCGCTCAGATCGACGCGCACCGCTCCACCGTCGAGCCCGACGCCCGTGATGTAGCGGCCGGCGTCGTCGAGCGGCGCGTACGCGGGCAGGCCGTGGGCCATGCCGGTCTTGTAGTCGTCGGCGCCGTGCCCCGGGGCGGTGTGCACGAGACCCGTACCGGTGTCGGCCGTCACGTAATCCGCAAACCACAGCCGGAAATCTTGGTCGCGTTCCGGCTTCGCGATGAACGGATGTTGGTAGCGCGCCCCCTCGAGCGAGCTCATGACGGCCGGCGAGATTTCGATCGCCGCCCCAAGGTCGGCTCCGCCGATCGCCTTCGCGAAGCTCGGCGCGAGCTCCTTCGCGACGATCAGGTGCTCCCCGGGATCGCGAGGGTTCGGAATCGCGAGGTACGTGAACTCGGGATGCGCGACGATCGCGAGGTTCGCCGGCAGCGTCCACGGTGTCGTCGTCCAGATCACGAGCGCCGCGCGTTGGATCCGTTCGTCGAGCTTGCCTCTCTCGGTCAGCGGCATCCGCACGTAGACCGACGGCGACGACTTGTCCTTGTATTCGATCTCCGCTTCGGCGAGCGCGGTCTTGTCACGCGGGCACCAGATCACCGGCTTCTTGCCGCGATACAGCCAACCGCCCCGCGCAAACTTCGCGAGCGCGCTCGCGATCGCACCTTCGTACGAGTGATCGAGCGTGAGGTACGGCCGGTCCCAATCGCCGAGCACGCCGAGCCGCTTGAACTCGACGCGCTGGATATCGACGAACTTCATCGCGTAGTCGCGGCACGCCTTGCGGATCTCCGCCGGCGACATGTCCTTGCGCTTGGGGCCTAGCTCGCGCTCGACCGCCAGCTCGATCGGCAGACCGTGGGTGTCCCAGCCCGGTACGTAGGGCGTGCGAAACCCCGCCATCGTCCGCGACTTGACGACGATATCCTTCAGGATCTTGTTGAGGATGTGTCCGTAGTGAATGTGCCCGTTGGAGTACGGCGGACCGTCATGCAAAACCCACAGCGGCGCGCCCGCGCGGGCTGCCTGAATTTGCTCGTAGAGCTTCTGCTGATCCCACTCGGCCAAGATCTCGGGCTCCCGCTTCGCGAGATCGCCGCGCATGGGGAAGTCGGTCTCCGGAAGGTTGACGGTCTCCTTGTACTTGGACACTGAGCCCGCGACCATACAACGACTTATGCCAGAGGACATCCGACCGCGTGCGTCCTGGGACGAGTACTTCATGAGCATCGCGCAGGTCGTGGCGACACGCTCGACCTGCCCGCGCAAGTACGTCGGCGCGGTGCTGGTCAGAAACCGCACGATCCTGTCGACGGGCTACAACGGCTCGATCCGCGGCATGCCGCACTGCTCTGACGTCGGGCACATGATGCAAGACGGCCACTGCGTCGCGACGATCCACGCCGAGGCCAACGCGATCATCCAGGCTGCGCGCAACGGCGTGATGATCGAAGGCGCGACGAACTACGTGACCGCGAGCCCGTGTTGGAATTGCTTCAAGCAACTCGCGAACGCCGGCGTGACTCGCATCGTGTTCGGCGAGTTCTATCGCGACGAACGCATCTTCGAGATCGCGAAACAGATCGGAATCGAGCTCGTGCACGTTCCGTTGCCGGGAGTCGATCTGCCGAAGCTCCCACCTCAAGGCCCGGGGTGATCTCGCGCGCATTCGCACGGACGAAAATTGCACACCGCAATGTTCGGGCCGACGCATACAGTTTGAGTACCAACTACCTGAACAGTCGTATAAGTGCCGAATGGTATTCGGTCGAATTTGGAGGCCTTTTGTTGAACAGGGGCAATGGATCGACCTAGCCTACGGTCCCTATGCAGCGGATTGCGCTCCTCCTGATCGCGGTGCTCTGTTGGAGCACACCGGTGTTCGCGGGAGCGGAGAAGTCGACTGCGGATTCGACCACGAGCACTCCCGCGAAGAAGCGCTCGAAGAAGAGCAAGAAGCGTGTGGCGGCCTTCCGCGGCCACAACGCTGCCAAATCGAGCCTGCGTACCGAGCCGCTTGCAAAGCCCTCCGGCGATGTGTGGCTGCGCGCGGAAAATCTCAACGAAGAAGTCCGCGTCAACATCTACAAGCCCGATGGCAACTTCAATGACGCGGCGCTCGCTCAGCTAGACGAGCTGTTCCGCTGCACGCGCAGTGGTGCAACGCGCGCGGTGCGCGCCGAGCTCTACGAGCACCTGTCGCGGTTCTACGATCGGTTTGAAGGCAAACGAATCGACCTGGTTTCGGGCTTCCGTTTCACGGAGCGCAACTCGAGCCGTCACTTCCACGCATCGGCGATGGATATCCGCATCAAGGGCGTCTCGATCAACGAGATGTATCGCTACGCCGAGTCGCTCGATGGCGGCGGTCTCGGCATCGGCATCTATCCGGTCAGCAACTTCGTGCACGTTGATTTCCGTGCGCCGGGTGAGCCGAGCTATCGCTGGACGGATACGACAGGCCCGGGCCAAGGCAACGGCAAGTCGAAGAAGAAGAAGAAGCCGCCGCACCGCACGCAGCCCGCGCGCAAGCCGACGTCGTAGTCGGTCGCCGCTTTAGCTAGGTGCTCTTCCAGCGCTTCGGCTGGTAGTGTCCCGCCATGGACGACGTCCCCGAGCTGACCGTCGCCGACGTCGCGGCACGCCTCGGCCAGTCCGACTTCCACGTGTTCGACAACAACGGACAGGGCCGCTACAAGCGCAGCCACGTGCCGGGTGCGAAGAACCTCAACGCGCACGACTACGAGGCGAGCGAGCTACCGGAAAACAAAGCGGCCGCACTCGTCTTCTACTGCTCGGGGCCTGGCTGACACAGCTGCCACGCGGGCGCCGGGCGCGCCCGAGAGTTTGGTTACTCGAACGTCTACGTGATGCCCGACGGCATTGCGGGCTGGGAAAAGGCGAAGCAGCCGGTCGAGTCGGGATAGGAGTAGGATCGTCGAGTGTCGGTGCACCGGTTGTGTCTGGAGGCGTTGGGGATTGCACCGGATCTCGAGCTCGCGACACCACTGACGTTCGCGAGCGCAGAGCTCGTGCGGCAGCGCGCGCCGAAGGTCGTGACGGCTGCCGAGACGCTCGACGTCGCGACGCAGGTGCCGATTCCCGGCGGGCTGTTCGACACCCACGTGTTCGGACCGGGCACCGTGATCGATGCCCCGACACTCGTCGACGACGACCCGGTCAAGCCGCGCTCACAGTTCGCGCGTATCGCGCTCGGCATGCCGATCGTGCAACCGCTCGTGTTCGAGCACGTGCCGCATGCGATCGTGGAGCGCGCGGCGTCGGGGCCGCTCGAGTGCGCGGCGCTCCTCGACGACGCCGAGGCATACTGGAACGTGATCGGCGCGCTCGAGCTCGGTGGCCACGGCGCGCTCGTCATGCGCGAGCTGGCGGTGTTGCCGCCCGATCTGCGGCCGCTGCGCCGGCTCGATGACCATCGGGTGGCGACGTCGTCGCTCAACGAGCTGTATCGCCGCGTCGTCGAGCTCAATGTGCGGCTCGCGCGCGTCGTGGAGTCGAACGCGCCTTCCGCGATCCTCGCGAGTCAGCGCCGCGAGCTGCACGAAGCGCTACAACCGCTATTTGCCGAGCTGCGCGCGGCGTGCGGCGGTGCGAGTGGCCTTGCTGCCGCGCTGCACGAGCTCGATCGTCAACCCGTGGGCGCGGAGCTGACGGGCAAGCTCTATCGCGCCGACAGTGTGCTGTTCGCGCTCGGCATCACGCGCGAGTCGGATCTCAACGCGGGGCTACGGGAGGCGGCGGCATGAATCCATATGAAATCATCGATGCGTGGCACGAGCGCGTGCACAGCGCGCTCAACGACGCCCTCGCCTACCTGGCGAGCCTCGAAGCGGCGCCCGTCTCCGACGGCATCTTGATCGAGTGGATCGACGTGCTCGTCGCGTTGCGGTTCGCCGGCAACGACGTGCCGCTGATCGTGCAGCTCATCGACAAGACCGATCCGCACCTCCAGGAGGCCGGCGTCCGCCTCGCACGCGCCGCGCTCCGTAGCGTCACTGCCGCGAGTGAGCTCGAGCCCGCGCTCGCGCGTCTGGCGTCGCGCGAAATCGATGCGTGGGTGCTCGAAGCGCTCGTCGATCTGCTGGCCGAAGATCACGGCGACATGACGACGGTCTACCAAGGTCTTGCCGCGATCCACGGCAAGCAAGCGCGCGGCTGGGGCATCAAGCGCAACCGCGGCATCCAGCCGTGGCGGCGGCTCGTGCAGGTGTACTTGCAGCACGCGATCCAGAGCGTGCGACCGCGCCCGCGCGACCTCGCCTACCTGCCCGTGCTCGAGCGCGAGCTCGGCACGCACGGCTGGGAGGTCACGCAGCGCCACATCTTGACCACGATGGGCTTCGATCCCGACGAGCACCTGCGGCTGCTGCGTGGCGACCGCTAACTTCGATTCGCCTTGATCTGACCGTGCACGTGCTCGGCTTCAGCGCGTGCCCGCTCAACATCGAACCCCGGCGTTACGTCAACGGGGCATCAAGGCCCGGTCGAGCGGTGGCTTGCGATCACGCAGCGGTCAGAGTCGCCTCAACTCGAACGCGCATGCCGAGTACGAGCACGAGCACGAGCACGAGCACGTGTACGTGTACGTGTACGATCAGAGAGACTCGAAATTGGTCTTGCGCCGCATCAGCTCGATCGCGCGATCGAGCTGCTTCTCGCCGACGGGTTTCGCCGGGAAGTAGGTCTCTGCTTGGCGGCCGCGCTGCGCGAGCGCCGCATCGAGCGCAGATTCGCCCGCGTGGTTGACACGCAGCGGATCGGCGCCGGCATCGAGTAGGAGCTCGACGAGCGGTGCCGGATCGCGAACGAGCCGGCTCGCGATCGCGTGATGCAGGGGCGTGTCGCCGCGCTCGTCTTGCGCGTTCGGGTTCGCGCCGGCCTCGAGCAACACGCGAGCGACGGGTAGCGCGCTGACCATGCACGTCGATCCCCACACCTCGGCGTCGTGCGGCGGGCGATCGACGATCGCGCCGTGCCCGATCAAGATGCGCGCCGATTCCGCATCGTGCGCGAAGCCGGTCCAGCCGAGCGGCGACAAGCTCGTCGACATGTCGTTTGCCTGGCCGGGATCAGCGCGCAGGATCGCGCGCAACCGATCGTGATAGCCGTACGCCGCCGCGGCACACACGTCGACCGTCGCACCGGCGGCGACGAGCAGCTTCGCGATGGCGTCGCGGTTGAGCTCGAAGCAGTCATGCAGTGCGGTGCGGCCGCCGGCGTTGCGCACGTCGAGCCGAGCGCCACGTGCGATGAGCAGTACGACGATCGGCGCGTGATTCACCGCGACCGCGAGATGCAGGAGCGTCATGCCGCGCTCGTCGCTCGGCCGCTCGCGTTCGTCGAGATCCTCGCCGGTGTCGACGAGCTCTGGATCGTCGTCGAGGAGCGCGGTCAGCGCCGCGACATCACCCGCGCGCACCGCCGCTCGGACCGCATCGCCGTGTCCGTTGACCGCGTCGACGAATGCCTTGAGCTTGCGCCAGCTCGCGAAGCCATGCGTGCGGGCGACCGCGAGCTGGGCGTCGCTGAGCTGCGCGTCGGGCGTCTGCTCGCGGAGCACGCGCAGCTCGTCCTTCGCGCGCTTGCGCAGCCACTCGAGGCTGGGATTGGCGGGGAGCCCGCTGTGATCGTTCGGGCCGCGCTCGCGGCCTTCGCTGTTGGACATGACACACCTCTTCCTGGAGCCCGGTGTCCGCGTTCGGGCGGAAGAAGTGACGCTGGTTGTCTGCTACCGGTGGGTTCGACCCTGCACGCGGACCGTTGGCCGCCGGCGCGACCACCGCCGTTTTACCACGCAGGCTCGACCGATCAACGTGCTTGTTTGCGCAGCTTCTCGGCCCGTGCGCGATGCTGATCGCCCGGCGGCCCACCGGCGTCGAGGTGCTTGATCGCCGATTCGACGAGCGTGCGTGCACGTGCGCGGTCGCGCTTCGCGCCGAGCAGCGCCTCGGCGAGCACGAGCTCGGTCCACGCCGTCGCAACCGCGTCGCCAGCCGCGGTCCGAATCGGCAGCGCGAGCTCGAGCGGCTCGATCGCGTCGGCCGCGCGCTTGAGCGCGAGTAGCGTCTCGCCGCGAGCCGTATGGAGATGCCCGAACAGTGCATGCGTCGGCGGCAGGCCCTTGCTCCAGATCCGCGCGACCTCGTCGTACTGCGCGAGCGCTCGCGCGAGCTGACCATCCTCGCGCCCGATCTCCGCGATGTTGTACGTGATGAGCCCGACGTTGGGATCGTCGGGACTGCCGCGCTCGATCAGCAGCGCCTTCGCACGCTCGAACGTGGCGACTGCGTCCTTGCGCCGGCCCATGCCCGTGTACGCCATCGCGAGGGCGTTGATGCCTGCAACCACCGCGTCGTCGGTGCGGCCGAGGTGTTTCTCGAGGACCGGCAGCGACGCCTCGAGCAACTTCACGCCGCCCTCGCGATTGCCGGTCTCGATCTCGGAGCCCGCGAGGCGCTGCATCGCCTCGGCGACCTTCGGGTGATCCTTACCGAGCGCTTGCTCGCGCGCGACGAGCACCTCTTTCCAGTGATCGCGTGCCTTCGCGTGCTGACCGAGTTGACCGTACGCGTCGGCGAGGTTGCCGCGCGCCATGATCGTCGTCGGGTGCGCGGCACCATACGCGGCGAGCGTGATCGTGAAGCTCCGCTCGAGCTGCTTCAGCGCTTCGGCGCCGCGGCCCTGGCGCAGCAAGATGGTACCGAGGTTGCCCTCGGCGGCCGCGGTATCGGGATGGTCAGGCCCGACTCGCTCCGCGAAGATGTCGCGCGCGCGCGTGCAATCGGGAAGCGCCTTGTCGTGCTGCTGCAGAAACATGCGCGCCATGCACAGCGTCATCAGATACAGACCTGCGTTCGGGGAGCGCTCGACCGGGTCGCCGATCGCGACGTGCGCTTTGTCGAGCTCGGCCATCGCGCGCAGTAGGTTCATCTCCTGGATCGCTTCGGTCGCGCGCGAGATGCGCAGCCGCGCGATCGGATCCCGTTGGTCGCCGGGCAGCTTCTCGAGGATCGCGAGTGCCTTGTCGAAGTGCTTCTCGCCCTCCGCGCGCTGGTGCCGCAGATACAGCAGGTGACCAGCGGCCTGATGAAACTCCGAGCGCAACTGCGGATCATCACCGGCGCGCGTGACCGCGGCATCGGCGAGCTTGATCATGCGCTCGGCCTCCGCCGTCTGCACGGTCGTCATCAGCACGGCGACCAGCATCTTGATCAGCGTATCGGCGACGAGTCGATCGTCCTTCGCACGCGACGCGGCGTCGATCGCCTTGGCCAGCGCGTCGTCGCCCACCTTGATGTTGTTGCGCTTGATCTCGAAGTGCCCGAGCCACATCCACGCTTCGGCTTCGAGTGGCGGCCACGCGATCCGCTGCGCGCCGGCGATGACGTTGTGATAGTGCTTGCGGCCATTCTCGCTGCGACCTGCGTTCGCTTCGGCGTGCGCGCGTTCGAGCTCGGCTTCGAGCGCGCGTAGCTCGCGCCGCGCATCGGCCGACGCGGGCAGCTTCGGCTGCACGAGCAGCGCGCCGCGATCGCTGCACCGATCGAGCCCGGGCAGACCGAGCACGGTGGGCATCGCGTTGTCGAGCTCGGTCGGCTGCAGCGCATCGACCACGCCGATCACCTCGCGCAGCGACTCGCGCCGCTGATCGAAACACCAGATCTTGCGATCGAGCAACTCACCCGATTGTTCACCGGCGCGCGTTGCCTCGCACGCGGCCTTGCGCGCGATCCGCCAGCGCTCGCCGTACGCGTTCAGCGTCGACACGACCGACTCGCCGAGCTCCGCCCGCCCGCTTGCCGCGAGCTTCGCTTTCAGCTGCGCCGCGCGCTCGGGACTCCACACCGCCGCGAGCTCCTGCGTGCCGTCGCTGCACGTGGGCAACTCGTCGCCACCGCGCGCGACCCACGCGACGCCTGCCGAGCCGAGCGCCGCGCTCGCGATCACCGCGGCCGTGATCGTGCGTGCTCGTCGTCGCGGCACGGCTGCGAGCGCCGCCGCTGCCTCGGCCATCGAGCCGAACCGCTCCGCCGGCTCGAGCGCAATCCCGCGCGCGACGATCCGTGCCACTGCGGTCGGGACGCGACCTCGCGCAACCGCGATCGCACCGCCGCGCTTCGCGGTCGTCGCCGCCGAAGCCCGCGCCGCGCGCTTGCCGATCACCGTCGACGCCGACGGACGCACGCCGTGCAGCGCCTCGTGCAGCGAGATCGCCCACGCATACTGATCACTCGCCGCCGACGCTGGCGCCCCGTCGAGTAGCTCCGGCGCCATGTACGCCGGCGTGCCGCCGAGCTCGCGGTGGGCCTCCGAAATCGTGCGCGCCATTCCGAAGTCGGCAACCCGTGCGCGACCGTGCGCGTCGACGAGCACGTTATCCGGCTTGAAGTCGCCGTGCACGATCCCTGCCGCGTGCGCCGCCTCGAGCCCACGCGCGGCCTCGACGAACAACGCCGTGACCTCGCGCCACGACCGCGGCTTGGCGAGCCAGCCGCGCAACGTCTCGCCCGCGACGTACTCCATCGCGACGTACGCCGCACCATCGGCGATGCCGGCGTCGAACACGCTGACCACGGATGGATGCGACAGCTGCGCCATCGCGAGCGCCTCGCGCACGAGCCGATCCTGCGCGTCGTCGTGATCGTGCTTGACGCGCTTGAGCGCGACGATGCGCGCGAGCTTGGTATCGCGCGCCTCGAACACGATACCCATTCCCCCGGCGCCAAGCACGCCGCCCAGCTCGTAGCGGTCGGCAACCCGCAGCGGCGCTTCGGTCGTCTCGCGACCAGGCGGCAACCGCGTGATCGTCGGCATGCGCGCGAGTGCGGCGAGCACCTGGCGGCACGGCTCGCACGTGTCGACGTGCGTGCGCGCGGCAACTGCGTCGACCGAGGCGAGCTCGCCCTGGACGAGCGCGAGGGCCGTCTCTTCACGCAGACACCGGGTCACGCCGGCTTCATGCCAGAAGCGGGCGGCACATCCAAGGACGAAGAAAGGCGGCCCCGCGAGCCGCCGTCATCGCAGCGCAAGCGCGTATGGCTGCACGCCGCCCAGGACAGCCACGAAGCCACGAAGGACACGAAGATCGGAAGATCGGCCATCGAAGAACGGAAGTAAGAGCCGCCAAGGGCGCCAAGATCAGAACAAGGGTTGGTAGAGGCGCATGGGTGCCATGCATCTCTCCGGCCTTCGTGCTCTTCGGCCTTCGTGGCCTTCCTTCGTCGGTCGTGCCAAGCGCCCGCGCGCTGAGCGCGAACCTTCGCCCGACGCCGGCAGTCGTTGGTGCCGAAGATGCGACACACACACGCTCGTTGCTGGTGAACACGAGCACGGCACTTCTGACGTGCCGCCGACGAGCGCTGCGAGCTGACGCCGTGCGGTTGCGGTGAGCACGCTCATGCGCGAGCCTGTCGCGTCGCCGCGTTACGCGCGCGACTAGCACGGCGAGCTGACGCGGTGCGGTTGCGGTGAGCACGCTCAGCTACACGCGAGCCCGCGGCGTCTTCGCGTCGCCG
>DATDCH010000745.1:0-13845 GCA_036524455.1 Kofleriaceae bacterium | reverse complement strand
TCGCTAGAGCCATCGCTCACGCCGTCAGTGGTGTCAGCGCCCGTCACGCCCGCCGTGGTGAAAGCACCCTCCGTCGAGCCCATTGCCGTCGAGCCAATTGCTGAGAGTGCTCCGGCGCCGCAACCGCAGCCCGTCGAAACTGCTCCGGCGCCGCAACCGCCGCCCGTCGAGACGGCTTCGGCGCCGCCGCCGGCCGTCGAGCCCGCTTCGCGCGTCGAGACGTCGACCGCCACACGTCAGCTTCCGGTCAGCTCGCAGCCTGCGGGCGCGACGATCACGCTGATCGAGAACGGCGTGGCCTCGGTCGTCGGCCAGACGCCGCTCGCCGTGACCATCGACCCGGCTCGCAGCTACGACATCGTCCTCACACACGCGGGTTACCGCACGCAGCTGATGCACGTCGATCGACGCACGAAGGAGCTCGCCATCGCACTCGCGGCCGAAGGCGCGACGCAACAGGCGTCGACCGAACCACGCGAGTCGCGCCGAGAGCCGTCTGAACCGAAGCGAGCCACCAGCACGCAAGCGAAGCGATCCGACAAGCCATCGACATCTGCGTTGGCGACGACACCGGCTCCGCGCCCGGCTCGCGTCGCAACCGCCTCATCAAACGCGGGCGAAGGCACGCTGATGGTTTCGACCAAGCCGCCGTGCGAGATCGCGATCGACGGCGTCGCCACGATGCTGACGACGCCCCAGCGCTCGATCAAGCTGCGCGCCGGCAAGCACAAGGTCACGCTGTTCAACACGAGCCGCAACATCGACACGACCATCGAGGTCGTCATCGAGGCGCGCAAGCCGACGAAGCTGATCCGCGACTTCATGCCGAAGTCCCAGTGACCGCCGGCGCGCGCCTGCGCTGTGTGATGACAGCTCCGACATCGCGTCGCACCCTGGCGTAACAACGGTGTTACCTCGGGCGCCCGCTACCCGGTCCCTACCCCGAGGGCCCGGCGCCGATCGCGCAAACTAGGTGTTTGGCGTTGGATAGCAAAGC
Source organism: Kofleriaceae bacterium (assembly GCA_036524455.1). Lineage (GTDB taxonomy): Bacteria > Myxococcota_A > Polyangia > Haliangiales > Haliangiaceae > JABFXX01. The sequence goes on along the minus strand of DATDCH010000745.1, from coordinate 12,848 downwards.
CGTAAGCACAAGCGTCGACGCTCCGCAGAGCGCGGAACGTACCGATCTGTTCACGCTCCGACTCGTGACGTACGCGCCGAACGAACGCGTGCAGCGCTGGATCGCTGAAGAGGTGAAAGACCTCGCCTGCGTGCCGTACTTCGCGGGGTCACTGCGCGAGGCGTTCGATGCGCTCGGCGAGGAAGTGCTACGGCGCGTGCTGATCCTCGATTACGAGGCGCTGTCGAAGGAAGAGCTCGTCGAGCTGCGCGCCCTGCGCAAGCGAGTCGCGAACGGCACGTTCATCGTGCTCGGCCAGGTCAGAGAACACGTGCGCGCAGCGATCCGCGTGACGCACGTGCTGGCTCGTCCACTCGGCAGCGAAGCGCTGCGCGTGATCGTCGACGAGCTCGATCGGCAACGCGATACGCTCAAGGCCATCCAGGCCGGCGCGTCGTCGAGCTCACGCTGATCGCGACAAAAAGGTCGTCGATTCGCGACATCGACTGGCGGATGGCCCTGCCGTAGGACGCAAAACCTCACGAGTTGCGCATCGCAGCAAGTGCGAGTTCAGGTGGTTCGCGCGGTGAGCCCTAGGCCCGCGGGTTGCTCCTGGTCTCGCGCACACAAGGAGTGCCAGCCATGAAGCTCTTACCCGCTCTCGTCATGTGCCTGATCGCCGTCAGCTCCACCGCAGCGGCCGATCCGGTCGCCGACTCGAAGAAGGATCTCGACAACGTCAAAGCCGCCATCGCCAAGAAGACGCCGGGGCAAGGCCTCGCGCCGTGTCGTCGCGCGATGGAGCGTCAGGCGGCCGTCGAACAGGCGGACAAAGCGCTCGCCGGCGAGATCGCCACCATGTGCACGCGCGACATCTACGTGGCGCAGCTCCAGGTCTCGCTCGTTGCGCGCGAGGCCGAGCGCAGCCAGAAGAAAACCGGACCTCTGCCTGGCTGTTTTGACGGCTCGGCGAGAGACGCCCGCATGAAGCTCAAGGCGCTCCCCAAGCTCGACGCCAGCATCAAGACACTGATCGACAAGTACAACAAGCTGTGCCCGGTGTGAAGCCCACGGCACGAAGCGGTCAACCGCTTCTGAACGCGTCTGGGTCGACGCCGTGGATCTCGAGCCAGCGATAGACCTGCTTGCGTGAGCGTCCTGTCGCTCGCGCGACGTCGGCGATGCTGCCGTGATGGTCGCGTAACAGTCGCTCGAGCTCGCCGCGATCGGGTGGGCTATCGCGCTGCTCGGAGGGAGCTGCGTGCGCCGGGCGAGCGGTCGAATCGCTCGCGGTCTTGAGGCGATTCTGCACGAGGTCGAGATCGAGGACCTCCTGTCCCTCACCGCGCACGCGCAGATCGACAGCCAGCTTGCGCAGCTCGCGGACGTTGAACGGCCACGGATAGAGCAGCAGCGCTTCGCACAACTCTGCCGTCATCGGCGGTGCGGCGCCGAGTGCGTCGCGCAAGAGCGGCATGATGTCCTCGCGACGCTCGCGCAGCGTTGGCGTGGCGATGATGACTTCGGCGAGGCGGGCATACAGATCGCCGCGAAACGCGCCGCTGAGCGCAGCCGCGTGAAGATCTTTGTTCGTCGCCGCGACGACGCGCGCGTGACACGCGATCGGCCGGTCGCCGCCGAGCGGCGTGACCTCGTGCTCCTCGAGCACGCGCAACAGCTTCGCCTGGATCGCGGACGCGAGCTCGCCGACCTCGTCGAGGAACAGCACGCCGCCGTCGGCTGCCCGAAAGTAGCCGGCGTGCGGCTTCGATGCGCCGGTGAACGCGCCCGCGACGTGGCCGAACAGCGCGCTCTCCGCGAGCGTTTCTGCGATCGCCGCGCAGTTCACCGGGATGAACGGGGTCCCCGGGTTGCCGAGCTCGTGGATCGCGCGCGCGACGAGCTCCTTGCCGGTCCCACTCTCGCCGATGACAAGCACGCTCGCCTGCGCGCGCGCGGCCTTGCGAACCGTGCGGTACATCGCGCAAGCGGCGGGTGAGTCGCCGATGCAGCCCGGCAGCGGTAGCTCCACCGGCTCGTCGGGATCGCGATACCGCGCGATGAAGATCGTGTCGCCGAGGCGAAAGATGTCGCCGTCAGCAAGCACCTGATCGACGACGCGCGCGCCGTTGACGTACACACCGTTCGCACTCGCGTCGACGATGCGCAGCCCCGCTTCCGGCGTGTGAACCAGCTCGGCGTGGCGGCGCGATACACGCGGGTCCATCAGCCGTAGGTGCGATTCGGGCGCGCGACCGACGCGCGTCGTGCCCGGCGCGATCACTTCCCACGCCCCGATCGTGGCGGCGTGCTGCGTGAATACGATCCTGACGCATGGCACCGATGCGCGGCGCGCAGGCAGCTTCACAGGGTGCTTGATCGTGGTGTCGCTCACCCCGCTCCCGAGTATCGCAGACGGGCCGCCCGCGTGCGCGCACGCGTGCCGTCACACCCAGGGCACAGCCCTGAATGCTCGTCTATCTCCAGCGCGAGCAGACGGACGAGCAGGTCCTGGCGCGCGCAAGTAGGCGTCGTGACGGCGTCATCGGCCTGGTATGCGCCTTGTAACTCCACCCGACATGTTCACCGATGTCGCCAACAAGACGCACAACTTCAAGATCCTGTTCGTCGGACCAGCCCAGGCTGGTAAGGAACGCGCGGTCGAGCAGCTCGCGCGCGTGTTGAGCGGCGACCCGGCCCGGGATGCAGCCGGCGCATGGACGTTCGGCGTGTCGAGTTACATGGGCGCCGCGGGTGGACGCATCGCACTCGCCGACCTCCAGGTGCGCGTCAACTCGGCCTCCGAGCAAACCGTCGAACGACTGCGCGCATCGTCGCTCGGGCTCGAAGTCGTGAACTGCGGCCCCGGCGCGGATGGCTACGACGTCGCGCTCCACCTGTACTGGCTTCCCGTCGAGCTCGTGCCCGGCATGCTCCACGCCGGCAAGATGGCAGCTGAATGGCTGCGCGGCGCCGATGGTGTGGTCTACGTCGCGGACGGCCGCGTCGAACGTGACATCGAGAACGCGACCGGCCTCGCCGACCTGCGAACCTGGTTGACGATTCACCAACCGAGCACGCGCATCACGGCGCTGCAGGTGATCCATCGCAGCGACGCGATGCAACCGATCGCGCTCGCGATCGAGGACGTGCCGACATTTCCGACCGTGGCCGAGACCGGCGACGGGATCGTCGCGCTCGCGCGTCACCTCCTCGCGTTCGCCGCGCGGGCGCCGCGATCGGCTGCGGCACCCATGTCCGCGCCGCGACGGCGGCGTGCAAAGACCACCAGAAGGAATAGGCTCGCTGCGTAGTTAGCGCCAAGCTCGCGCCGACTCGGCGAAATTGGGCATACTGACCGCCTGTGGCCGTTCACAAGGCGAAGCAAGCCAGCAAAGCGAAGACCGCAAAGCCAAAGCCGCCGGCTGCAAAGCGCGGAACCGGCGTGCAGCTCGGCAGCGACGTCGCCCGCAACATGATCATGTTCGGCGCGACGCGCGTGTTCGCGATGAAGGGATTCCGCAACGTCTCGGTCGAGGATTTACTCGAGGCGAGTCAGATTTCACGCCGCACGTTCTACCGCTTCTTCAAGAGCAAGGAGGACGTCGCGCTCGCGATGTACACGCTCGGCACGAGTAGCCTCCTCGAATCGTGCCGCCGGGCGATTGCGGCCGAGACCGAGCTGCTCGCACAGCTCGAGAAGTGCATCGACATCCATCTCGGCAACGCGCGCACGATGGGGCGCCTCGTTTACGTGCTCGGCGGTGAGGCCCAGAGCCTCGAGTCTCCGCTGCACGCGCGACGCATGGAGGTTCACGAGCTGCTCGTTGCGATGTTCCGCGCAGGCGACGACAAGAAGATCGACCCACTGTTCATTCGCACGCTGATCTTTGCGCTCGAGCAGATGGTTCGCACGGTGCTCGAAGAAGGTGACGAAGGTCGCCGCGTCAACGCCGAGAGCATCACGCGTGCGCGCGCGGTGATGATGCGTATCGTCACCGGCGCAATCGCCGGTACCGGCGCGAAGGTAACGCCGCTGCCCGTGCTCGGTTGAGATCCTCGGCAACCTGCCCGTCCCTGCGGGGTCAAAAGGGTATGCGCCTGGCCCACGACATGCTGTCTCGGCCGGGCGCGATCGCGCTGGCGCTCGTGAGCGCGAGCTGCGTGGGTATCTCGTGCGGGGATCGCGCGCCGCCCTGGCAAGGCACGCCGGCTTCCACATCGGCGCCCTCATCTGTGCCGGCATCGCCTCCACCGGTGCTCTCACCTGCGCCGCCGGCTGTTGCGTCGACGGCCCCGACACCGGTCGACGCGACCCTCGTGCTGACTCCGACGTGCGAGCCGTCGTCGAGCGAACCTTCTACCCTGGCCGTCGCGCTGTCTGTACCGGCCGGGCGCCGACCCGTGTTTCGTCTCGACGACGAGGTCATGGGCACGTCGGGCGTGGCGGCCCTCATCAGTGATGCCACTGCGACGGACGCGCGCGGCGCCCTACCACTGGTCCGTCGCGTTCGCGATCGCGTGCTGGAATTTGCACCGTCCCGCGACGCCACCGGCACCGTCACACTCCAGTATCGCGCTCGCTCCGTCTCCACGACCGAACCGGGAGCGCTCGAGGGACTACGCCATGATGCGACCGGCATCGGCGGTCACGGCCGACACTTCCTCGTGCTACCGGAGTCGCGACGCGAGTACCGAATGCGGATTGCATGGGGCGCTGCGCAGTGTCCCGCCACGACACGCGGCGAAGGCGCGAGCACGTTCGGTCGCGCTGCCCCGAGCGAAACCGTCGGCGAGCTGAGCGCGTTGCGCGAGGCGGTCTATTACTGGGGCCGTCCCCAGCAGGCCGCGTTCGACGACGGCTCGCTCCACCTGCGACTCGCTTGGTTTGGTGAACCGAAGCTCGATGTCGCGGCCGCAAGCGCGTGGGCCGCACGCGTATTCGCGGCGGAGCGCGCGTTCTTTGCCGATGACGACCGGAGCCCTTACTCGATCTTCGTGCGCGTGTTGCAGTCACACGAGGATCGCGCGAACGGCATCGGACAAGAGACGTCGTACCTGTCGTGGATCGGGCCGCGCACGACGTTCTCGCGCAAGCTCAAGGTCAACATCGCGCACGAGCTATTGCATCGCTGGCTCGGGCTGCGGCTGCGACTGCGTGGACCGGAGGGCACGGCGTACTGGTTCACCGAGGGTTTCACGGTCCATTATTCGAACCTGATCGCGTTTCGAGCGGGTCTGCTCTCCGCCGACGAGATGCTCGAGTCGCTCAACGAGATCGCGATCCGGCACTTCGACAACAAGCGCGCCGGCGCGACGAACGACGAGATTTCCCGCGACTTCTATCGCGACCAGGCGCTCTCGATCGTGCCGTACACCCGTGGCGCGCTGTACGCCGCCGAGCTCGATGCCGCGCTGCGCAGTGCATCGCGTGGCAAGCGCACGCTCGACGATGCCATGCGGGAGCTGTACCGGGAATCGCGAGAGCGAGACAACCGTGACGGGCTTCCAGCGGACGCGGTCCGCCGGCTCGTGCAAGCGGAGCTCGGCCGCGCTGGTGTCGAGCGCTACAACGCCGTGATCGTGCGAGGCGAGCATCCAGATCCGCCCGCCGATGCGTACGGTCCGTGCTTCACGCGCAAGCTGCGCGCACCGAAGCAGGGCTTCGAGTGGGTGCGCGTGCCAGCAATCGCCGATGCGAAGTGCCGGTCGTGGTGACGACGGCGTCGCCCGTGCCTCAGGTGCGCTGCAGCGCGATCGAGCCGATCGAGTAACCGGCGCCGAACGCCGCGAGCAAGCCGTACGAGCCGGTCGGAAGATCCGCGTTGTACTCGGTGAACGCGATCGCCGCGCCCGCGGAGGCGGTGTTGCCGAAGCGGTCGATGATCACCGGCGCCTCGGTGGCTGTCGCCGGCCGGCCGAGGATGCGCTCGGCGATCAGGTCGTTCATGTTCTGGTTCGCCTGGTGCAGCCAGTAACGTGCGACCTCCGTCGGCGTGATGCCGTGTGACTCGACGTGCGTCGCGATGAACTTCGCCGCCATCGGGATCACGTCCTTATAGACGCGGCGGCCCTGCTGATAGAACAGCTTGTCGGCGGCGAACTGGCTCGCCGGATCGAACCGATTCATGAAGCCAAAGTTGTTGCGGATGTTCGAGCTGAACTTCGACATCGCCCGCACCGACAGGATCTCCCATGCGTCGGGGCGCACGCGCTCGATCACGAGCGCAACCGCGGCGTCGCCGAACAAGAAGTGACCGTCGCGCTCGCGCCAGTTGTTGTGACCGCTCATCAGCTCGGGTGACACCACGACGGCGCAGGTCGCTTGGCCCGCTTGAATCGCGGTGGTCGCAACTTGGAGCGCCGCGGTCACCGACGCACAGCCGAGGGTGAGGTCGAACCCGAGCCCGCGCGCCCCGATCGCGTGCTGGATCTCGATCGCCATCGCGGGATACGCCCGCTGCAACATCGAAGTGCCGCACACGACGAGGTCGACTTCCTCACCGACGCGCCCCGCCGCGGCCAGTGCGCGAGTGATCGCATTGACCGCGAATTCGGCTTGCACCGACAGCTGATCGTCACGGCGCTCGGGAACGTTCGGGCACATGCGCTCGGGATCGAGCACGCCGGTCTTGTCGACGATGTACCGCCGCTTGATCCCCGACGCTTTCTCGATGAACTCCGGCGACGACTCCTTGAGCGGCGGCGTCGCGCCTGCCGCGTTCGCGCGGCGCACAAACTGGTTGAATGCAACGCACAGCTCCTCGTTCGAGAGGATGTGCTCGGGATGCCAAACCCCCGCACCCGTGATCGCCGTGCCCGTCGTAATCCGTGCGCCTGACATGAAGCGGGAATCGCACGAGCCGCGTCCAGCGCAAAGCCAGCACCGCGTCATTCTTGCGTCATGATCGGCGGCGCAAGTTAGCGTCGCGTGCCCAAGTACACGAAGTGTCGACGCCCGCCCCGACCAATCGAATGTTTCGTGACGCTGAACCGACCGGCTGCAAACCGGCGCTCGAACACGGCGTCGGCATCCTCCGACCACACCCCGAGGACGCCCCGCGGCGACAGCGCGCGATGGGTTCGCGCGAGCGCGGCCGCGCCGTAGAACGGATCGTCGGCCGTCTGGGTCGAGCTATTCGGTCCCTCGTAGAGATCGAGCAGGATCAGCTCGAACGAACCGGCAGCTGCGCCAGCGATCACGTCGGCGACATCGCCAACCTCGACGCGAACGCGGGACTCGCGAATCGATTCGTTCGTCGCGGGTCCCAGCGGCCCGCGGCACCACTCCACCACGACGGGGTTGAGCTCGGCGACGACGACGTGCGTCTCTGCCGGCGTGCTGTCGAGCACCGCACGCAGCGTGAAGCCCATGCCGAGCCCGCTGACGAGCACGTGCTGCGGCGGCCGGTCGCCAAAGCGTCCCACCGCGAGCCGCGCGAGCTCTTCTTCCGACGAGCGCGAGAAGCTGTTCATCAGCACGCGACCGTCGATCATCATCAGCCAATCGTCGCGACGCCTGCGTAGCTCGAGCACACCATCGGGGGTACCGACGGTCGCGAGGGTCTGCCACGGCGCTGCCATCTGGTGGTCACCGTACACCTGAACGTGTAGTCTGCGCCGCGATGCCAGGATTGACGATCGTCGGCACGGGCCGTTATGTGCCCGGCGAGCCGGTCACCAACGCGATGCTCGCGCGTGTGATGGACACCAGCGATGACTGGATCCGACAGCGCACGGGAATCTCGCAGCGCCACTTCGCACCCGAAGGCGTCGGTGCGAGTGACCTCGCGGTGATCGCGAGCCAGCGCGCGATCGCCGCGGCGAGCCTCGAGCCCAGAGACATCGACTACATCATCTTCGCCACGATGACGCCGGACCTGCCGTTCCCCGGCCCCGGCGGCCTGCTCGGCGCGAAGCTCGGCATCCCGGGGGTACCGGCGCTCGACATTCGCCAGCAGTGCTGCGCGATGCCGTTCGCATTCCAGGTCGCCGATGGTCTCGTCGCGACCGGCGCTGCAACCACGGTGCTCGTGGTCGGCGCTGAAGCGCACGCCGGCTTCATGCCATGGGAAAACTGGGACGCGCTCGCGGGCGATGGCAGCGGCGTGTCGGCGGCACAACGTGACCGCGCGACCCGACACCGCGGCCTCGCGGTCCTGTTCGGCGATGGCGCCGGCGCGTTCGTGATGCGTAAGCATGCCCTGCCCGATCACGGTCTGCTCGGCACGCTGACCCGCAGCGACGGCCGCGCCGCCAAATTGATCTACATCGACGGTGGCGGCTTCACGCGCCGACCGCACTGGGCACCGTGGATGCTCGACGAGGAGATGCACATCCCACGCATGGAGGGCCGCGAGCTGTTCAAGACCGCGGTCACGAAGCTGCCCGAAATCGTCCGCGAGCTGTGCGCACGACACAGCGTGTCGCTCGATCAGATCGACTGGTTCCTCGCGCACCAGGCCAACGATCGAATCAACAGCGTGGTTCGCGAGTCGCTCGGCGTGCCCGCGACGAAGGTGCCGTCGAACATCGCGCGCTACGGCAACACGTCGGGTGCGACGATCCCGATCCTCGTCGACGAGCTGACCGAGCAGCGCGCGCTCCAGCCGGGCCAACTCATCTGCTTCCTCGCGCTCGGTGCCGGTCTACATTGGGGCGCGTCGCTGATGCGGCTCTAGCTCGCAGCTACTGGGGCGCGAGCCGACTGCAACTCTCGTCGATCGGGCCGCTTCTCGCGAGCAACCACGCGGCGGCCGCGGCCGGCGAGGCCTTGTCGCGATCGACCATCGCATTGGCCTCGCGCATCTGTTCGACCGGAATGCGCAGGCCGCCGAGCACGCATGCGACGCGCGGATCGGCTGCCACGCGCGGCCCGAGCAGAATCATCGCGTCGTACGGCGGGAGCGCGCCGCTTGGATCGTCGAGCACCACGAGCTGGTTGGCGGCGATCCGGCCATCGCTGGAGAATGCGGAAATCGCGTCGACCTCACCGCGCGCGACCGCTTCGTAGAGCAGCGTCGGATCGAACGTCGTGGTGTGCGCGAATCGCAGGCCGTACGCGCGCTGCACGGCGGTCCACTCGGCGCGGCCGAAGAACTCGTAATCGCCCCCGAGCGACAGCTGCGGCGCGATGCGCGACAGATCGACGAGCGTACGCAGGCCGTGTCGCTCGGCGGTGTCGCGGCGCACCGCGAGTGCATAGGTGTTCTCGAACCCGAGTGGACCGAGGCTGCGAATCTGATGCGCTTGCGCGAGCCAGCCTTCGAGCTCCGCGAGGACCCGCCAGCGCGGCGGACCGCTCGCGCGCTTCATCGCGTTCGACCACAGCGTGCCGGAGTATTCGACATACGCATCGACGTCACCGTGAACGAGTGCATCGAAGATCACGGTCGAGCCCAGGCTCTGCGCGACGTCGACCGCGATGCCGGCGGACTCGAGCCGCGCACGCAACACCTCGATCAAAATGTACTGCTCGGTGAACGTCTTGCCGGCGATCCGCACGCGAGTCACCGGCGCCCGCGCGCCTGCCGCGACCGCCGACGACGGTCCCAGCGCGCCACGCTGATCGGCGAGCGCCGGCAACACGGCGATGATGAAGCCGACGAGCACCACGAAGATCGCAGTCGGAATCAGCGCGCGTCGTCGCGAGCGGCCGGCGAGCGCGCGCTCCGTCGCGGCGAGCAACGCGTCGAGCGTCATCGCCAGGATCGCCGCGGCGGCGACACCGACCAGCAGCATTTCGAAGTTGCGAATCTGCAGGCCGGTGAAGATGTAGTTGCCCAGGCACGCCTGGCCCACCGGCGTCGCGAGCGTCGCTGCACCCACCGTCCACACCGTTGCGGTGCGAATGCCGGCGGCGATCACCGGCGCGGCGAGCGGCAACTGAACGAGACGCATGACCTGCCACGGCGACATCCCCATTCCGCGCGCGGCTTCGAGGGCCGCGGGATCGACGCCACGCAACCCGGTCACCGCGTTGCGCAAGATCGGCAGAATCGCGTACAGCGTCAGCGCGATCACCGCCGGAGGAAATCCGAACGGCGACAACCAACCGGTCTTCGCCAGCACGGGCACCATCAGCGCCAGCAGCGCGAGGCCGGGCACGGTCTGAATCACGCCGGCGACGCCGACGACCGCGAACGCGACGCGCGGGCGGCGAGTCACCGCGATCGCGAGTGGCAAGCTGATCGCTGCCGCCACCGCCAGTGCGACCAGCACGAGCTCGAGGTGGCTCGCGAGCAGAGGCGGCAGCCCGCGCAGCAGCTCGGTCATGATCCAGCACCCGCTGCGTCGCGGAGCTGCTCGCCTTGCCGGCGGGCCATCTCGACCAGCTTCGCGACGTACTCGTCGGCAGGTGCGGTCATCAGCTCGTGCGGGCTCGCGAGCTGGCGCAGCTCGCCGCGAAACATCACCGCGATCCGATCCGCGAGGGTCAGCGCCTCGACCATGTCGTGGGTCACCATCACCGTGGTCAACGCGAGCTCGCGGTGGATGCGGCGCAGCTCGCCGTGCAGCTGAACGCGCGTGATCGGATCGAGTGCGCCGAACGGCTCGTCGAGCAACAACAGACGTGGCCGTGCCGCGAGCGCACGCGCGACGCCCACGCGCTGGCGCTGACCGCCCGACAGCTGATCGGGATAGCGATCACCGTACGTCGAGACCGGCAAGCCGACGAGCTCGAGGAGCTCGCCGACTCGACGCTGCGTGTCGTCACGCGGCCATTGCAGCAGGCGCGGCACCATCGCAACGTTGTCGCCGACGGTCAGGTGGGGCAGCAGACCGACCTGCTGGATGACGTAGCCGATCGTGCGGCGCAGCGCGACCGCATCCTGCGTTCGTACGTCGCGGCCATCGATCCGGATCTCGCCCTCGTCGGGATCGATCAGCCGGTTCACCATTTTGACAAGTGTGGTCTTGCCGCTGCCCGATTCACCGAGCACCGCGACGAGCTCACCGCGCCCTACTGTCAAGCTGACGTGACGCACCGCCCAGCCGGCTCCATACCGCTTGGAAACGTCCACGAGCTCGATCACGCGCGCAGCATCGACCAGATCCGCATCGAGTCGCAATCTGTGGAGCGCCTCGTCGCTTAGAGTAGATCGTCATGAACGCGGCGAGCAGAAAGGTGCGGAACGCCTATCTCGTTCTGAACCTGTTCATCTGGTTGCCCACGGCACTGATCATCGGCGTCAACACGCTGTTCTTGCTCGACGGCGGGCTCACCAACGTGGAGGCGTTCGCCGCGAACGCGTTCTATACGGTCGGACTCGCCGTGTTCGAATTGCCGACGGGAATGGTGGCCGACACGTGGGGGCGACGCACTTCGTTCTTGCTGGGAGCCGCCACGCAGCTTGTCGGCAATCTGCTCTACGTCGGCTGCTGGTACTTCGAGGCTCCGTTCGTGGGCTGGGCGTTCGCTTCGGTGTTGTTGGGCCTTGGCTTCACGTTCTTCTCCGGCGCGCTCGAGGCGTGGCTCGTCGACAGCCTCAAGCAGGCCGACTACGACGGCGACCTCGACCCGATCTTTGCGCGGGGTCAGATCATCAACGGCGTCGCGATGCTGCTCGGGACCGTCGCCGGCGGATTCATCGCGCAGCTCACGAGCTTTGGCATGCCATACCTCGTGCGCGCGGGACTGCAGCTGGTCGCCTTCTGCGTCGCGTTCGCGATCATGAAGGAGATCGCATTCACGCCATCGAGAGTCAGGCTGTCCACGCAGGTCAGACAGCTGGGCCGCGCCGCGCTGAAGTACGGGCTCCGCAATCGACCGGTGCGCTGGATGCTGCTGGCCGCTCCGTTCTACATGGGCACCGGCATCTACGGCTTCTACGCCGCGCAGCCGTATCTGTTGCAGCTGTTCGGAGACAGCCAGGCGATCGGCATCGCGGGCATCGCTGCAGCGGGCATCGCCGCAACGCAGATCGCCGGCGGCTTCGCCGTGCCCGCGATCAGAAAACGCTTTCGCCGGCGCACACACATCCTGCTCGCGTGCGCGCTACTGACCGCGGTGTCGCTCGCATTGATCGGATTGATCCAGAACTTCTACGTCGTCGTCGCGCTGCTGGTCGTGTGGGCGATGGCGTATGCGGCGAGCATCCCGGTGCGCCAGGCCTACCTGAACTCACTCATCCCGTCGGAACAGCGAGCCACGGTGCTGTCGTTCGACTCGATGGTGAGCTCGTGCGGCGGTGTCGCATTTCAACCGGTGCTGGGCCGGGTCGCAGACACGCTCGGCTATGCCGTCTCGTACGTCGTTTCCGCGGGCATCGCGTGCATCAGCCTGCCGTTCTTGATCGCCGCGCGTCGCGAGGACGTGCCCGAGGACTTGAAATAGGCACGCAAGACACCCATCGCGTCCTGATCACTAACCGCGAAGTACCTGAGCAACGCGATACCACGGTTGCAATGCGTTTTATCCCGTTCATCGTGAGCAGCATGCTGTTGGTCGGTTGCAAGGACGCGGCGAAGGACTTCGAGAAGCTCGCCGACCGCGCCTGCGAGTGCGCGCCCGACGACACCGCCTGCGGCACCAAGGTGCTGAGCGACGTCGCCAAGTTCGCCGAGACGCACAAGACGTCGGATGGCGATGTGCATCGGATCAACGAGGCCGGCAAGCGGATCTACGACTGCCTCGGTAGCGCCGGCATCCACGCCAACAAGTTGACCGCGGCGCTCGAGAAGATGGTCGACTGACCATCTGCGTCGGCTTGCCGACCACGGTTGACGACTACTATCGGCGACGGATAATGCATCGTCCGACGCGCGGACGAGCCGGCAGATCGAGCTGCTAACTCACGTGCGAGTGGTTCCTGCGAGTTCGCCGGGCATGACCGTTGCTGACTCGCGACTCGATGCGTTTCAAGCAG
>DATDCH010000744.1:0-10160 GCA_036524455.1 Kofleriaceae bacterium | reverse complement strand
GGCTCGTGCACGAGCTTCAACATGTACCCGGCGCTCACTCAGGGCGCGGCCGACGTGATCCTCGCGTTCGGCACGCCCGAGCAACACAAGACGTACGTCGAGAACATGTTCAACGGCAAATGGGCGGGCACCATGTGCCTGACCGAGCCACACGCCGGCAGCGACGTCGGCAGCTCGTCGACGCTCGCGAAGAAGCGGCCCGACGGCACCTACAACATCCAGGGCACGAAGATCTTCATCTCCGGCGGCGATCACGACATGACGGACAACCTCGTCCACATGGTGCTCGCGCGCACGCCCGACGCGCCGCCCGGCACGAAGGGGCTGTCGCTATTCATCGTGCCGAAGAAGCGCGCCGATGGCACGCCGAACGACGTCAAGGTCGCCGGCATCGAGCACAAGATGGGCATCAAGGCGTCGTCGACGGCGCAGCTCGTGTTCGGTGAAGACGGCAATTGCATCGGCGAGCTGGTCGGCACCGTCGAGCAAAAGGGCATCTCGCAGATGTTCCACCTGATGAACTACGCGCGCATCGGGGTAGGCATCCAGAGCCTCGCGATCGCGTCGAGTGCGTATCTCAACGCGCTGTCCTACGCGAAGGACCGCAAGCAGGGCAGCTCGATCAAGCAGTGGAAAGACGCGACGGCGCCGCGCGTGCCGATCATCGAGCACGCGGACATCAAACGCATGCTGCTCGACATGAAGTCGCGCACCGAAGGCATCCGCGCGCTCGCGGTCAAGCTGTGCATGCACATCGATCGCCAGAACGCGCTCGAGAAGACCAACGGCGATAAGGCACAGATCGAGTACCACCAGGGCCAGGTCGATCTGCTCGTGCCGCTGATCAAGGCCTACGGCAGCGATCAGGCGTTCTCGATCTGCGCGACCGCGATCCAGGTCTACGGCGGCGCCGGCTTCCTCAAGGACTGGCCCGTCGAGCAGTACTGCCGCGACTCGAAGATCTTCTCGATCTACGAGGGCACGAACCACATCCAGTCGATGGACCTCGTCGGCCGCAAGCTGATGCAGCGCGGTGGTCAGAACGTGCAGCAGTTCGCGAAGGACGTCGCCACGTTCGTCGCTGCGAACAAAGAGCACGCCTCGCTCAAGGATTCGATCGCAGTGCTCGCGCAGGCGATGGAAGCGATGACCGCGACCGGCGGCAAGTTCATGCAGTGGTTCGGTGGCGGCAAGCTCGAGATGGTGCCGGCGGTGTCGAACCGCTTCCTCGAGATGATGGCCGAGACCACGATCGGCTGGCTGCTGCTCGAGCAAGCCGTGATCGCCGAGGCTGCGTCGGCGAAACTAGCCGCCGATCATCCGGACAAGGCGTTCTACGCAGGCAAGCTCTACGCGGCGCAGTACTTCGCGTTCAACGTACTGCCGGGCGTCGCGCACAAGGCGCAGATGATCGCGCGCGAGGATCGCTCGGTCGTCGACATTCCGGTCGAAGCGTTCGCCTGAGTTTCGTGTCATCGTCTGGGACGATGCGCGCCCGGCTGCTGCTGCTCGTCGTTGCCGGCACGGCCGGCGCGTGTGGCAGCACGCCACCACCGAAGGCCGTCGCGCAAAAGCCGGAGCCGGCCAAGCCGCCGGTCGCGACCTGCAACGACGTTGGCGTGATCCTGCGCGGCGAGGTCGACAGCGGAGACGCGGACGCCGGCCGTGACAAGGAGCGCACGATCGAGCGCAGTTGTACGGAAGACAAGTGGCCGCAGTCGATCATCGATTGTATCGCGAGCACGCCGAAGCCCCGCGAGTGCGTCGACAAGCTCGACGAGACCAAGCTCGCTGCGTTCGAGAAGCGACTCGACGCGTGGATCGCCGAGCACGGCGACAGCCAAGACTACGTCGCCGCGGCCCCATCGATCGTTGCATGCGCCGACGTCACGGTAGACGTCAGAGAGTATGCGCCGCCGATCGGCGCGACGGCCGACGAGCGCACGTGGCACCTCGACGCGCGCCGCGAGTTTCTCGCCGAGGAATGCGAGCACGGCTGGAGCGAGCCACTCAAGGAGTGCTTGCTGATCGCCGGTCCGAACCGGACGAGCATCGCCGAATGCCTGGCCGACGATCTAGACGCCGGTGAGCGAGACGAGATCAGCAAGCACTTGACCGAGCTCGATCGCATTGCGACCAAGCTCGCAGCGACCAAACAGAAGCCGGCGTCGTTTTCGTGCGCGAAGGTCGTCGCACATCACTACGCGGACGCGCTGTGGAAGCAGAAGCTCGATGGCTTCAAACCTGCCGAGCGCACGCGCATGATCAAGGACTCGCGCACGCTGATGACGAAGGCGTGCACCGCGGAGAAGTGGGACGCGACGAAGCGAGCATGCGTCGTCGCCGGCGGCGAGCAGTCTTGCTTCAACGCGTTCGACCGCGCGCGCTGGGGCCTGCCCGCGATCGGCACCGTGACTTCCGTCGGCATCCCCGAGTGCGACGACTACAGCGCCACCGTCATGAAGTTCACGAAGTGCGACAAGCTCTCGCCGCAAGCGCGCGAGTCGATCCTGCGATCACAGCAGCAGCTGCTCGCACAGATCGCGCGGCTGCCCGCGAGCGAGCGCGCGAAGATGGGCGAGAGCTGCAAAGCCGGGATGGATGCCGTGACGAGCACGCTGACCAGCTCGGGCTGCTGATTGCGCGATCGCTGCTCACCAACACATGCAACTCAATTGCATATCGCCTGAAGTCGACCGGAGGCGAACGCCTCAGCGCCGGTAGGGCGGCGGCGGAGGAGGCGGCGGTCGATACGACGGCGGTGGCTGACCCGGATACGGCTGCGGCTGCATCGGCGGCGGTGGTCGATACGACGGCGGTGGCTGCCCGGGATACGGTTGCGGCGGCATCGGCGGCGGCGGTCGATACCCGGGGGGCGGCTGATATGCCGGCGGTGGCTGACCCGGATACGGTTGCGGTTGCATCACCGGCGGCGGTTGCATCGCGGGTGGCGGTTGCATCGGAGGCGGTGGGCGCATCTCCGGCGGCGGCGGCTGCTGCTCGCCGGGTTGCTGCGCGCCCGGTAGCTGCGCGCCTGCTTCGAGCACTTGACCCGGATACGCTCGCGGCCTCAAGCGCGTCGGCGCGGGCGCGATGACCGGCGGCGCCGTGCACGTGTGCATCTCGGTCGGGCATTTCACCTCGGTGCACGCTTGATCCGTGCAGCCGTGCCGCGCGCCGCAATACGTGACCGCGCGAGACTGCTCGACCTGCCGCGGGTGACTCTTTTGATCGCAGAGGAGCATGCACTCCTCGGTCATCGAATCGCACTTCGCGTAGCAAGCGAGCGTCTCGCCACACGAAGCCACCGGGTCGCCGGTTTTCTTCGCCGTGTAGAAGCTCGCCTGCAACGGTTGCTTTGGTTGACAAGCAACCAGAGCCGCGAGCAGGTACAGCAACCGCATCGGCGTAACAGAACAATTCCTGCGCCGCTGGTAAACACATTTTTGCGGCAGCAACCGACCTCGGCGCTCGGCGGTACCGCGCTCGTCGGATGAGTCCGGCGAGTTACTAAAACCACGCGTAGTGCTCGATTTGTGCACGTGTTTGAAGCTGTAATCGCCAGCTACGCGCGTAGCCGATCGTCGCCATGATCTTGAGATCACAGGGGCGCGATCTGGCTCCGAAGTTGCGGATGTCCCGACATCATGCGGACACTGCCGGCTACCCGACTTGCCATCCCGGTCCTGCTGCTTATTGGCTGCAGCGACCCGCTCGAAGTTACGCCCCTGTACAACCCTGCGAACGGTCGCGTCGTCATCCAGACGAACGAAGACATCAGCGACAAGCAGCTCTACGTGCAGGTGCGGCGCGGCCACTTCGGCGTGCTTGACTGCAAGAAGATGGCGACTTCGATCGAGAAGATCGAAGACAACTCGGGCGAGCGTATCGACGGTCCGTTCGTCGACCAGGGGCTGACCAAGCCGTTCTACGACGGTCCGCAGTGGCTCAACCCGACTCCGGCGATGCTCGAGCAGATCAAGCTCGGCACCGACTCGATCATCGATGTCTGCTTGATGGACGGCAGCGACGTGGTCAAGCAAATCGAACGCGATCTGTTCCGCGCATGGGACGACGCACGCAAGCAAGGCCTCGGCGGCAAGGCCGATGACGAATCGACCGGCGAGCAACGCATCAACAGCCCGGTCGCCTACGGCGAGCGCTGCGTTGGCGAGCTCGGCGAGATTCCGTTCTTCGAGAAGACCGGCGAGGGCGAGTACTCGACGTACGACTGCCTCGAGTCGACCGAGATTCCGCTCGAGGTCACGAACGCCGACGGCACGGTGACCAAGCCGCGCGAAGGCACGGTCAGCAAGTGTGACAACCCGCAATACATCTACGATCTGTGCGAGGCCGGCCCGCGCGTCGCGTCGCGCACGAACGAGCAGGGCACGCGCTGGGTGCTGCTGTGCCGCAAGAGCATCGGCGGCTACGCCTCGAACAAGTACAACGACATTGCGATGATCGGGCACAACCCGTTCACCGGAAAGACGTGCTTCTTCCAGAACGCGCTGTACTCGAAGACCGACGGCGGCAAGGTTCCGCACCCCGCAGACAAAGAGAAGTCGGACAACCTGTGGAGCGGCGTGCACGGTGGCGTCGGTTCGGGCATCCAGTGCGCGACCTGCCACGACGCGGATCCGTTCATTCACACACCTTGGATCGATGGCGCGAAGGACGCGCAGGGTCGCCCGGTGATTCCGAAGATGGGTATCGACGCGGACCTCGCGCTCGGCGCCAACGACACGCCGTACTCGATCATCAACTCGAAGGGCCAAGGCTGGACGTACGAAAAGCAACTCGTGTCGTCGGAAGCATCCGCATGCCTCAAGTGCCATCGCATGGGCAGCGGCCGCTGGACCGAGAGCTGGATCACGCGGCTCGACGGTACCGACACGTCGTGGAACAACATCACCACGCCGAAGTTCAACGAGGCGGCGCACCGCTACTGGATGCCGCCGGATCAAGTGTTCGACACCGACGCGCAGTGGACGGCGTCGCCGTTCGCCGCCGCGCTCAACTTCATCAAGGGCTGCGGCGACAACATGTCGAACCCGGCCTGCATCTGGAAAGAGATTCCGACGAAGCTCGCCGGTGATGAGGCCGGTGGTGCGCTGCGCAACCCAGTCTCGCTGCCCGACGACGAGCTGGCGAAGCAAGCCACCACGCTGCTCGGCGTGAACAAGAACGCGCCATCGCAGCTGTGCGCCGAGTGCCACGCGCCGAACCAGACCAAGCTGCGCGACTGGCAGATGCTGACCGACTCTGCGATGCAATCGTGCCTCAAGAACACCACCGACGGCGGCGAGCCGACGGTCGACAAGAAGTCGGACGTCTCGGTCGGCAAGGACGAGTTCAAGACCTGGGGTCCGTTCGAGGTCGCACTCGGCGGCAAGATCGAAGTCAAGATGGCCGGCACCGGCGACGCCGACCTCTACGTCAAGCGCAACGCCGAGCCGACGCTCGAGTCGTATGACTGCCGCCCGTTCAGCCGCGAGCCAAACGAGAACTGCGTCGGCACGCAATTCAACGCGAACGGTCCGGCGAAGTTCTACGTCGGCGTCAACGGCTTCGCCGATAGCTCGAAGGTCACGATCACGATCACGTACAGCAAGCCGGATGCGAACACGCCGGACCCGAAAGAGATCGTCGACTGCCTGCGCCTCGAGCCGGGCCGTGCGGATTCGCCCTACGTGCCCTACAAGGCCGGCATCTACGCCGCCGCTTCGCACCTCGGCTTCTTCCAGGCCGTGTTCAAGGCCGCCTTCCCCGCCGATGAAGGCAGCAACAACGCCGACACGTGGGCACTCGAGTACGGCAAGTTCAAGAACCGCGTGTCGATGCCGAAGGGCAACCACCCGCGGCTCACGCAGGGCGAGCTCGACATCGTCGCCGAGTGGTTCGCGCGCGGTCTGCCGCGACTGACCACGTACATCGCGCCCGACACGGGCCCGACGACGTGCACCCAATCGATCACGAGCGGCGTGCAGCAGCACGTCACCGCGATGTCGTCGCAAGGCTGGCAGGCGGTCAATCGCAGCGCGAACGTGCGGATGCAAGGCTGCGGCACGACGAGCAACCCGCGCGAGTGCTTGACCAGCTCGCCGGATGCAAACAGCAAGACGTACGGCAGCGGCTGGGCCACGGGCGGCAGGACGCTGCGCGTGATTCGCGAGCTCTCGTTCAACACGTACTACTGGATGCGCAGCTCGGCCGATGGTCGCTTCGTCGCGAACGGCGCGACCGGTGGCGATGGTGCGGTGATCAGCGATCTCCAGACCGGCAAAGACATGCGCGTGCAGGCCGCGTACGACCCGGGCTTCTTCCCGGATAACCGCGGCTGGATGTTCCAAGGCACGCCGATCGGCTCGGGCTTCTGCACGACCGGTCTGCTCGTCCGCAACCCGGATCGCATCGACTTCTCCGAGGGCGAGTGCAGCAGCGTTGAAGGTATCTCGCTCTATCAGCACCTCGGTGCCGCGCTCGGCGGTGGTGACTACTTCGCCGTCAACAGCCAGAACACGAGTGACAACGCGAGCGGCGTCGTGACGCGCGACCCGAGCTCGGCGTTCAGCGCGACGGCGCAGATGCGCTTCACCGCGATGATGCATGACGGCACGCGCTATGTCGGTAGGCCGACCGTGTCGCAAGCGAGCCCGTACGAAGGTGACAGCGTGTTGTCGCCGTCGACGAAGCTGGTGATCAACCGCATCGGCAACGAGAACGAACATCTCGGCTACGTGCTGCGCCGCCTCGACGCGACGCGGTCGGGGTCGTCTTACACGGTGTCGACACCGGAAATCGCGCGCTACTGCGTGAAGGGTGCGAAGCCGTCGATCTCGTACGACGAGAAGTGGATGGTCACGCACCACTACGTCGGTCCGAACGACTGGGCCGAGTATGGTTACTCGTCGGCACAGGACCCGACGTTCCAACAGATGCTCGCGAAGGGCACTGCGAACATCATCCTCGTCAATCTGCTGACGGGCGCGCGCACCCGGATCACCACCATGAAACCGGGCCAGTACGCGCTGTTCCCCCACTGGCGCTCGGACGGTTGGATCTACTTCCTCGTCCGTGACAAGAACACGAGCAAGGAATACGCGGTCGCCAGCGACGCCGCGATTCCGTAATAATCGGGCAGCATGCGCGCTGCCGTCCTAGCGCTCCTCCTCGCGGCTTGCGGTGACGACAGTCCCGACAAGACCGCGATGTGTAGCCTCGGCACGGCGCAGAGTGCGGCGACCGTTCAGGACCGCAAGGTCATCGGCGGCGCCGCGCCGTATGCGGCCGACACGTCACTCGCAGCGCGCGATGAAGAGCTGCGTGTCTCGATCGCGGCGCGTCGCGAGGCGGCCTGGCAGGCAGTCGCGAAGGTACTCGCGCCGACACCGCTCGCCGAGCCGCAGCTCGCGCAGCCGTTCGCGGTTCCAGCATGGGCAACGTGGTTCGCACGCGACGACTTCGACCGCGTGTTCAAGAAGCTGTATCGCGACCTCGGGCCGGCGGGGCGAGCGATCCGCGCGGCGCTCGACGCAGCGACGATCGACGCGGGCTTCGAGTGGAACACGCACGCGGTCGACGAGCTGCCCGAGTGGCCGGCGCAGCGCTACACGGATTACGTCGCGGCGGTCGATACCCAGGAGAAGGCGCAAGGCCTCACCGGCGTCAATCGAGTCGGCTACTCGACCGGCGCGATGCGCCACTTGATTCACAGCTACGCGCGCCAGTATGCGTGTCGCATCGATGCACCGCCCGATCCGTACGCGCCGCAGCCGGTGCGCGAGGGCGGCATGGTCACCGAGGTGGAGAACGTCGCGGTCGCCGAGTGCGAGTGGCGCGTGCTCGGTCCGTTCATCGCGGCGGCGGGCGCGAAGGTCAAGGTGACGGCGAGCGGCGACGGTGATGCAGACATCTACGTGCGCCGCGATGCGGTGCCCGCAGCGCACGACTTCGACTGCCGGTCGGCGGGTGATGCGTCGAGCGAGACGTGCACCGTCGACGGCGGTGGCTCGATTTACATCGCGGTGTTCGGCGCGAAGCCGAGCAGCGTGCAGGTCGATGTCGAGTACCTTGCCGAGGACGTCGCCGATCCAACGTGCCTCGCCGGCGAGATGCCGCGCGACGCAGTGCTCGTCAAAGCTGACTGGCGGCGCAAGCTGCCCGGCGAGAACCTGCCGTTCTTCGACACGTCGGCGGCGCGCATGGCCGAACGCTTCGCGCTCGAGTCCGACTGGGCGATGGGTGACGGCACCGCGAACCCAGATCCGTCGTCGATGTACACGATGGTGCTGCCCAACGGAAACGAGTTCCGCATGCCGGCGCTGCACGTGATGACGAAAGAGCTCGATCACTGGCTGTGGATCACGCTGTGGTGGTCGAACGATCCCGACAGCGACTTCGGCGCCGATCGTCCAGCGAACGTCGCCGCACTGCCGGGCCCGTGGCGCAACTACAAGATGTGCGTCGCGACCGCGTACATCGAAGGCGATCCGGATCCGCGCGGCGGTGCGGGCGGCTCGCTCGGCGATGCGCTCGCTGCGGTGCACGGCGGCGTCGGCACGCCGACCTGGTGCAGCAATCCGTATCTCGAGCTCGGCGAAGGCAACGCGGCGACGAACTGCATCGGTTGTCATCAACACGGCGGCACCGATCTGACGCCCGAGGGCATCCTCGCGACGCTGCCGCATCACGGCTCGACGCGCGTGCGGAACAACTTCTTCACCGACTATTTGTGGGCGATCAAAGGCGGGCAGGGCGAAGACCTATCGGCGCTCGTGCAAGCCGAGGTCGACTACTGGGACGCCAACGATCCGTAGCGATCGAGCCGAAACGGACTCGACGCGAAGGAGCCCGCCGGGAGAGGAGGAGACGGCAGGCTCGTTCGCGTCGTGAAAGCTAGCGTCTGTTAAAACGGAAATCATGTCAATGCAGCGGATTGTCGATCCGTCCGATCGAGCAAAGGCCGCGCGATGGCTCAGAATTTCGGCAGCCACTCCGGAGGTAAGCACCCGACGGTCGGGGCAGAATCGCCGGCAGCGATGACGGCGGATCTGGAGCTCTCGGTGCTGCAGCGCCCGGGCGATGGGCTCGGCTATGTCGCTGGGTTCGCGATCACCGATCAGTTGATCATCGCGGCGGGCGGCACGTCGAGCCGGAGCCCGACCGTGGTCGTGTCCTCGAATGCGCGCCACTTCGAGGCACGCAAGACCCCGCGTGCGCTCGGCCTGCGCGACGTGCTCGCGGACGGCGATGCGCTGTGGGCGTGTGGTGAGTACGGCCAGCTCGCGATCTCGCGCGACAACGGCGCGACGTGGAAGCTGCTGGACACGGCTACCGACGCGTGTCTGTTTTCGCTCGCGCTCGCGCCCGATGGTGCGCTGTGGGTCGTCGGCGATCACGGCTACACCGCGCGTGTGGTCGGCGAGAAATTGGACCGCATCGACATGCGCACGACCGCGCGACTCGCAGCGGTGTATGCGCTGCGCGACGAGGTTGTCGTGCTTGGTTTCGATGGCGTCATGTATCGGCGGCGCGGCGAAGGCGACGTCATACAGGTCCAGACCGGCGCGTCCAAGCCGCTGACGGCGCTCGTAGTCAGCAAGCTCGGCACATGGATCGTGGTCGGCGACGGTGGCTTCATCGCACGCTCGCCCGACGGTGCCTGGTGGTCGCGCGTCAAGAGCGGTGCCGAGGTCGATCTCGAAGCGGTCGGTGCGTGTGCCGACGGTCGATTGATCGCCGTCGGTGATCGCGGCTTGATCTTGGCGTCGACCGACGACGGCCGGCAGTGGAAGGCGGTGGTGAGCGATACGCTGTCACACCTGTGGTCCGTCGAGCGATTTGGCAACGGCGTGCTGATCGGCGGCGATGAAGGACTGATCGTCAAGCTTGCGCCGCCGGGCGATCAGACGTGGAGCGATCGCATCAACGTGTTCGGTGGCGTTCGGCCGCTCGACGTCGTATTTGCCGAAGGCCCGGATGGCTTCATCGTGCGCGGTCTCGCGGCCTATCTGACGGCGATCGAGGGCAGCGACGAGGAGGCGGCGGAGAGCGGCGAGGAAGTCGAGGCGGACTTCGACGACGACGAGCGCGACGACGAGGACAAGCACGAGGTTGACGACGACGACGACGATGACGACGACGATGACGACGAGGAC
>DATDCH010000743.1:0-7145 GCA_036524455.1 Kofleriaceae bacterium | reverse complement strand
GCCGGCGCCGCCGTGCTCGGCCACCTCGAGCTGAAAGAAGAGGAGCGCCTCAAGCCCAAGGTGCTCACCAACCAGATCATCCGCGCCGTCGAGGCCTACCAGACGCAGATCATCAACCGCAGCTCGGCGGGCATGATGGTGCTGCCCGGGCAGTCGCTGTTCATCTTCGAGTGCGAGCCCGCCGGCTACGCCGTGCTCGCCGCGAACGAGGCCGAGAAGGCCGCCCACGTCTACCTGGTCAACGTCACGCCCTATGGCGCGTTCGGCCGCCTCTACATGGCGGGACCAGAAGCCGAGATCGATGCGGCTGCCGCCGCTGCAACCGCCGCGCTCAACGCGGTTACCGGCAAGGAACCCGAGAAGTTCGTCGATCGTTGATCGATCGATCGATAGGAGAACGAGATGGCTGACGCACTAGGAATGATCGAAGTCAAAGGCTTCGTCGGCATGGTCGAAGCCGCCGACGCCATGGTCAAGGCCGCGAAGGTCGAGCTCGTCGGATACGAGAAGACCGGTGGCGGTTACGTGACCGCCGTCGTGCGCGGTGACGTCGCTGCCGTCAAGGCGGCCACCGAGGCAGGTCAACGCGCTGCAGAGCGCGTCGGCGAGGTCGTCTCGGTTCACGTCATCCCGCGCCCGCACGCCAACGTCGACGCGGTGCTGCCGCTCGGCCGCGCCGGCAACGGTCCCACGAACAAGTAAACGGCAGCGATGGTCCTCGGTAAGGTCATCGGCACGCTCGTCGCGAGTCGCAAAGAGCCAACGCTCGAAGGGCTCAAGCTGCTCGTGGTGCGCGCGTGCGACGTCGACGGCAACGCGAATGGCGGTATCGCCATTGCGGTCGATGCGGTCGGCGCGGGCATCGGCGAGGTCGTGCTGTACGCGTCGGGCTCGTCGGCGCGCCAGACCCAGGCGACCCAGAACCGCCCCGTCGACGCCACCATCATGGCGATCGTCGACGAGGTCGCTGTCGACGGCGAGCGCCGCTACGTGAAGGACTAGCCCGTGGCGATCGGTGGCATCGACGAACGCAAGATCGAAGAGATCGTCGCGCGCGTGCTCGACCGCCTCGGCGGCAGCATCACGGCGGCGCCGTCGCGCGGCGGGCCACCAGAAGCACCGAAGTCAAAGGCGAACGTGCCGCGCGGCACGAACGGCGTGTACCAAGACGCGGACCAAGCGGCGAAGGCCGCACGTCGCGCGTTCGAGCAGAACGAGCGCACGCCGATCGCGACGCGCGTCAAGATGGTCGAGAACATGCGGCGCGCGGTGCTGTCGAACAACGACGCGCTGTCACGCTATGCGGTCGAGGAGACCGGGCTCGGCCGTTACGAGGACAAGCTGTCCAAGAACGCGCTCGTCGCGAACAAGACGCCGGGCTGCGAGATGCTGCGCGCGGTCGCGTACACCGGCGACGACGGTCTGATGCTGACCGAGCGTGCGCCGTACGGTGTGATGCTCGCGATCACGCCGACCACGAATCCGACCGAGACGATCCTGAACAATGCGATCGGCATGGTCGCAGCCGGCAACGCGGTCGTGTTCAACGTGCATCCGTCGGCTGCGCAGGTGTGCAACTGGTGCGTGCATTTGCTCAACGAGGCGATCCAGGCCGCCGGTGGACCGCGCGACGTGATCTGCAGCGTCGAGCGCCCGACGATCGAGAGCGCGAACACGCTGATGAAGCATCCGCTGGTGCGCATCGTCGTCGTGACCGGCGGCCCCGCCGTGGTCAAGCAGGCGATGAACTCCGGCAAGAAGTCGATTTGCGCCGGCCCCGGCAACCCGCCCGCCGTCGTCGACG
Source organism: Kofleriaceae bacterium (assembly GCA_036524455.1). Taxonomy (GTDB): domain Bacteria; phylum Myxococcota_A; class Polyangia; order Haliangiales; family Haliangiaceae; genus JABFXX01. The sequence goes on along the minus strand of DATDCH010000743.1, from coordinate 5,341 downwards.
AGACCGCGAACCTCGAGAAGGCGGCCGACGCGATCGTGCGCGGCGCATCGCTCGATAACAACATCGTGTGCATCGCCGAGAAGGAAGTGATCGCGGTCGACTCGATCGCGAACGACCTGATCGCCCAGCTCAAGCGCAAGAAGGTGCTGTGGCTCGATCAACGTCAGGCCAAAGAGCTCGAGAAGGTCGTGCTCGAAGGTGACCACGTCAACAAGAACTGGGTCGGCAAGGACGCCTGCGAGATCGCGAAGCAGATCGGCATCGGTGGTCACGGTCATGACCTGCGCCTGCTGATGATGGAAGTCGACGAGCAGCATCCGTTCGTGCAGCACGAGCTGCTGATGCCGGTGATTCCGCTGTTCCGCGTGCGCGACGCTGCCGAGGCGATCGCCGCGGCGGTGCGCGTCGAGCACGGCTTCCATCACACGTCCACGATGCACTCGACGAACATCGACAACATGTCGGCGATGGCGCGCGTGTGCAATTGCTCCATCTTCGTCAAGAACGACGCCTCGTACGCGGGCCTCGGGCTCGGCGGCGAGGGCTACACGTCGTTCACGATCGCGAGCCCGACGGGCGAGGGCATGACCACCGCTGTTCACTTCACGCGCGAGCGGCGCTGTACGCTGAAAGAGGCGTTCAGGTTCGTGTGAGCGACCCCGGTCGCCCGAGTCAATCGGGCTCCCTTCAGCTCCGGGGCCCCGCGCTCGGCGTTCTCGAAGTCTCGACGATCTCGCGCGGTGTGGTGACCGCCGATGCAGGGCTCAAGCGCGCGCCCGCCGTGCTGCTGCATTCGCGCGCGGTCTCCGGTGGCAAGCACCTCGTGTTCTTCGAAGGTGGCGTCGCCGAGGTCGAGGAAGCGATGGGCGCGGGCAAGCGGATCGCGGGAGACTTGCTGCTCGATCGCGTCGAGCTGTCTGCCGCCGATCCGCAGGTGTGGGGAATGCTCGGTGCACCGGTCGCGCCGCCGGACTGGTCGGCCGACGCGGGAGCCGAGGCGGTCGCGATCATCGAGACCAAGACGGTGTGCGCGGCGATCGCCGCCGCCGATGCTGCGTGCAAAGTGGCGGATGTGCTCGTGCGCGACACGCGGTTCGCGGTCGACCTCGCCGGCAAGGCGTACTTCACGCTCACCGGTACGCTCGACGCGATCGAGGCGGCGGCCATCGCCGCGACCGCGGCGGCCAGCGATCGGCTCGTCGGGCTCGAGGTCATCGCGCAACCCGCTCCGGATCTGCGCGGCCGTTTGTTCCGCTGATCCGCGGTATGCTCGACGCGTGTCGCGACGCACTCGGGTCACCGACGAGAACACCGATGAGGACACCCACGTGGATCCCGAGCAAGCGCTCGAGGAGCGCGTGACGCAGGCGCTGCCCGTACGCCCGCGGTTTGACACACCACCCGCGGTGCGCGAGGTCGCCAGCGACGACGTGACGATCGACGAGGAGCCGCGCGTCTACGACGACGACGAAGCGCCTACGTCGCGTCGACGTTGATCTCGCGCAGCGAGTCTTGCAGCTTGTTGCGCGCGGTCGCGAGCGCTTCGCTCTCGGTGCCGAGCTTGCGTGCGAGTGTATCGGCTTCGCCGGTCACCGCGGTGAGGCTGGCGACCAGCTTCTTCTTCAAGGCGTCGGCGCCGCGCACCTTCTCGAGCGACTTTAGATTTTCGCGGATCTCGTCGGCGCGCTCCGCGAGATCGACGAGGCGTTCGCGCAGGCTCTCGAGGTTCTCCTCGAGCTTGCCCATCTCCTTGCGCAGCGCGATCGCCTCGGCGAGCTTGTCCTTGACCGGCGCGGGCAGGTGCGAGCCCTCGACGTAGAGGCCGATCTCGGTCGCGCCGGCGTCGAGGATGTGGATCGTCTGCCGGCGCGGTTGGCGCTCCTCGAGCTGGAGCACGCTCGTCTTCGCCGACTGCAGTGGCAGCGGGATCAAATACGAATCGCCGCGGTCTTGCGTGCCGGGCGGCAGCTCCTTCGCGGTGTAGCCGCCGAGCTTGCCGTGACGCAGATAGATCACCTTGGCCGGATCATGGCCCGCTGAGATCGAATACTTCGTTGCGCGCACACCCGCGTTCTCGACGGTCATCACGCCGCGTTGGATCGCGAGGATCTTGATCGGACGCTCACTGTCGTCGGTCACGCTCGTCACCGAGGTCGCGCCATCGAGCGCGTACGGGATCCACGCGCTCTCCGCGACGTTGAGCCGACCGACCATGCTGTCGCCGACGAACGTGCCGCGCGCGAAGATCGCGATCGGGCCGGGCTCGAGCATGAAGCCCGAATCGTTGAGCAGGCGGACCGCGCGGAACGGGTGGCGCGCGCTGCCCGGTGCGTTGCCGTCGGGACGGAACAGGTAGACGTCCTCTGCGGTGATCGGCTTGTTGAGGATCGACACCAGCGACGAGCTGCCCTTGCGGATCGTCACCGGCTCCGAGAGCTCGTAGCGGACGGTACCGGCGACATCCGCCGGCTTGCTCGACGTGTGCACGGCGGTCTGCGCGGTCTTGGTATCGACACGCATCGGCGCGCGGCGCGGCGGTGGCGCGTTGACCACCTCCTGGCGCTGCGCGATCAAGAAGTCGACACGGCGGTTCTTGTGCCGTGCTGCGTCGCCGCTGCGGTGGTCGAGCGGCCGCGTCGTGCCGTAGGGAACGATCACGAGGCGCCGGCTGTCGACACCGCGCTGGATCAGCGCCTGCCGCACCGCCGAGGCGCGCCGCGACGCGAGCGCCCACGCCTCGCCTTCGTCGTCACTGGCGTGACCGCCGACCTCGATCTTCACGATGTCGGGGTTGCCGCGCAGGGTAGCGGCGACCGCGTCGAGGATCGGCGCCGACTCGGTCTTGATCGTGTCGCTGCCCTTCGCGAAGTAGACCTGATCGAGCACCTCGATCGAGGAGCTGGTCACGACGACGCGGCCGCGATCGGGGCAGCCGTCGTCGTCCTCGTAGCCATTGAACGTCTCCGGCTCGTTCGGGCACTTGTCGCCGGAGTCGCTGACGCGATCGCGGTCGTTATCGGCCTCGGGGCAGCCGTCGCTATCCTCGAATGAGTCGCGATCCTCGGTCGTGTCGGGGCAGACGTCGTCGATGTCGGAGATGCCGTCGCGATCCGCGTCGGACGCACCGTGCTTCTCGGGCTCGATCGGGCCGATCACGGTCGGCGCGATCAGGTTGCCGTGGATGTCGGGCCGCTTGACGAACTCGGGCGTGTGCAGGTCGTGCACGAACGACATCGGTGCGCCGGTCGCGAGCGTGAGCGAGACGTCGCGCCAGTCCTCCTGCGACACGTTGTTCACCATCGCCCAGCCTTGGATCAGGCTCTGCTTGCGATCTTTGTCGTCGAGCACGACGCGATACGCGGCCTTCCACGTCGGCGTCGGCACCGCGTAGCTGACCTTGACGTCATGGACGCGGCCGGCGCTCATCCGCACGCCGAGCCCGATCGTCTTGGCCTTGTCATCGGGCATGGGCACGTCGACCGTCGCGACACCGGCGCCGAGCCGGTCGATCACGGTCAACGTCTTGAGCACGTCGTCGAGCTCGCCGCGCGAGAATGTCAGGTGCAAGGTCTCGCCGTGCACGTGACCAGCGCGCTCGAAATAGCCGATGCCGTTCTGGTACAAGATCACGCGCTGGAGCTGCATCGGCCGCTGCGGGCGAGCCGCGCCGCAGCCAGTGATCAGAGACGCAGCGAGGGCGGACGCAATGATGCGCATGACGGCACAGTGCGTGCCGCACGCGGAACGGTTACGCGGCGGTTATGCCTTCGTGAACGTGATCTTGGTGATCGTGACGTCCTGCACCGGCTTGTCGTTCTCGGCCGGCACGCGCGTGATCTTCTTGACCAGGTCGAGCTCTGCGCACTTTCCGAACACGGTGTGTTTCGGATCGAGGTCGCCGCGCTCACCTTCCATCACGAAGAACTGGCTGCCGTTCGTGCCGCCGCCGCCGCGAATGCCGGCGTTCGCCATCGCGAGCACGCCCGGCGCGACGTGCGCGCCCTGCCAGATCTCGTCGTTGAACGAATAGCCCGGGCCGCCGGTGCCCATGCCGAGCGGATCGCCGCCCTGGATCATGAAGCCGGGGATCACGCGGTGGAACGTGATGCCGTCGAAGTACGGCTTGCCGCGCTCGACGTTGCCGGTCTTCGGATTGAGCCACGACTTCTTGCCCGTCGCGAGCCCGACGAAGTTCGCGACCGTCATCGGCGCTTTGTCGCCGTAGAGCTCGCAGTTGAATGCGCCCATCGACGTCTCGATCTTGGCCATCAGCTTGCTGCCGCTGCCCGGCAGATCCTTCGTGTACTCGGCGAGGTCGGCTGCAACCGGCGGCCGCACGTCGGCACCGGGCGTCGGATCGGGGCTCGGCTGCGCCGGCAGCTCCGGCGTCTTGCCAACCGGCGTCGGACTCTCGCCGGCCGGTTTTTGCGCAGCGGGATCCGCCGGTGTGTCTTTCGGCTTGCTCTTGTTCTCGCAAGCCGTGGTGGTGAGCAGAAGACCGAACATGACAGCGCTGAAACGATGGAGATGCATAGCTGCCGCGAAGATGGCGCAAACACCTCGCGGCTGCAACCTGCTCGGCGCTACTGCGAGTAGCGGTTCAACGGCTGCGTCGGCGCAACGCGTCGTCGACGAGCTGAAGAATGGTCTCGTCGAGTCCAGGCCCTGTCGTGGTCAGCGCTACAGCTGTTCCGTGGTCATGCTGTAGAGCCGCGACAGCTCCTGCCCGTAGCTATACGCGTACGCGGTGGCATCGAGGCTCGTGACCACCGCGCTCACACCACGCAGACCAACTGGCGGCGGTGTGATGGTGACGACCGATGACGAGCTGCCCGTCGCGAGATCGACGCGGCGAATCTGGATCGGCAGCGTTTTGCTGCGCACGAGCACGCCACGGCCATCTGCGGACCACCCGCACACGAGCTCGTCGTGGAAGTCGCCTGCCACATGGCGTTGCTGCGCACCGGCGATCTCGATGACGAGCAACCGATCGTCGGCGATCAACGCGAGCGTGCGTCCATCGGGGCTGACCGCGCCGAGCCCGACGACGCGTTCTGCGGTCAGCGGCGTCAGCGTACCGTCGAACCGCCATACACGCGCGGGACGATCGCCGAGCGTGCCCACCGCGACGAGTGCATCGCCGGCGCACCACCGCGCCCACCGCGTGCGTGCAAGGCCCGTCTCGATCTTGCGCGGCGGCCCCGCCTGCAGCGGAAACGCCGCGAGCTGGGCAGCGTAAGTCGTGCACAGGACACCGCGTTCGGGTGCGATGTCCCACGGCACTGCGGCGCCGAGCTGCACTGCGGCACCGCCACTCGTTGGGCGAATGTAGGCGCCGTTA
>DATDCH010000742.1:0-4146 GCA_036524455.1 Kofleriaceae bacterium | reverse complement strand
GGTGCGGCGAGCCAGCGTCGCACGAGTGCGTCGAGTAGCGCGCGCAGCTCGGGCCGCGGCGCATCGAGGTAGCGCGCAGCGTAGAGCCGCAACAACCGATCGGGCGGGCCGGGATCGGTGCCGAGCTCGCGTTGTAAGAACACGGCGCGCACTTCGGGTGGACAGCGCTTCGGGCGGCCGGCGAGCCCGAGCTGCCGCCACGCGTATGCGTCGAGCACGCTCGACAGCGACGGCGGCGGCCCGTCGGTCCACAGGCCGAGCCCACGCGCGGCAATGGCGGCTGTCCACGCATCGCGCCCCGACAGCTTTGCGTGAGCCTTCACGTCGCCGGGCTCGATGCCGAGCGCGAGCGCGGGGAACAAGCGATCGACGTAGTGCGCCCACGTGCGCGAGGCGTGCTTGCCGAGGCGGCGGGCGAGATCCTTCGGCCCGATGCCGCGGGCAGCGAGATCGTCGACGACGCGCTCGACGTGATCGCGCCACGCCGGCTCGCCGAGGCTTGCGGGCGCGAACCGATACAACGCCTGCGCGATCTCGTGCGAAGCCAGCGGTCGAGGGCTGGTCTTGATTCGCGCGAGGATCAGGTTCTCGAGGCGGTCGGCGGCGATCGTCATCGTTCTCGTTCCAGCGATAAGCCCGCGCAACACCACGACCCACGACGAGGGTCGCGCGCGCGTCCTCGGCGAGCAAGCGGATCACGAGCCTGAAGAACGAAGTCATTTTCACGATCTCGCCGGGAGCAAGCCGCATCACCGAAAATGACGCGTGCAACCTGCGTTGCAACGCAACGCGCGGTAGCACGGTTTGCAGTCCGTCAATGCAGGCGAGAACGTGCGCTACAGAAACACGGGCGCATCGCCGTCGCTGCCGCCGGGCGGCGGATCGCATGAGGTCGGCTGGCTCGACGGCGTGCCGTACTCGATCGTCAATGCACCGACGCCGGCGATGTTCTTGGCGAAGATTGCGCCGACGATCACCGCGTTGCCGACGTACGCGACGCGCGAGCGTGGTGCGTAGACCGAGCCATAGAATCGCGTGTCGCCGACCGCGCCGACGCTCGTTCCGCCGCTGCCGCCGATATAGAGCCTGAACGCGGCCGGATCAGCCGGGTTGCCGACGATCAGCTGACCGACGCTCGCGACGTCGCCGCCGACAAACAGATCGAGCGTTGCGCCGGGCGCGAGCTTCCACTGCTCGGCGCCGACCTGGCGAAGCGAACCGTCGACGAACACCGACGACGTCGCATCGACGTAGATCGTCGTCTTGCCGATCACGTCGGCCGACGTCACGTAGTAATTGCCGCCCGTCAGTCGAATCTCTTTGGCACCGACCTGGTCCCAGCTCGACGCGCCAGTCGCGGCCTGCTTCGCGGCTGCGATCGCTCCCTCGACGTCGAAGAACGTCGACGGATCGCAGTTACACGGAGGGCCGGCCGGCGCGGAATACGCGGCCCGCTTGGCGATGTCCATGAGCCCGACGACGTGCTCTTTGCCGCCGAGCTCCAGCGTGCCGCCGATCTTGACCTCGCCTACGCACGACAGGTCACCGCCGATCACGGCATCGCCACCGATTCTCACGTCACCTACCGACGACAGTGTCTTGGACGTGATGAGCGAATCGCCCACCGTCACGCCGACCGCGGCGAAGCCTTCCCACGCGATCCAATCGCCGGTCGATTCCGAGTAGCCGACCAGGTCGGTTCGACCGTTGATACCGACCGAGCCGGGACCCGAAGGCCCGTCCTTCGCGAACAACGCGCCGACGTGCTCGAGGTCTTCGCACACGCAGACCGCATGCTGGAACGTGCCCGGTGGCGGGCAGGTCGCGTGTTGCGCCGTGGAGCTTGTGTTGTCGTCGCAACCGAGCAGAGCGAGCGACGGAACGAACAGCAGTGTGATCGAGCTTCTCGCATGGGCGCGCATGCGAGTGACTGTGCCGCGCCCGATGGTCAATCCCCGATATCAGGTCGATAACAGGCGGAAGGCCGGCGATTGCGCAGCCTTCGCCGCGTCGCACGACCTTCGATGCAGGATCGCGCTTACTCGGCGCTCTGCTGCGTCGCGCCCTCGACCGAGTCGAGGTACGTGGTGATCGCGCGGACGCACGAACCGATCGCGCGAGTCGCGTTCGACTTCGTCGAGTACTGCTGGGTGAAGCCGATCACTTCGTAGTTCGCGGCGCGGAGGCGGAGGTTGAACTTGCCCGACGCCGTCTGGTTCACTTGGTACATCGCCGGGTCAACGCCGTTCTCGAGCACCGACGCGATGCCATTCTGCGCGCCAGCCTTCGAGACGTACGCCTCCGAGCTGAGCAGCGTGGCGCCATTGCCCGCGCGAACGCGGAAGCGCCACTGGCTGTCCGACGACTGATAGAGGTCGATCTTGCCGGGCGCGGTCGCGCTCGACTCGGCGCCGTCGTACTCGTCACCGTATTCGTCGCCGCCTGCAGCGCAGCCGACAGCGGAGATGGTGGCGAAGGAGAGGAAGAGGACCGTGATAATCGAGTTGAGGTTACGCATGATGGTCGGTCCCTATTACAAACAGCGGACCAAACCTCGAACGCCACAAGTAGGTGTAAGTGTTCAGAAGAGATCCCGGGAAGAGTTGCAACTAGACAATTAAATTTGCTCTAGATAAACTAAATATTCGACATCTTCGATCGCGAACCAACAGCGCCAACGCGCGTCGCACGAAGAACGTCTTTCGGCGCGGCAACAAGCGTCGCGTCGTTCGTCGGCTACCCTGCGCCCATGGTGCCCGATCCCGAGCCTCCCGAATTCGATGCCGTTGCTGCTGCGAAGGAGCTGGACGACATGCTTGGCGAGGCGTCGACTGCCGCGCCTGAAAAGCAGGACGAGTACATCGCGACGCTCGAGGCCGAGATCGAAGAGGTGAATGCGCTGCTCGCGAAGAAGGAGGTGGAGCTCCAGCGCGCGAACGAACGTGCCGAGCAAGCCCACGCCGCGATCGAAGCGGCGGGCAAGCGGTTGGAAAGTGCGTCGACCAAGGAGCTCGAGCACCGCACGCGCAGGCTGCTCGAGAGCTTCCTGCCGGTCGTGGACGATCTCGATCGCGCGATCGCCGCCGCGAAGCTACACGTGGAATCCGCAGACGTGGTGGCCGGGCTCGATCTCGTCCGTCGCAGCATGCTCACGCGGCTCGGTCAGTTCGGCGTGACCCACGCGCCTGCGCTCGGCGAGAAGTTCGATCCGCAACGCCACGAGGCGATCGCGATGGTCTCGGTCACCGATGCCGCACAAGATGGCCGCGTGATCGACGTGACGCGCGAGGGCTATCTCATCGGCGAGGACACGTTGCGTCCCGCCGGCGTCGCCGTCGGCAAACGCGTGTAGTGCAGTAGTGATCGCGAAGCTGAGCCTCGCTGTCGTTGCGTTGGGTGCGTGCGCACGCGCGACGCCTGTCGCGTCGCCCACCGCTGAGTCGCCGAAGGCGGTGGTCATCGTTTCAGCGAACACGGAATGGAAAGTAGTGAAAGCCGTGTTTCCGCGCGCTCGACTCGAGCCCACGCCATGGGGCGAGTCGTTCGAGCACGTTGTCGACGTCAATGGCGCGCCGACGCGCGTCGTGATGTTTCACGGCGGCTGGGGCAAGGTAGCGGCGGCCGGTTCCGCGCAATACGCGATCGATCGCTGGAAGCCTCGCTACGTGGTGAACCTCGGGACCGCGGGCGGATTCGCGGGTGCGATCGAGAAGCACGCCGTGGTGCTCGCCGACCGCACGATCATCTACGACATCAAGGAGGCGATGGGAGACTCGGCAGAGGCGATCGCCGCGTACAGCGTCACGATCGATCTCGGCTGGCTAGCCGAACCGTATCCGAGCAACGTCAAACGCACGCTGCTCGTGTCCGGAGACCGCGACCTCGTGCCCGCCGAGCTCGGTGAGCTCGCGACGAAGTACGGCGCCGTTGCCGGCGACTGGGAGAGCGGTGCCATCGCGTACACGTGCGCGCGCAATCAGACGCGCGTGCTGATCCTGCGCGGCGTTTCGGACCTCGTGACTCGCGAGACCGGCGAGGCGTACGGGAACATGGACACGTTCGCGGTGGGCGCCGACGTCGTCATGCGGCGGTTGCTCGGCGAGCTGCCCGCGTGGCTGGCGCGGATGCCATAGCGACGAAATCGCC
>DATDCH010000741.1:0-11749 GCA_036524455.1 Kofleriaceae bacterium | reverse complement strand
AGCACCATGCTCGAAAAGAAACTGTCGGGCACGACGCCGTCGGGGAGCGTCGTGCCGCTCTGCACGAGCACCACGAACCCGACGCCGAGCATGCCGCCGAACGTCGCGTCGTTCGGTACCGGTGGCGTCACGTTCGCGGTGAACGTGGTCGCGGTCGCCGTGCCTTCGCCGTACTTGTATGCGAAGTCGCCCTGGCCGATGTCGGAGGGCCAGATGACGAACGTCTTGCCCGTGGTTGGCGGCATGCCACCGCCGACGGGCACGATCACGCCGTCGACGAGATTCGATCCGCCGCCGGAATCAGAACCGGCGCTATCGCCACCACCTTGCGGCGCGTCGGCGACGCCACCACCACCGCCGCCATCGTCGCCACATCCCACGAGCACGACTGCGAGCACACCGCTAATCAGCTTGTCGATCATGGGGCAGAGCCTACGCGAGCCCCGGCCACGCGCGTGTGATCGATCCGGCAGATCTGGGCACGTGCTCAACCGGGCATCAGCGTCGCGTACTCGCGGCCGGTGCGCGGGTCGACCAGCGTCGCCGCGTCCTTGTAAACACGCGCGGTGCGGTGCAGCTCGGAGAGCGCGCGGTACAGAGACATCGACTGATAGCGCGCCGGCCAGCGCACGCGCAGTAGATCGCGAACACGGCGCGCATGGCGCGAGCTCATCGCCGGAAACAGATGGTGCTCGACGTGGTAGCCGAACTGCAGCGTGAGCAACTCGATCCAGCGTGGTGCGGTGACACTCAAGCCGCTCACCAACGGGTCGTTGATCTCGACGCGTGGGCTGAGACCATGGTTGGTCAGAATAAACGACATCACGATCACGTTCGCGATGAGCAGCGGAAGCACGTAGACGAACAGAAACGGCACGAAGCCGACGAGTGCAGCGACGACTGCCCACACGGTGATTCCGGCGGCCGTCTCGACGAGGGCGAGCTTCAGCGCGCGCGGCTTCAAGTAGCGTCGCGCGACCAACAGCTGGTGCGCACTCTGCACCGTGTAGCCGAGGATCAGGCTGAGCCCACCGCGCCAGCGCCGGCCGCCGAGCGAGAACGCATCGACCAGGAACCGGATCTTGCCGCTCGCGCGATACTCGGCGAGCGTCGGGTACATGTCTGGATCCTCGGGCAGGTTCGCGTTCGCGTGGTGGACGCGATCGTGCCACGCCGCCCACAGCTTCGGTGACAGCGTGAACGGCAAGAAGCCGAGCCAGCCGACAACCTGACGCGCCACTCGCCCGCGCACGATGCCACCGTGGATCGCTTCGTGCGCGACGAACGTCAGGCCAGCGAAGCTGACCCCGATGACGAGCGAGAGCAGCGGGACGACGAGCCACGGCACCCAGCCAGCGGCGATCGCGATCGTCGCGACGGTGATCACGGCAAGCTGTACGGGGACGAGCACGACCCGCGACCGAGCCGGCTCGAACGCGTCCGGCGGCAAGTCGGGCCGCAGCTCGCGCACGTAGGTCGACTGCGGTACGAGAGATGCCTTCGCCAGACTGCTTGCGTGCATCCATCCAGCATACGGACCACCGTACTGACGGCTCGTCATGACCCGGTCACGTCTCTGCGACAAAAGCAGAATTAGTCGTGCGATTCCGGCACCCCGGTCGGTGGCGGCGCGCTGCCGATTCGCGTCTCGATGGGTGCGGCGAGCAACTTGCGCAGAATGCGACGCTCGCGGCGCCACGTGATGCTGTCATAGACCAGCACATCAACGGGTTTCCACATCAGGACCCAACCCGAGATCACGAGCCCTTCTTTGAGCCCCGCGCCGACCGTTCCCGCGACGAAACGGACGACGAGCTCGCCGAGCGAAACGAGCACGATGATCGCGACAACGGCGATCGCGAGCGCGATCGCACCGGTGCGGCGCTCGCGGCGGCGCTGGCGATCGACACGATCGAGCTCGTACTCGAAGTGAGCGCGAAACGCAGTCTCGATCTCGCCGGGCCCGCACGGTTGGTCGAGCCAAAATAGGATGCGGAAGCGCTCGGCTGCTGCGAGATCTTCGGCGGCGTCGCGCAGGTACACGACCAGGCTCGGATCGAGATCGCGTTCTCGAAACGGCGCCGGATCGCGGTTGTCGAACAGCCGCTCGATGTTCGAGATGCGGATATCGACGACCGGCTCGGCATCGTCGACGCGGTAACGGGGCGTACGGGATTGCGCGGGAAGCGTCGTCGCCATGCCCGCGAGCCTAGCGGTCTTGCCGCGGTCGACGAACCACGATCGGTTATTACTTATTGTAGCATGTTCGACCTCGTGCTGTAATATCGGAGTGAAGCCGACCGCGAAGCGGATCATCCTGGAGCTGATGTCGGTCAATCCCGGCGTCGACGCTCCGGCCGCGATGCTGGTCGCCGCTGCCGAGCTGCTCGGTATCGAGGCGAACAACGTGCGCGTGACGCTGACTCGATTGGTCGCCGACGGGACGCTCGAGACGTCGGGGCGCGGCCTGTATCAGCTCGGCAAGACGACGCGCGCGCTGACCAAGCAGATCACGAGCTGGCGTGAGCTCGAGAAACAAGTGCGACCGTGGGACGGCAGCTGGGCATGCGTGCACTTCGCGGTGGGTACGGCGGATCGCGTGGCCGCTCGCCGGCGCAAGCGCGCGCTCGGTCTACTCGGGTTTCGCGCGCTTGATCGCCCTTCGGCCCGCGCGCTCGCGATGCGACCGAACAATCTCGACGGTGGCGTCGCCGCATTGCGCGAACAGTTGTACGCGCTCGGCGTCGAGGAGACCGCGATCGTGTTGCTCGCGACCGAGCTCGACGCCGCGACTGAACAGCGCGCGCGCCGACTGTGGGCGGCCGAGCGCCTGACCCAAGGCTACGTGCAGACGCGCGAGCGCATCGAACGTTGGTTGATCGCGATCGACGAGCTGCCGCTGCGCACAGCCGCGCGCGAAGCGTTCTTCTTCGGCGGCGACGTGCTGCGCAAGATCATGTTCGATCCGCGCCTGCCGGAGCCGCTCGTCGATGTCGCGGAACGACGGGCGCTGCTCGAAGCGGCCAAGCGTCTCGACACCACGGGTCGCCGGCTGTGGATGCGGTTGTTCGCCGTCCCCAAAGGTCTCGTCAACACGGAGCATCGCGAGCATGCGCGCAACTGAGCTGACCATTACCGATGTGCTGTCGCGCGACGAGATTCGCTCGTTCACGCGCAGCTCGAATCTCGCGGGCGCGCTCGCGATCGCGTGGATCTGGCTCGGGATCGCGGCGTGCTTCGCCGTGCTCGCGTGGCAGCCACACCCGCTCGTGTTCGTCGGCGTCGTGATCGTGCTCGGCGGCCGCCAACTCGCACTCGCAGTGGCGATGCACGACGCGGCGCACGGCACGCTGTTTCGTACGCGCTGGCTCAACGAGCACCTCACCGATTGGTTGTGCGCCCGGCCGATGTGGTCCGACACTGCGCGTTACCGCAAGCATCACCTCGGTCATCACGCGCATACCGGCACCGATCGCGACCCGGACCTCGGCCTCGCGCTCGCCGAGCCGATGAGCCGTGCGTCGCTGCGGCGGAAGATCCTGCGCGACGTGAGTGGCGCGAGTGGCGTCCGCCGCGTGATCGCATTGCTGGCGATCGATGCCGAGCTGCTGCGCTTCGACGTCGGCGGCAACCCGACGCGCGCGCCGTTCCGCTCGCTCGGCTACCACGTGTGGGCGCTCGCGCGAAACATCTGGAAGCCGACGCTCGCGAATGCAGTCCTGTTTGGGATTCTATCTTTCGTCGGGTCCGGGTGGGTTTTCCTGGCGTGGGCGGTCGCATATCTCACGATGTTCAGCTTGGTGTTGCGTGTGCGCTCACTTGCGGAACATGCCTGCACCGAACGCACGGCCGATCAGCTCCGCAACACGCGAACGACTCGCGCCGGGTGGCTCGCACGGATCACGTTCGCCCCGCTCAACGTCAATTTTCACCTCGAACATCATCTGTTACCGACCGTGCCGTGGTGGCAGCTGCCCGCGCTCCATCGCGTCCTCGCGGCGCGCGACGTATTGCCGGCGAGCTCACTCGTGCGCGGCTACATCGAGGTGTTGCGAATCGTCAGCGCGAACCAGCAGCGCGCATAAGCTGCACCTGGAGTGCAATCGCATTCGCATGAGGGAATGTGGGAGGACTGAACCTTCGGCCATGCCCTTGACCGCACCGGCCCGCTAACCTGAAGCTTGTAGGTATGCCTTCGGGGACAGGGCGACCGGCGTGGCACAAGCCGGTCCTGGTGCTTGCAGTCGTGCTCGTCGTCGCGCAAGTCGTTGCATTCGTGGTCATCCGTCGCTCGCGCGGCGAGCAGAAGCCTGCTCAGGGGACCGTCGCCCTCACGACATCCGATGCAGCTGTAATCGAACAGCCACGTGAGGAGCCGCGCGTCGCGCCGCCGGTCGACGCGGCCGTCGAAGTGGTGCAGCAAGATGCTGCAGTCGAAGTGACGACGCAGAAGATCGACACCACCAACAACGAGACGGTCGAGAGGCAGCCGAAGCAGAAAAAGCTGACGCGCGCCGAGCTCCTCGCGCAGCAGAAGAAAGAGAAGGAGGAGCGGCGGCGCGAAGAAGAGCGCCAGCGCCAGGAGCAAGAGGATCGCGAGCGCGCGCGCAAGAAGCTCGAGCAAGAGCGCGCTTCCGCGGAACAGGCGCGCATGGCCGCCGAGATCGAGAAACAAAAGCTCGCGAAGGAGCGAGCGGAAGCCGAAGCGGCGCAAGCACGTGCGGCGGCGGAGAAAGCGCGGCTCGAGGCGATCGCGAAACAGAAGCAACAAGAAACGCCGGTCGAACCGAAGGTCGACGTGCTCGTACTCGTGCTCGGCCCGAGCACACCATCGATGTCGGCCGAACAGATTCGCAACGTCTATCTCGGGCGCTCGAGTGTGTGGCCGAACGGCACGACCGCTCGGCCCATGAATCGTCCCACCGGCACCGCCGCCGCGAAGAAGTTCTACGGCTCGATCCTACGCATGAGCGGCGGCGCGTTTGTCGAACACTGGAGCGAGATCCAGCTATCGGGTGGCGGCATCGCGCCGCCCGTGATCTCTTCGGGCAAGACCGTGGTGTCGAAGGTCGGCGCGACTAGCGGCGGCTTCGGCTACGTCATGGAATCGGAGCTGCCCGCAGATACCTCTTCAGTACGCTTGGTTCGACTCAAATAGGAGGTCCGTTTGCGGCACTTCATCGTTGTCCTGTCCGGAACGCTCGCGACGGTTCCGCTCCTCGCGAGTGGTCAGCCCAACCCGACTCCACCGACGACGGGATCTGGGTCTTCGACTCCGGCCTCGGGCTCGGCGACTCCGACGACGGATCCGGGCACGACCACGACAACACCACCTGTCGAGACCGCGCCGCCGACCACGACCGAGCCAACCCCGCCGGTGATCGACGAAGAGGATACTGGCGCGGCACCTGCCGTGTTCACGGCGAAGCTGTACGGCTACCTGGACGCGCACTACGAGAAGAGCGCGGCGGTGCCGGTCGGCGTCAATAGCGCGGGCCAGACGATCGAGGCCGGCAGTCCCGGTGAGTGGGACCTGACGAACTTCCACGTGATGCTGCAGGGCAACGTGTTCGGCTCGTATCGCTACTTCATCAACCTCGCCGCGCCCGGATCGGGTGCACCAAACGAGGACGCGTCGATCGGTCTGCGTAACGCGTGGCTCGAGATTCCGCTCTATCGCGACCTGTTCAATTTCCGCCTCGGCAAGACGTACCGGCGATTCGGTCTCTACAACGAGATCCTCGATGCGGTGCCGACCTTCATCGGCATCGAGCCGCCCGAGATGTTCGACACCGACCACTTGATGCTGACGCGTACGACGAACGCGATGCTGCACGGCAAGCTGTCGTCGGGCGACGCGACGATCTCGTACGCGCTGTCGACCGGTAACGACGAGCGCGAATCAGGCCAGATTCCGATGGGCGCCGACCTGCGCTTCAATTTCCAACCCGGCATCGTGATCGGCGCGTCGTACTACTCGACGAACGGTGCGGCCACGCCCGCGGGCGACGTCGACGCTGGCAACCCGATCGGCGGCGTCGCGAACTGGATGGCGACGGACGACTTCAAGGTGTACTCGCTGTTCGCTCAGCTGATGACCGCTGGGGTCACGCTCCAGGCCGAGTACACGGCGGGTGTGCACGACGCCGAACGCGATCCCGATCGCGTGGCGACCCTCGCCGCGGAGGCCGGTCTGTACCAGCCGCAGCTCGATCGCTTCTTCATGGATCCGAGCGATCCGGTCGCGATGAACGTGATCACGAACGTCAGCTACCAGATCCGCGCGGCCTACGTGCGTGCCGGCTACGAGATCCAGGCCGGTAAATGGGAGCTCGTGCCGTACGCCCAGCTCGACTACTACGACAACAAAGAGAACATCCAGAACGAGGACTACGGTGGCGACAACGAAGCCGGCGTTGCCGACGACGGCATCTTCTACAAGACGACGCTGGGCATCGTGCTCCGCCCGGTCCGCTTCGTCGCCGTCAAGGTCGACGGCTCCACCCACACCTTCAAGTTCAACGGCGAATATTTCACCTATCCCGAAATCCGTACGTCATTCTCACTGTACTGGGAGTACGGGGATGTCAACTGAGCGGCCGACGCCGTCACCGACCGGGCCTCCCGTCGGGCAAATCGGCAACTACGACGTGCTGCAGAAGATCGCCACCGGCGGCATGGGAGAGGTGTTCCTCGCCCGCCAACGTGGACCGAGCGCGTTCTCGCGGTACGTCGTGCTCAAACGCCTGCACCCGCAGTTCATGTCCGACGCCGTGTTCGTCGACATGTTCCTCAACGAAGCGCAGATCGCGGCGAACTTGTCGCACGCGAACATCGCGCACATCTACGAGCTGTTCGAGGATGGCAACAACGGCTACGTGATCGCGATGGAGTACGTGCGCGGCGGCACCGTGCTCGCGATGCTCCGCGAACGTGCGCGCAAGCAAAAGGCAGGTCTGCCGTTCGGCACCGTCGCGCGGATCACGAACGCGATCTGCGAAGCGCTGCACTACGCCTATTTCGAGCCCGGCCCCGACGGCGCGCCTCGCAATGTCATCCATCGCGACGTCAGCCCGTCGAACGTGATCGTCGGCTACGACGGCCAGATCAAGCTCGTCGACTTCGGCATCGCCAAAGCGCTGCACGCCGAGGCGACGCACGCGACGTCGCTGAAGGGCAAGTACGGCTATATGTCGCCCGAACAGATCAAGTCGCAGCCGCTCGATCACCGCACCGACATCTTCTCGCTCGGCACCATGATGTGGGAGATGTTCGTCGGCAAGCGGCTGTTCAAACGCGACACCGACATGCAGATGCTCTACGCGATCCTCGAAGAAGGGGTCCCGAAACCGTCGGAGCGCTCGACCGAGATTCCGCCGGCGGTCGATCACATCGTGATGCGCGCGCTGTCGCGTGCTCGCGAGGAGCGCTACCAGGATGCGCTCGAGATCTCGCAAGACCTCAGGGCAGTCGCGAGCAACAATGACTGGGACACCGAGCCGTCCACGCTCGGCCGGCTGGTCAAAGAGCTGATCCCGATGGACATGACGGCGATCGCGACCGGCGAGAAGCCCGGCTCGGATTCCGGCAAACCCATCCCGCGCACGTCGCGGCCGTCGATGCGCACCGAGGCGGCGGCGTGGCAGCCGAGCGCAGGCACTGACGTCGAAGAGCCCCAGATCGAGATCACGCACCCGAAGAACGAGCAGCCCGTCGACCCGTCGAACAACACGATGGTGATCGCGATCCTCGTGCTCGTGTTGTTCAGCAGCCTCGTGTTCTGGCTCGGCATCGCGCCGAACCTGTGAGCTAGAACGACGATCGTGCGCCTTCGCGGCCGAAGTCGACGAGCTCGGTCGCGGTCGGTTCCCCGACGCCGACGGTCTTGACGACGCCGTTGATCGGAACTTCGGGGTGCCACCACACCTCGCTCGTCGTCGACTGGCCGGCGACGGCGACCGATGAGCGTCCGTGGTAGCAGCCGGTGAACGTGCCCGCTGCGACGCTCGCGTCTTGCTGCGGCAACGCGTCCCAGCGCAGTACCATCGAGTCGAGCACCGGTTGGAACGTGCTGCGCATGAACTGGATGACGGCAGACGGCATCTCGGTGACGCGTCCGGCGCCATCGCGCGTGACTGCCCGCCGAATCTCGAATCGTGTTGGATCGGTGCGATCGCCGAACGCGACCAGCATCTTCATGCCGCTCGACCCGAAGTAGCTGTCGGTCACCACTTCGAGCCAGAACGCGTCACCCTCGGCGCCCACGATCTTGAGCGTGCTGAGCGACGGCCGCTGTTCCCGGTCGGTCTGCCGTAGGGTGATCCACTGGCCGACCGCAAGCGGCTGCGGCGTGGCGGCGAGCGGTGCGTCAACTCGGCGATCCGACGGGGTAAGCGTGGCGATCCGGCGATCGACATCGGTCCGTGCGGCCTGGTTGATCGAGGGCGTGCAAGCAGTAACCAGTGCGATCAAGAGCGTGAGTTGCAACGTCATGCCTGCCCGACGCATCGGCGCGCCGGATCTTCCCGGGGGTTTCGTTTCGCCGTGCAGCCAACGCGTTGCGTCGCGAAAACAACGCTTGCCGGATGCGATCCGAATGTTCGAAGCTCACCGTCCGGGATGTCGCGCGATCGGTCCACTGTGACGGGTCTCCTCGACGAGGCACCGGTTTGCTCGCGGCAAAACCAGGGCGGACTGTTCCTCGTGATCGGTGGTCCTGATCGCGGCGCGCGCGTACGCATCATCGATCAACCGATCAGTTTCGGCTCGAGCTCGAAGTGCACGCTCGTGCTCACCGACTCGACGGTGTCGCGCCGCCACCTCGAAGTGTCGATCGTCGACGGCGAATTCATCGTGAGCGACTGCGACTCGACGAACGGCGTGACGATCGCCGGGCGGCGCTTCGAGCGCGCACCGATCGGGTTCGGCGATCAGATCAAGATCGGCCGCACGGTGATCAAACTGGTTCCCGACGAGGAATTCGTCGAGCCCGAGCCGGCGAGCGCTGGTGCGTTCGGTTCGCTCGTCGGCGGGGATTCGCGGATGCGGCAGCTGTTCACGCTGCTCCAGGAAGCCGCGCCGACCAATGCGACCGTGTTGATCGAAGGCGACACCGGAACCGGCAAGGAACTGATCGCGGCGGAGGTCCACGCGCACTCGGCACGCCGCCACGGGCCCTTCATCACATTCGACTGTGGCTCGGTGCCGCGCGACCTGATCGCGTCGATCCTGTTCGGTCACGTCAAGGGCGCGTATACCGGTGCGCTGACCGACCGCCGCGGGGTGTTTGCCGAGGCGCACGGGGGCACGCTGTTTCTCGACGAGATCGGCGAGCTCGCGCTCGAGCTGCAACCCGCGCTACTGCGCGCGCTCGACACGCGCTCGGTGTGCCGCGTCGGCGCTACCACGTACGAGAAGTTCGACGTTCGCATCGTCGCGGCGACGAACCGCGATCTGCGCGCCGAGGTCGCGAAGAAGCGCTTCCGTGAAGACCTCTACTACCGGCTGGCCGTGATCCGCATGTCCGTGCCCGCGCTGTACGAACGCGGCCGCGACATCCCGCTGCTCGTCGAGCACTTCAGGACCATCTATGGCCCGGAGCTGGCGATCGCTCCAGAGGACCTGGCCCGGCTCGTTGCCTATCGCTGGCCCGGGAACGTGCGCGAGCTACGCAATGTGATGGAGCGTGCGTGCGTGCTCGGCCGCGACGGGCGGATCAATCTCGAGTCGGCTCTCGGAGACATCAGCGCACCCACGGGACTGCACGTGCGCCGAGACCTGCCGTTCAAGGATGCGAAGCATCAAGTCGTCGAAGCGTTCGAGCGCGATTACATCGACGACCTGATGCAGCGCCACGACGGCAACCTTTCGGCCGCGGCGCGCGAGGCGCAGATCGACCGCAAGCACCTGCGCGAGCTGCTCCGCAAGTACCAGGGCGTGCACTTTCCGGCCGTTACGGGTTGATCTCGCTCGCGTCCAAGGGCTTCTAATCCGGGTCCGGAGGACAGCGATGAGTGAGAACGGCGTCAGCGATCAAATCCTCGAGAACCAAGACTCGGTGCTCGCAAACCAGGCGCGCATCATGGCCTACGCTTCGCGCGTAGAGCAGATGCTCAACAACCAGAAAACGATCCTGGCGAATCAGAAGACGATGATCGCCAACCAGAAGGCGATCCAGAGCAACCAGAAGAAGCTCGACGCGATCGTCGCGAACCAGAAGAAGCTCGACGCGATCATCGCGAACCAGAAGGCGATCCAGGGCAACCAGAAGAAGCTCGATGCGATCGTCGCGAACCAGAAGAAGCTCGACGCGATCATCTCGAATCAGAAGGCGATCCAGGGCAACCAGAAGAAGCTCGACGCGATCATCTCGAATCAGAAGACGATCATGTCGAACCAGAAGCGCATCCTCGCGAAGTAGCGCGTACTTCGTGCGCAAGCGAGGCCGCTGAACGCTCCGGGATCACGCGTCAAGGCGCGAGCTCCATGCGGCCCATGGAAAGCCGATCCGCCGGCTCCCCGACGAGCGATGGCTCGGCGCCTGGCCTGGGAGCCGCGCGCGGAGTTTTTCCCCACCGGTGATTCGCGAACCAAGCTGCGCACCAAGTGCGGTTGGAACGCCGAACCCGCGTCGATATGACGGCCTGCGCCGTGGTGACACGCTTGCAATGCAGGGCTGCCATCATGCGGAACCCGGCTGTCGTTGTCGCCCTCCTCGCCTGTGCATGTGCTGCACAGTCCGGCCCTGCCCCCGAGATCAACGACACGCCCGATGCGGGTCAGGTCGCTCGCCTCGACGCTCGCCAGGATCCGCCTCCCCCGCCACCGCCCGACGCCGGCGTGCTCGTCGATGCGGCGACGCCGCCCGGCGACGCGTGCATCTCGCAGGTGAAGCAGCTGCTCGTCAACCCGGCGTTCGATGCGAGCCCGCAAGGTGCGGGTTGGCAGCAGACACTCGTCGACATCGAATCGCCGTTGATCACGGGCGATGACGGCGTGCTCGAGCACACGCCGGCGCTCAAGGCGTGGCTCGGCGGCTACGAGGCGCTGGTCGGTACGGCGACCGACGTGCTCGTGCAGAACGTGACGATTCCGGCGAACACAACGCACCTGGTCCTGACCGGCATGTACGACGTGCGCACGGGCGAGCCGGCGAGCACGACCGCGTACGACACCGCGAAGCTCGTGATCACCGAAATGGACGGCACCGTGATCGCGACGGTCCTGTCGCTGTCGAACCTGACACCCAAGACCGCGTGGACGATGTTCGGGCATGCGTTCACGCAGAACCTGTCGGGCAAGACGGTGCGCGTGCGCCTGACGTCGAGCAACGACATCCTCGATCCGACGTCGTTCTTCTTCGACAGCCTCGCGCTGACCGCGACGTCGGGTTGCCCGACGCTGCAGTAGTTACTCCAGCCGTACGTCGACCATCGCGCCGACGAGCGTGTCGCGATCCGCGAGATTGCCGTCGTCGAGGTCGGCCTCGGCAACCGCGAGCGGCAACGACGGGTCGAGCGTGCGGTGCACGACGAGCACGGTCGCGGTGAGCTGGCGCGACGTGTCGATGACGAGCGACGCGGACACCCGCGCGCCCGGCTCGATCGTGTCGCGGCGCTGCAGCGGCACCTCGAACCTGACGCGCAGATCCGACGGATCGAAGATGCGTGCGATCGGCTGGCCGCGCCCCGCCATCTGGCCCTCGCTGACCTTGACGAGCGTGATCACGCCATCGATCGGAGCGACGATC
>DATDCH010000740.1:0-3423 GCA_036524455.1 Kofleriaceae bacterium | reverse complement strand
CCGACGCTCGCCGCGATCGCGCCGGCGTCGGCCACGCTCGTTCGTGCCGGCCTGGCGCTGATCGCCGCCACCTTGTCGTGGCTCGCCGCCGCGCTGGTCGCCGCGACCGCCGCCGCCTTGTCGTTGATCGCCACCACCTTGTCGTTGATCGCCGCCACCTTGTCGTGGCTCGCCGCCACGCTGGTCGCCGCGCCCGCCGCCGGCTTGTCGTTGGTCGCCGCCACGCTGCTGCGGTTGTCGCTGCTGATCCCCTTGGGGCTGCCGTTGCTGATCGCGTTGCGGTTGCGGTTGCCGTTGGTGCTGCGGTTGCCGCTGGTGTTGCTGTTGCGGTTGCCGCTGCTGTTGTTCCCGTTGCTGTTGTGGGTCGCGTTGCTGTTGCGGGTCGCGTTGCTGCTGACCCTGAGGCGGAGGTTGGTCGCCCTGCTGCGGCTGGCCTTGCTGTTGCGGCTCCGCCGACATGCCGTCGCGATCGCGCCGCCGTCGTCGACGTCGCCGCTTTTTGCGCGGTGCTTCGCCGGGCGCGCCGGGGGCGGCATCGGCCGCCGCATCCACTGCTACCTCGTCACCACCGTCATCTCCGCCGTCGTCGCCACCCTCGGCCGCAGCGTCGGCAGGCGCGTCATCCCATCCTTCGTCGACGGGATCGTCGGGGCTCACGAGCCGCGGTCCTGCTGCGCGAGCTGCGCGATCAACGCCTCGATCGCGAGCTGCGGGTTCGCATTGTGAATCGCGACCGCCGTGTGCCACGACAGCACGGTCTGCGCGCGACGTGCGGCGCGCTTCGCTGCAAACAAGTCGGCGCGTGCGGCCGCGGCGTGCGCGCTCGCATGCAACCGCAACGCTGCAGCGACGAGCACGGGCGCTGCATCCCCTTTGCCTTCAGCGACGCGCACCGGCAGCGACGGATCGTGCTGCTCGCTCGCGAGCTCTTCGCCGAGCTGCGAGATCCGCTCCGCGCGCGCCGGGTCGGCATCGACGAGCCCCGCACCACCCGCGAAACGCACGCGCTGGCAGCGGCTGCGGATCGTCGGCAGCAGCTGCTCGGGCGCCGTGGTGCACAACACGAACAGCGTGCGGTTCGGCGGCTCCTCGAGTGTCTTGAGTAGTGCGTTCGCCGCTGGCGGTGCCATCGCGGTCGCTTCCTCGACGATGAACACGCGAACGTCGGCTTCGTGCGGCGGCAGGCCGATGCGCCCGAGCACTTGCGTGCGCACGCTCTCGATCGGCACGATGTTCGCGGCGCCTTCGCGCACGAGCGTGACGACGTCGGGGTGTATGCCGCCGATGATCTTCGCGCAGGAATCACAGTCGCCGCACGCTTCGCCCGTGGCGACCTGGCAGTTGAGCGCGGCGGCAAACGCGATGGCCGTGTCGAGCAGCGGCGCGCCGACCGGACCGGAGAAGAGGTAGGCGTGAGGCACACGCGAGCGCTCGATCGCGCGACGCAGCAGGCCAACTACGCGGTCCTGGCCACTTAACCCTTGCCAGAGCGACACGCTGGCAAGCTAGCACAACAGTCAGATCGGCCATGCGCCGGATGCGTTGATCTCGGGATGCGGGCCTATCTTGTCCTCGGGGTGATGCTGACGGCGTGCTTGCGGGGCTCGAACGCGCCCGAGCATCCGATTCCGCCGGACCCGGTGCCGGACCCGGACATGTCGGTCGCCACCGACCCGACCAAGCCCGCGACGATCGCGATCCATGCCGAGACCGCGCCGACCGCGCTCGTGGCCGTCGCGCCGGCACCCGCGTCGCACGCGGTGATCGCACGCGACGACAAGCCCACGCCGAAGACCGTGTTCGTCGCCGGCTGCAACACGGCGTGCATCGACTGCGGGCTCGGCGGCTACACGACGTACGTCATCGGCACGCTGACCCGCACCGGCGCGAAGCTGTTTCCGCAGGAGCCGATCGCACCCGGTTATGCGTGCGGCGCGGACGTCGCCGTCGGGGAGCGCGTCACCCTACGTGCGCACAGCCCGACCGAGGGCATGGTGATCGATTCGTGGAAGCCGTTCTTCGATCGTGACAGCTGCCCGTGCGAGGGCGCGCGGGGCTCGCAGGCGCAGACATGCACGTTCACCGTCACGCCCGAAATTGCCTCACAATACGATCGCATTTACTGCGGCGCGGCCTGGAGGCAGAAGGCTGCGGCACAAATCGGTCATTAGCTGGGATGACGTTTTGCGCGGTGCTAAGGTCCACCCGCATGTCGACGTTTCCGCGCCCCAAGACCGGTACTGGCCCCAATAGCGTCGTCGAGCCGACGTTCGCAGCGTTTCGCGAGGTACCGCGCACCGGCGTCATCTACGTCACCACCGAAGCGCAGCGCCGCGGTTATTCGCCGAGCTCCGACGACTGGTGCAACTTGGGGCAGGGCATGCCCGAGGCCGAGGCGTTGCCCGGTGCGCCGCCGCGGATCTCCGAGCTGCCGATCCTCGCCGGCGATCAGGAGTACGCGCCCGTCGCCGGCCTGTGGGAGCTGCGCGAAGCGATCGCCGGCTACTACAACGATCTGTTTCGCCGCGGCATGGGCAGCAAGTACACCGCCGAGAACGTCGCGGTGTCGGGCGGCGGTCGCTCGGCGCTGACGCGCGTCGCGGCATCGCTCGGCAACATCAACCTCGGCCACTTCCTGCCGGACTACACCGCGTACGAAGAGCTGCTCAGCGTGTTCCGGTTGTTCTCGCCGATTCCGATCTTACTCGAGCCCGAGCGCGGCTATGCGTTCTCGGGCGCCGACCTGCGCCGCGAAGTGCTCGGCCGCGGGCTGTCGGCGATCCTTGCGAGCAATCCGTCGAACCCGACCGGCAAAGTGATCGGCGGCCAGGATCTGTCGGACTGGGTCGGCCAAGCGCGCGAGCTCGACTGCGCGCTGATCTTCGACGAGTTTTATTCGCACTACATCTGGCGTCCCGACCTCGTCGCGCAAGGTGCGATCGAGACCGCGGCGCGCTACGTCGACGACGTCGACAAGGATCCGGTCGTCATCCTCGATGGCCTGACGAAGAACTGGCGCTATCCGGGCTGGCGCGTGACGTGGACCGTCGCGCCGAAGCGGATCATCGAAGGCGTGGTGTCGGCGGGCTCGTTCCTCGACGGCGGCGGTTCGCGACCGCTGCAGCGCAAGGCGATCGATCTATTGCATCCCACCGCCGCGATGGCCGAGACCCGCGCGATTCACACCGAGTTCAGCAAGAAGCGCGCGAAGCTGCTCAACGGCCTGCGCGACCTCGGCTTCACCGTCGATCTGCCGCCCGAGGGCACGTTCTACGTGTGGGCGTCCGCGCAGCACCTGCCGTCGTCGATCAGCGATGGCATGAGCTTTTTCCGCGCTGCGCTCGAGCGCAACGTGATCACGGTGCCGGGCGAGTTCTTCGATGTCGATCCAGGTAAGCGTCGCGGTGGCCGTCCATCGCGGTT
>DATDCH010000739.1:0-2070 GCA_036524455.1 Kofleriaceae bacterium | reverse complement strand
CTCGACATCTTCGAGGGCACGCAGCAGATCCAACTCTTGATCGTCGCGCGGAGGCTGCTCGGCAAGACGAGCAGTGAATTGCGATGACGCCGGAGCTACTCGCCGAAACCAAATCCGAGCTCGGGCTGGCCGATGCGACGCCGCTCGTCACGCTGCCGACCGAGCAGCTCGCGTGGTTGCGCGATGCCGCTCGCACCGCCAGGGATCGCGAGCAAGCGGCGCTCGAGGCGGCCGTCGATCGCGCACTCGACCACGTGCCGTGGCTGCTGCGCGGCGCGGTGAAAAGGATCCTGTTCCCATGAGCGACCGGCGCGGCGAATTGGTCAAGCTCGCGCGGGTTCTCGATCTCGAGCCCGACGTGCTCGCGCAGCTCGCGCTCGATGCGGACAGTCTGCGCACCGTGCGCGAGTCACTGTCGGCGACGCTGTTCGATGCCTCGCGTCCGACGCTCCAGCGCGTCGCCAAGGCGTCGAAGCTGCTGCCGAACGGCACGGCGGCGAAGGTCGGCGAGCACGTGTTCGGTCCGCTGCTGTGCGCGCGCATCGTCGGTCTGCTCGCGCCCGATCACGCGATCGATCTGACACTGCGGTTGCCCGACGGGTTTCTCGCCGATACTTCCGTCGAGGTCGATCCGCGCCAGGCCGAGCAACTGATCGCGGCGATGCCGGCCGACCGCGTCGTCGCGATCGCCGGCCTGCTCGTCGCGCGCGGCGACTTCCTCACGCTCGCGCGGTTCGTCGACTATCTGTCGACCGACACCATCGCTGCGGTGATCGCGAGCATCCCCGACGAGCTCGCGCTGCTTCACATCGCGACGTTCGTCGAGTCGCGGGCGCGCCTCGCGGAGCTCGTCGGGTTGATTCCGCCAGCTCGGCTGCGCGCGATGATCGCCGCGGTCGGCGCCGCACCGAGCGAGCTGTGGCTCGAGGCGCTCGCGCTCGCGAACCAGCTCGACGAACGCTGGAAGGCAACGATCGGCGACCTCGCGGCAGAGCTCGATCCCGCCGTGCTCGAAGCGATGGTCGCCACCGCGCGCAAACACGACGCCTGGGACGCGGTGCTACCCCTCGTCGCGGCGATGAGCGCGTGGAGTCAGGCACGCTTTGTCGAGCTCGACGGTGTCAACGACCCCGCCGTGCTCGCCGGCCTGGTCAGTGCAGCCGATCGGCTCGCGATGTGGCGCCAGCTCTTGCCGCTCGCTGCCCGCATGGATCCTCCGCTGCGCCAGCGTCTTGCCTCCGTGATCGAGAGCGTGTCGATCGAGGCGATCGATCGCATCATCCTCGCTGCGCACGATCGCGCGACGTGGCTCGGTGCGCTAGCGACCGCGTGCGAGCTGCCGCCGTCGGGCCAGCAACGCGTGATGCAACGCCTCAGCGTTCACTTCGAGGCGCGCGTCGAGTCGCTGGCCGATGCGGCGCAGAGCGATGCGGTCTGGCGGGCGCTCCTGCTCCTCGTCCCGTATCTGCCACGCGCGCAGCGCGACCGGCTCGCGAACACGATTCTTGCGGCATCCGGCGGCAAGATCGTGGCGTAGCTGGTGGCTCGACGACAAAACCTCGTCGGTCGGCGGCAGACAGCGTCGAACGTTCGACGCGATCACGCGCCGGCGACGTGATTTCGCTTGGCGCTCGATATGCAGTCGCGATGTCGGCCATGACACGCGCACTCCTGATGAGCCCCCTGATCGCGCTCGGTCTGTCCATCGCAACGCCGTCGCTCGCCCGTGCCGATGGCTGGTGGGAGGTCACGTGCAATAGCGACGGTCACGAAGGCAGCGGCGGCTGCACGAACCCGGACAACATGAGTGGCTGCACCTGCGAGACCGGCTCGGACGCGAGGCACGCCGCATCCGCGGGCGGCCTACTCGCGGTGTTCGGCTTCGTCGCGTTTCGGATCGGCCGCAAGCGGCGCCGCTAGCCCTTGAATGTCTTCATGCCGAAGTCGCCGAACGGCTCATCGCGTTCGCGCACGGCTTGCTTGAAGCCACCTTCCATGGCGCGGCGCTGGAACGCGTAGCCTTCCTGCGTGTGGCGCGTGATGCCGTCGAACACGGTGCCGACGAGCTGC
>DATDCH010000738.1:0-2356 GCA_036524455.1 Kofleriaceae bacterium | reverse complement strand
TGGATCCAACCGATCCGAACTGCGGTGGCACGTGCGATCCGATGGTCGATGCGATGTGCCCGACGCCACCACCTCCGTGCATGGATCCGACGGACCCCAATACGTGCAAGGATCCGTGCGTGGAGGATCCGCTCGCGTGTGGCTGCACGTCCGACGGTAACGACGGCACCACGATGGACCCCGGGCCCACGATGGACAACACGTGCTGGCCGCCGCCGGAACCGTGCACGATGACGAGCTGCCCCGACGATCCGATGCAGCCGCAATACCCGCCGGGTGACTTCGG
This sequence comes from Kofleriaceae bacterium, assembly GCA_036524455.1. Taxonomy (GTDB): domain Bacteria; phylum Myxococcota_A; class Polyangia; order Haliangiales; family Haliangiaceae; genus JABFXX01. The sequence continues at coordinate 2,070 of DATDCH010000738.1, read as the reverse complement.
CTGCGACGACGACGACGGCACGATGAATGGCACCGCGCCCGGCGAGGGTGGATCGAAGTAATGGCAGTTGCGCGTGTCGCGCTCGCGCTCGTGCTCGTCGCGTCTGTTGGGCAGACCGGCGAAGCAGAGCCGTGCGCGCCACGCGCGGATCTCGGTGGTGATGCCGAGGCGGTCGCGAAGGTAGCGGCCGAGCTCGAGCGACTCGGCGTCGATGCGAATACCGACCCGACGAAGCGCGCCCCGACGAAGTGTCCCGTGATCATCGCCGCCGTCGAGCTCGATCGCAGCGGCGGTATCGCGGTCGCGGTGCGCGACTCGTCGCTGCGCAGTGAAGGCCGCGTGGTCAGCGATGCTGCACTCGCCGCCGCGTGGATCGATTCCTGGCTGCGCGACGACTTCACCGCGCCGCCCAGCGAGACGCCACTCGCCGTCACGCCCGTCGCGCCCGTTCGCGAGCAACCAACGGCCGTCGTCGCCCAGACGCCGGTGCTCGAGCGGTTCTCGCTCGCCGCGTCGTACTTGCAGATGTGGAGCGACGACAGCACGAGCTGGTCGGGCTTCGCCGGGTCGCTGTGCGTGCAAGTCAACGGGTTCTGCGTCGGCGCTCGAGTCGGTTACGCGAGCCAGATCGTCCCGACCGACGTGAGCGCCGCCGCCAAGACGGACCTGTCGTTGCTCGCGACCGCGAGCTACTCGTGGCGGCTCGGCCGGCTCTCACTCGCGCCCGAGCTCGGCGTCGGCGTGGGCCGGCTCGTGACCGAGCGCTACGAGGGCTGCACGCAGCCGGCGATGATGACACCGACGATGTGCGATCCGATGACGGATCCGATGTGCATGAACTGCGACCCGACCGACCCGATGTGCGGCATCACGACGGAGCCGCCAAAGTGCGAGGACCCCGGCACCACGACGGTCTACGTCGGCGATAACTTCAGCACCGCGACGTACACGCCGCGTGTGATGGCAGCGCTGCGTATCGCGGTCCCACTGTTCGATCACGTGTGGCTCGACGGTGTTGCCGCCGCGACCGCGGCACCGTTTGGCCACGACGACGACTACGGCGAAGGCCAGACGATGATCGGCACGATGCCGAACACAGCCTCGTTCCCACTCCCCGGCGATCCGATGTTCGGCTTCCAGCTCGGCGTCGGGCTGCGGTTGGGGGCGCCGTGAGCGCCGTGAAACCGAAATCCGAAGGTGGCCAGCTCGTCCCGCTGCGCCGCCGCGACGAACAACGCGCAGCCGTGTCAGATATCTCCGACGAAGCCCTGCTCGCCGCCTGCGGCGTCGGCGACACCGCCGCGCTCGGCGCGCTGTTCGATCGTCATCACGATGCGGTGTATCGGCTGCTCTCGCGCTTGCTTCACACCGAGCCGGTCGAGATCGACGATCTCGTGCAGCTGACATTCCTCGAGGCGTGGCGTGCGGCGAAGAAGTACGGCGGTCGCGGTGCGGTGCGCAGTTACCTGTTCGGCATCGCGGCGAACACGGTGCGCCATCACATCCGCGGTGCCGCGCGCCGGCGTGCCGCGCTTGCCGACGTGCCCGTTCCGCCGCCCACGGGTGCGCCCGACGCAGCGGCGATGCGCGCGCAACAAGTCCATCGCCTCGCGGCCGCTCTCGACGAGCTGCCTCTCGATCTACGCGCGGCGTACGTGTTGTGCGATCTCGAGGACGTGCCGGGTGTCGAGGCCGCGCGCGTGCTCGGCATTCGCGCCGGCACGTTATGGCGACGCTTACACGAAGCGCGACGCGCACTGCGTGACGCGATCGACGACGACGGAGGAACACCATGAGCGAGCACGACGAACACTTGCGCGAGCTCGGCACGCAGCTGCCGTGGGACCGTCCCGATGCGGCGAGGCGCGATGCGGTGCGATCATCGTTGCTCGTCGCCGCGGCCGAGGACAACGCGCGCCCGGCGACGCGCTGGTACGTGATCGGCGGTGCGTTTGCCGCCGGTGCGCTCGCCGCCGCGGCCGCGGTGCTGCTGTTCGTGCGCGCTGACGACCGTCCTGCGCCGGTCGCGAGCGCGGCCCGCATCGAGGCGTCACCCGCCGCGCAATTCGA
>DATDCH010000737.1:0-7783 GCA_036524455.1 Kofleriaceae bacterium | reverse complement strand
CGCCCCGGAAGGCCACGCGGTGTTCTTCACCGCGCCGATCGAACCGCCGGAGCTCGTAGGCGCGTTGCGTGGCGAGACCGCGTGGCAGCTCGAAGCGACCGTGCCGATCGGCACGTACGCCGGCACGCCGAGCGCCGATGTGTTCGGACCGCGCCGCGTGCTCGTGCGCATGCGGCCCGGCGATACGAGCGTCCAGGAGTACGAAGATCAGAATGGGCGTTGGGTCGCGATCGGCGAGCCTCTCGCCGTCGGCGACGACCCACTCACCCCCGACGACGTGCACGCGCCGAACCTGACGCCAAACGGCCTGACGATGGTCTATCCCGGGTTCGACAGAGACGGTGACCCGGGCATCTTCGCGCAGTCGCGCGCATCGGTCGACGAGCCGTTCGGCGAGCCGGTCGTGCTGCGCATGGGGCCGCTGCGCCGGCCGCAGCTGTGCGGCCAGTGCCAGCAGCTCTACGCGATCGACAGCCTTGGCGAGGCCCCCACGGTGATGCGGTTCGATCGATGAGGACCGCGCTCGCCGCCGTGCTGGTCGTCGCTGCGTGCAGCAACAATCTACATCACGGCATCGATGCGCCTCCCACGGATGTGTCGATCGACACCTTCGGTCCCGACACCGGCGATCCACCGCCGAACGCGGTGAAGCTCGTCGTCACGCGCGGCGGCGCGCCGGTGGTCGGCGTCACGACCAGGTTCCAGAACGCGGACTCGACGCTCGTGCATGTGTCGGTGACCAACGACAACGGCCTCGCGTGGACGGTGATGGCGAGTGGCGGCTTTGTCACCGCGCTCGAGCGCACGAGCGACGGTATCGACGAGCTGACGACGTTTGCCGACGTACAGGAAGCCGACGCGCTCCGGCTCGACCTCGATCCGACCGGTGACACCGCACAGTGGCCGGTCGTGCTCGGGATTCCCGCCGACAACGGTGCGGTCGCCTATCAGGTGTACACGACGTGCGGCGGTCCGTTCGGGATCGATCCCGCGCAGCCCACGGAGACATTACTCGTCGGTTGTGGCGGCGTGGCCGACGTCGTGGTCGTCGGCGAGGATGGGAATGGGACACCCGTGCGCGGGCTCTACGCCGCCGACCTGGTCGTGCCCGAGCCACCGCCGCCGCAAGAGACCGACGCGATGCCGCCGGCATACCCGCCGCTCACCGTCGCTGGCACGTACGGCGCGCTCGTCACGAAGTCGCTGTCGTACGTCAACGTGCCGGCGATCGTGAGCTTCGTCGGTGCATATCACTCGTTCGCGAGCTCGCACGGCCGCGTCTACGAACGCACCGCGGGTGACACGCCAAGCGGTGGCGCGACGAGCGTGGCGATCCAGCTGCCGGCCGCGACTGCCGCGGCGCTGGTCGCGACATCGCTGTACTCGACCGACGTCGGCGCGCAGCTGATCTACGACTCGCTTGCGTCGGGCTCGAGTGCCGCGGCGTACTCGCTCGACGTCACGGCCGCGTTGCTGCCGCCGTTCGCGACACCACCGGCATACGACGCGACGATTCGCACCGTGACGTGGACCGAGCGAACTGGCGCGCAAGTGCCCGAGCTCGTGCGCACGCGCATTCACGCGTATCGCGACGCGATCCCGACGGGCCGCGCGTGGGGCTGGCGAATGATCGCGCCGCGCACCGGCACGAGCGTCACCTTTCCGCAGCTGCCGGTGTTTGGCTTTGACTTCAACCCGACGAGTGACGACGTCGTCGGCGTCGACGAGCTCACCACCGCGAGCGTGCCCGGCACCTACCATGATGCGCGGCCGGTCGGATTCACCGACCTCACCAGCCTCGTGATCGGCACGACCAATCGCATGGTCGTGCAGTCGCTCAACGCTCTCGAGCCGTAGCCTTCGGTGGCGGATCGCCGCCGGTGATGTCCGCGCTCGCGACGTCAGCTGGCGCCGGCGGGATGCCGAACTTCTTCTCGATCAGCTCGTGCAGCGCATAAATGATCGGCGTGACGACGATCGCGGCGGTCAGCTTGATCAGATACGACGTCATCACGATCGTGACGTACATCTCAAACGGCACGCGGTCGCCCCAGATGATGGCGGAGATCACGATCGTGTCGATCAGCTGCGAGACCGCGGTCGAACCAGTCGCGCGCAGCCACAGCATGCGATTGCCGGTCAGCTTCTTGATCAGGAAGAAGACCGAGATGTCGGTGAGGTTGCCGATCAAGAACGCCAGCATCGACGCGAGCTGGATGTCGGTCGCCTGCGTGAACACGACGTGGAACTCTTTGGGCGATACGCCGTCCCAACCGGGCTGGGTCGTGAACGGCGCCCATGACAGCGTGTCGGCGAGATAGATGAAGCCGAACGTGAGAGCGACCATCGCGAGCGCGAGGAACGTGACCCGGCGTACGACTTTTCTCCCGTAGAACTCGTTGAGGATGTCGGTGAGGATGAACGTGACCGGAAACGCGAGCTGACCGACGGAGAACACCCACTCGCGACCGAACAGCTCGAACGACGTCAGCTTGCCGCCGATGATGTCGCCTACGATCAGACACGTGATGAACACCGCAACGAGCGTGATGAACAGGTTCAGCCGTGCGTCCAACTTCACACGCGCATCCTGGCACGGCTGGTCGAACTTGTCCTCGCCGCGCGCCCCGTGCAACGATTCGCCGCAATGAGGTGGCTCACTCTCGCGCCGCTGCTCGCGGCGACGGGCTGTAACTGGATCTTCGGTCTCGAGGAAACCGTGCTCGTCGACGCGCCGGGGAGCGAGCTGCCGCCGACTTCGCACACCGGGCTCGTGTGGGCGATCGCCACGACCGATGGCGTGCTGTCACCGTCCGGCGTCGATCCGGTGCTCGAGTACAAAGCGATCGGTAGCGAGACCGCGCTGCGGCCGAAGCAGCCGTCGATCATGGTCGGCGACGAGGGTGGCCTGATGATGGCCACGTACAACCTCGCGGACGGCACGTTCGAGATCCCATTCGACCTGCGCGACTCGCCGCATCGAATCGTCTACACGTTGCCGGACGAGGCGATCGCACACGAGGTCCAGTGGTCGAAGAGCGGTGCCAGGCTCGTCGTGCCGCGCACGACGCGGTTCGAAGCACCGCTCGTCCCATCGGGGAGCGGCTACACGATCACGCCGATGGGCCTGACGTCACCGCTCGTCGCGCCCGCGCTGTTCACGTCGGGCGTGTTCACGTATTCGAACCAAGGCACCGACTTCAATCCAAGCGGTCCGGTCGTCACGTTCCCGTTCGCACAAGAGGGCATGCCGCTGACGCCACCGTTCGGCGCACCGCAGAGCGGCCCCGGCGACTGGGTGCTGCTCACCGAGTGGGTCGGCAACGGACCGACGTCGAACGTGTCCGCGTTCGCGAAGACGCAGCTCGATCTCGTGGCAGGCACGATGAGCATGCCCGCCACCGAGCCGATGTGGACGTCGACGGCGCGTGCCCTCACCACGAGCGGCGGCTGCGGTCAGAACTGTCTGCCGTCAGTACCGACCGCACAACCTCAGATGCGGTTGGTGAACACGGTCGGCGCCGGCACGCAGAGCACGCAATACCTCTACGGCGTCTCGCCGAGCACGGACCTGCCGGGATTCCTTCCCGGCGTGCCGCCGATGTTCATCGAACGGCCGCTAATCCTGCCATTCGTCGAGTCGAACATCCTTGTTTCCAACGTCACGCTGGCGGATCCGAGCGACGGGCTCGGCCTCGAACGCGTCGTCGCCGTCCGCTTGTCCAACGCTCGCATGGTGAACGGCGCGACCCTGACGTCGTCGATCCAGGGAATCACGAACGTGCTGAACGCGCCGCTGCAGCTCACGGCACCGCTCGCGATCAATGTCCAGCTCGGATCCGCGAACCTGTCGACAGCCATGGACGGCGCAATGATTGTCGTGGGCTCCGGGATGCAGACCCTGCAGTTCGCCAGCGACGGCACGACCGCCGATGACTACGTGATCACGCTGTTCCAGCTCACCGGTTCGGCGCTCGCGCCCTTGCGCCACTACCACGTCATCGCGCCCGAAGTAAAAATCGACACCAGCCTGCTCGTGAGCGGTAGCCACTACGTGTTCGCGATCACCGCACGCACCGGCATTCCCGGCGCGAAAGACGGCATCTACGACGACGCGCAATATCCCTTCGGCTCGGCGACGACGTTCACGAAGACGTTCATCGTCCAGTAAGCGGACTCGCCGGTCCGGTCTCCGGACACTCCGGACACGTGCTCGTGTCGATTCGCGCGCTTGGCGCGGCACGCATCGTGGAGTGGGCCGGCGCGGAGGTTTCGATGTCCGCTCAAGACAAGAAGAACAAATCGATCAGCGAGGCAGTTCGCGCGATCCACAAACAATTCGGTTCGGGCTCGATCATGCGGCTCGACGGCAGCGAGGTGCAGCAGGTCGAGATCATCCCGACCGGCTCGGTTGCGCTCGACGTTGCGCTCGGCTGCGGTGGCTTGCCGCGCGGGCGCATCGTCGAGATCTACGGCCCCGAGTCTTCGGGCAAGACCACGCTCACGCTGCACGCGATCGCGGAAGCGCAGCGTGCCGGCGGTGTGTGTGCATTTATCGATGCCGAGCACGCGCTCGACACCGACTACGCGCGCCGGCTCGGCGTCGATCTCGAAGACTTGCTCGTCTCGCAGCCCGATTGCGGCGAGCAGGCGCTCGAGATCTGCGACACGCTGGTCCGCACGGGCGCGATCGATCTGATCGTCGTCGATTCGGTCGCCGCACTAACGCCGCGCGCCGAGATCGAAGGCGACATGGGCGATGCGCACATGGGCCTGCAAGCGCGGCTGATGAGCCAAGCGCTGCGCAAGCTCACCGCCGTGATCTCGCGGACGCGCACGTGCGTCATCTTCATCAACCAGTTGCGCCAAAAGATCGGTGTCGTCTACGGCAACCCGGAGACCACGACCGGCGGCAACGCGCTCAAGTTCTACTGCTCGGTGCGGCTCGATATCCGCCGCAAGAAAGCGCTCAAGCGCGGCGACGAAACGATCGGCAGCGAGGTCAAAGTCAAAGTCGTCAAGAACAAGCTCGCGCCGCCGTTCCGCGAAGCCGAGTTCGAGATCCTGTACGGCACCGGCGTCAACAAGCTCGGCGACATCGTCGACACCGCCGAGAAGCTCGGCCTCGTCGAGAAGAGCGGCACCTGGTACTCGTACGAAGGCGCGAAGCTCGGCCAAGGCCGCGACAAGGTGATGGCGCACTTCGACGAGCATCCCGCGCTGCAGCAACAGTTGCGCGCGGCGTTGGTCGCGCAGGCGCGGCGGGTCGCGAGCGGTCAGCCCGCACATCCGCAGAACGGTGTCGCGGGCCCGCAGGCAAACGGACCCGCAGCCGGAGTCGCGCCATGAGCGGCGAGCTGCATGCGCCCCTGCTCGCGCCCGACAAGGCGGCGAAGCTGCTCGACGACGTGCTCTACGAGCGCGTGCTCGGCTGCATCGATCTCGAGGCGCTGTTCATGATCGAGGTCGACCTGTGGGTCGCGCTGTCCGACTGCGAAGGCGACGACGAAGCTACGAAGCACGTCGCGAAGGACATGATCGATCGCGCACTGCGCCGACTGCCCGACGAGGAGCGGCGCTACGGCATGATGCGGCCGTTCGGCATGGAGTGCCCCGATTGCGAGGACGAGATGCTCGAGACCGTGCAGGGAAAACGCGGGCGCAAGACCGACTGAATGCAGCCGTTTCTCGACGAGGACGCCGCTGGTTCGGCGTGGTATATACCATGATAGCTATCATGCGAGCCAAGCCGACACGGCGGCGCCCGACGTCAAAGAAGTCGGAGAAGCTCAAGCAGCGCTCGTCTCCGGAGATGAAGAAGCTTGCGACCAAGAAGCGAGCGAAGGTCTTTTGGACCGGACGCAGTCAAGCCGTAAGGCTGCCGAAGGAGTTTCGATTCGATTGCGAGGCCGTGATGGTCAGCCGCGATGGCGACCGAGTGATTCTGGAGCCTGACCGCGGATGGCCGGAGGGCTACTTCGAGTGGTTGCTTACAGGTCCGTTACCAGATTTCGAAGTCCCATCGCGCGAGGGCCCAGCGCGCAGCCGAGATGTGTTCGCAGCTCCACCATCGCCACGGCGTGTTCGGAAATGAAGTACCTCGTCGATACCGATATCTGTAGCTATGCGCTCAAGGGGCATGCACCGACGGTGTTGCGGTGGCGGCCGCTGCCACCAGCTGCCACTTGCATCAGCGTAGTGACTGAAGCCGAGCTCCGATTCGGAGCCAAGGGCCGCTCGACGGTATATCGCAGAGAGCTGGAACGGTTCCTGGACGCGCTCGATATCGTTCCATTTAGTTCCACTGAAACGGCGACGTATGCTGACCTGCGTTATCAACTTGCGCGAGCCGGCACTCCGATTGGGGTCCTCGACTTGGTGATAGCCGCACAGGCACTCGCAAATGACTTCGTACTCGTCACTAACAACGAGCGCGAATTCCGGCGCGTTCCGGGTTTGAAGATCGAGAACTGGGTGGCTTGAGGTAGGCTGCGCGCATGAAGACGATCAGCCGCCTCTCGACCGCAGCTCTGGTAGTCAGTGCTTGCTTTGGCATCGCGGCCGCCGATGTTCCCGAAGGTCTCGACCGCAAGGCGATCTCCGACGGCATCAATTCGGTGAAGCCGAAGGTCCTCGAGTGCGCAAAGAGCTCGCCGGATGTGAAGGGCAAAGTGAAGGTGAAGGTCGTGGTCGCGCCGGCGGGCACGGTCACGAGCGCGACGATCACGGACTCACCCGACGACGACCTCGGTCAGTGCGTCGCCGCGGCGGTCAAAGCCGCGATGTTCTGCGTGACTAAAAAGGGCGGCGCGTTCAGCTACCCGTTCGTGTTCTGAGCCGAAGCCGCGCGCGCGGCGCGCTCAGCTATCCGTTCGCGTTCTGAGTGCAGCCGCGCGCTACTCGAACCGAAACGAGATCGTGCCGGTCTGTGCGCCGACCTGGATCGGAATCGACACCGAGCACGAGCCGACGTCGCCGACGACGAACTGGATCGGTACCGGGTAGTCGTACATCGCGGCTGCGGCCACCTCGATCGTCGAGGCCGCGCCCACGCCCGGAAACGTCAGTGGCTCTGCACAGCCATTGGTCACCACGAGCACGAGCTCGTCCTGCGCCGCGCAGTCACCGGCCTCGAGACCGAGGTTGCTCGCGAGGCACGGGAACGTCGACGTCAATCCCTGGAGGGAATCAGCCGTGCGTTCGGCGCAGCCGGTGATCGCGAACGTGAACAGCACACACAACATCTGTTTCGTCATGGTCGAGCGGTCAGCACGCGACGTGCCCGCGCGCAGGCTCGGACGACCGACCGCTTGCGCACGCGCGGCTAGGTGAGTCGCCACCAGCTGCGGTCTGCACACCGCGTCGGCATCGCGTTGTGAGCTGCCGTCGTTAGCGCAGCCACGCCGAGATGCGGTCGGCGATCTCGACGGGCGCCTCGAGGTGGAGGAAGTGGCCGAGGCCGGGCAGCGCCTCGCGCTCGTACGGTCCGGTGAACCGTTTCTTGTCGTCGATCGTCGGCGGCAGGATGCAGCCATCTTGCTCGCCGTGCAGCGCGAGCAGCGGCACGGTGATCGGCTGCGCGGCGCGCTTGATGTCTGCGCGCGAGGTTTTGAGCAGCGCCCGGTAGTACGCGATCGGGCCGAGCTTGCTCGCGTCGAGACACGCGTGCAGCTCGCGACGCTGCTCGGGCTCGAGCTGAAAGCCAGGCGACCAGCGCCGCCACAGCCGATCGATCAGTCGGTATTCGCGCGCCTTGATGATGCGCTCGCTACCCGGGAGCTGG
>DATDCH010000736.1:0-32912 GCA_036524455.1 Kofleriaceae bacterium | reverse complement strand
AAGCTCGACGTCGCGTTCCTCTACGACCTGCTCGGCGCGACCCAGGAGCGCAAGATCAAGCCGAAGAAGTTCGCGCAGACCGACATCGACGAAGTGATCATCGGCCACACCAACGAGGCCGAGTACAAGAAGCTCCTCAACAACGAGTTCATGGAGGCGCTCCGCGACCGCACGATCAAGGTCGACATCCCGTACATCACGAAGGTCAGCGAGGAGGTGAAGATCTATCAAAAGGACTTCACCACCGCGAAGGTCGGCAAGCACATCGCGCCGCATACGCTGTACGTCGCCGCGCTGTGGGCCGTGCTGACGCGCCTCGAGGATCCGAAGAAGCACTCGCTGTCGCTCTTGCAGAAGGCGAAGCTCTACGACGGCAAGACGCTGCCGGGCTTCACGCAGGACAACATCAAGGAGCTGCGCAAGGAAGCTCAGCGCGAGGGCCTCGACGGCATCTCGCCGCGCTACATCCAGGACAAGATCGCGAACGCGCTTGTCAGCGACAAGGCCGACGGCGCGATCAACCCGTTCATGGTGCTCAACGAGCTCGAGAGCGGCCTGCGCAGCCATTCGCTGATCAACAGCGACGAGCAGCGCAAGCGCTACGCCGAGATGCTCAGCGTCGTGAAGCAGGAATACGAAGACATCGTCAAGAACGAGGTCCAGCGTGCGATCAGCGCCGACGAGGACATGATCTCGAAGCTGTGCGCCAACTACATCGACAACATCAAGGCGTACACGCAGAAGGAAAAGGTCAAGAACCCGTACACGGGTCAGGACGAGGAGCCGGATGAGCGCCTCATGCGATCGATCGAGGAGAAGATCGACATCCCGGAGAGCCGCAAGGACGACTTCCGTCGCGAGATCATGAACTACATCGGCGCGCTCGCGATCGAGGGCCGCACGTTCGACTACAAGACCAACGAGCGGCTGCACAAGGCGCTCGAGGCCAAGCTGTTCGAGGACCAGAAGGACTCGATCAAGCTGACGTCCCTGGTGTCGAACGTCGTCGACCGCGATACGCAAGCGAAGATCGACGTGGTCAAGCAACGCCTGATCAAGAACTTCGGCTACGACGAGGTGAGCGCGACCGACGTGCTGAACTTCGTCGCGTCGATCTTCGCCCGAGGAGACGTCAAGTCGTAATGGATCGCGATCCCATTTCGGCGCGCGGCGTCGGTAGCGTGACGGTGGAGCTCAACGCGACGTTGGCTCAGCTGCTGGCCAAGCTGTGCGCGGAGATGGAGACGGAAGACTACGTCGGCGTGCTGTCGCGGGCCTTGGGTCTGCTCGAGATGGTGCAGCGCACGAAGCGGCAAGGCGGCCGCCTCGTGTTCGTCAACGAGCACGGTCACTCCGCCGACGTGGTGTTCTAGTGAGCCAGAAGATCGATCTAGACCACGGCCGGTTCCGCCAGATCATCCGCGGCAAGATCAAGCAGAACCTCCGCAAGTACATCTCACAGGGCGAGATGATTGCGCGGAAGGGCAAAGACACCGTCGCGATCCCGATCCCGAGCGTCGACATCCCGCACTTCAAGCACGGCGACAAGCAGCAAGGCGGCGTGGGGCAGGGCGACGGCGAGGTCGGCGACGCACTCGGCCAGGGCCAAGAGCAGCCCGGCGCCGGGCATCAAGCGGGCGATCGGCCCGGCGAGCACCTGCTCGACATCGAGGTCTCGCTGCAAGAGCTCGCCGAGATCATGGCCGAGGAGCTCGAGCTGCCGCGCATCCAGCCCAAGGGCACCGAGAAGATCGTCGCGTGGAAGGACAAGTACTCGGGCATCCGCACCACCGGCCCCGAGTCGCTCCGTCACTTCCGCCGCACGTTCAAGCAGGCGATCCGTCGCCAGATCTCGATGGGGACGTACGACCTCAAGAATCCGATCATCGTCCCGATCAAGGACGACAAGCGCTACCGCAGCTGGCGCAAGGAGCCGCTGCCACAGAGCAACGCCGTCATCATCTACATGATGGACGTGTCGGGCTCGATGGGAGACGAGCAGAAGGAAATCGTCCGCATCGAGAGCTTCTGGATCGATACGTGGCTGCAGTCGCAGTATCACGGCATCGAGAGCCGCTTCATCATCCACGACGCGATGGCGAAGGAAGTCGATCGCGACACGTTCTTCAAGACGCGCGAGAGCGGCGGCACGATGATCAGCTCGGCCTACAAGCTGTGCGCGAAGCTGATCGACGACGAGTACCCCGCCGATCGCTGGAACATCTATCCGTTCCACTTCTCCGACGGTGACAACTGGTCCGTCGACGACACGCATACCTGCGTCGAGCTGCTCAAGAAGGACATCCTGCCGTACGTGAACCTCTTCTGTTATGGCCAGGTCGAGTCGCCGTACGGCTCGGGTCAGTTCATCAAGGATCTCACCGAGCACTTCGACGAAGACGAGCGCGTGGTGACGAGCGAGATCAAGGGCAAGGACGCGATCATGGACTCCATCAAGGAGTTCCTCGGTAAGGGGAAGTAACCATGGCGCTCAAGCGATTCCCCGCGTACCTGCGCGACATCCAGGAAGAGATCGAGACCTACGCGCGCAACTTCGGGCTCGAGTTCTTCCCGATCGTCTACGAGGTCCTCGACTACAAGACGATGAACGAGGTCGCCGCGTACGGCGGCTTCCCGACGCGCTATCCGCACTGGCGGTTTGGCATGGACTACGAGCAGCTCAGCAAGAGCTACGAGTGGGGCCTGTCGAAGATCTACGAGATGGTGATCAACACCAATCCGGCCTACGCGTACCTACTCGAGGGCAACTCGACCACCGATCAGAAGATCGTGATGGCGCACGTCTGCGCCCACGTCGACTTCTTCAAGCACAACTACTTCTTCAGCAAGACGAACCGCAAAATGATCGACGGCATGGCGAACCATGCCGCGCGCGTACGCCGTCACATGGCGCGCTGGGGACAAGAGGTCGTCGAGGACTTCATCGACACGTGCCTCTCGCTCGAGAACCTGATCGATCCGATGAGCCCGTACATCGTGCGTGCTCGCGCGACGCGCAAAGACGAGGACGATCCGGAACCGGAGGTCGGCAAGCTCAGAGCGAAGGGGTACATGGACTCCTTCATCAACCCGCCGAGCTACCTCGAGGCGCAAAAGAAAAAGAAGGAAGAAGAGGCCAAGCGTCAGAAGCGACGGTTCCCCGAGTCGCCGGTGCGCGACGTCATGCAGTTCCTGATCGATCACGCGCCGCTCGAGCACTGGCAGCGTGACGTGCTCGAAATCGTACGCGACGAGGCGTACTACTTCGCGCCGCAGGCGATGACGAAGATCATGAACGAGGGCTGGGCCGTCTACTGGCACTCGCGCATCCTCACCGAGAAGGCGCTCACCGCCGCCGAGGTCATCGACTACGCCGACGCGAACTCCGGCGTGCTCGCGACGTCGCCGGGCCGGCTCAACCCGTACAAGCTCGGCGTCGAGCTGTTCCGCAACATCGAAGACCGCTGGAACAAGGGCCAATACGGCAAAGAGTGGGACGAGTGCGACTCGATGGATCTCAAGCGCAACTGGGATCGCCGCACCGGCCTCGGCCGCCAGAAGATCTTCGAGGTCCGCAAGCTCTACAACGACATCACGTTCATCGACGAGTTCTTCACGCTCGAGTTCTGCGTCGAGAACAAGTTCTACCAGTTCGGTTTCCAGGAACGCACCGGCAACTGGGAGATCATGAGCCGCGAGCACAAGAAGGTGAAAGACCAGCTGCTCCGCATGCTCACGAACCGCGGCCAACCGGTGATCGTCGTCGAGGACGGTAACTTCGAGAACCGCTCCGAGCTGCTGCTCCGCCACATCCACGAGGGCATCGATCTCGACGGTGCCCAAGCGCGAGACACGCTGCGCAACGCAGCGAAGCTGTGGACGCGTCCGGTGTCGCTGCTCACGAAGGTCGACGGCAAGGGCAAGCTCCTTCGCTGCGAGGACGGCAACATCAGCGAACGGAGCGCGGAGTACTCTGGATGAGACTGTGGGCTTGGGGTCAGAGTGATCCGGGCAAAAAACGCGAGCGCAACGAGGACAGCTACCTAGTAGATCCGAGCCTCGGTGTGATGGCGGTGGCCGATGGCATGGGCGGCCATCAGGGCGGCGCGACCGCATCGCGGATGGCCGTCGAGCTGCTCGCACGCGAGCTCACCGACGCACGCGGTGACTTCGATGCGGCCGTTCGCAAGCAACGAGAGCTCAGCGTTCGCACTACCGAAGAGATGCCGATTCCGGCGGTTGACGAGACCGGCGAGATTCCGCTGGCCGGCCGGCGCACCCAAGAAATCCCGCCGCCGAGCGGTGCCGCGATGCTGTTCTCGCCCGCGCTCGAGCTGATGCGCAGCATCGTGCGCCGCGCATCGTCGGGGATCTACGAGGCTGCGTTCGTGAAGCCCGAGCTGCGCGGCATGGGCACGACGCTGACCGCACTCCTCATTCATGCCGGCAAAGCGCACCTCGTGCACGCGGGCGATTCGCGCTGCTACATGTTTCGCGACGGCCAGCTCCGCCAGCTCAGCGACGATCACTCGTGGATCGCCGAGCAGCTACGCTCGGGCACGATCAGCGAGGCCGAAGCCAGGGCCTCCAAGTTCCGCCACGTGATCACGAAGTCGATCGGCTTCGAGCGCGACATCGATGCGGATCTCAAGAGCGTGCCGGTCTCGCCGGGCGACTGCTTCCTGCTGTGCAGCGACGGCATGTCCAACTACATCGAGCATGGCGAGCTCGAGCGCATCGTCGCGATGACATGGTACCGGCGGCTGCCGCAGCAGCTGATCGAGCTCGCGAACGATCGCGGCGGCGACGACAACATCACCGTCGTCGTCGGCCTGGTCGCGAACGCACCGCCGGCTTGACCGGGCAGGTGGCTTGCCGTGTGGCCTTAGCTGACGACCGGCCGGTCTAGCCGACGTGCTTGTCGGGCGGCGCGAGCGGGCGCAGCAGGACACCGACGATGATCATGAACGCGAGGAACGTCTCGAGGCCTGCCAGCACGAGTGCGTATATGAGCAAGCGCCGGGCCGACGGCAATTAGCGGAAACCACGGTAGCGGGTCCGTGCTCCGCAGCCCCAGTAGTCAGGTCTCGTGTACCAAATGACACGAATCACGCATCGCGTCGCGACAGCGCGGCAAGCGTGAGGACCGGGTTGGGCTCGACAAGCGCAGTCGGGAATCAAAAGCGCAGCTCGTAGCAATGCTCGATCATCTTGCCGCCCGCGCGGCCGCGAGGGTCCGGTGCTTCGTCGAGCTTCTCGAGCTCCGCGTCGGGGTAAAGCGTGCGCAGCTCGGACGCCGGCACCGAGAACGGTGGGCCTTCGAACGAGCCGGCGGGGTACTCGATCGAAACCAGCAGCGCCGTGCGCGTGTTGGGTGCGAGGGTTCGCAGGTGCGCGGCGTAACGCGTGCGCATGTCGGGTGGCAATGCGACCAGCGCGGCGCGATCGTAGATCGCGTCGATCTTGCCGAGGAGGCCGGACGTGGTCGCGAAGAAATCGCCCGCGATGATGGTGATGCGCTCGGCGGTGTAGACGGTAAGGCCGTCACGCGGAGTGACCGTGGGAGTGAGTGCGTGCTCGGCGAAGAACTGGCGCACCGCATCCTCGACGAGCTCGATGCCGATCACGTCGTGCTCGTGGGCTGCGAGATACGACAGGTCATCTGCTTTGCCGCACAGCGGCACCAGGATGCGGCGGTAGGGTTCGAGTCGATCGGCGTACCGAAGCAGGAAGCGGTTCGGAATGCCCTCGTGAAATCCGATCTGATTCTCGTGCCAGCGGCTCTGCCAGAACTCGCGGTCCATGACGCGAGTATGCGCTAGGGAAACGTGCCTTCGGCGAGCCAGAGGTCGCCTTCGTAGCCGCCGATCGCAGCGATGATGCTGCCGTCGCGCGCCCACGCCGCCGCGCTGACCGAGCCGGCGCCGGCGGTCCACACGACCCGTGGCGGAGCGCTACCGTCGACCTGCGCGATCACGATCTCCTGAAAACCGCGCACGAGCAGGACCTGCTTGCCATCGCCAGAGAAGCGCGGGCGTTGCCATGCGGCGGCGGGCAGGTGCGGAAGCTCGCGTGGCGGCGCACCGGCGCGGTCGGCAACCATCACGCGGCGTGCGCCCGACGGATCCGATGCGGTGACGAACGCGAACGTGTCGTCGACCGGCGAGATCGCAGGCGCGGCGCCGGGCGTGAGCTTGCGCGCGGTGCCGCCAGCTGCGGCGATCTCGTGAACGTACGTGACGCCATCGATCGTACGCTCGAACAACACGTGCGCGCCGTCGCGCGTGAACACCGGCGCCGCATCGCTGGCGTCGCGGGTGAGCACGCGCGGCTCGCCGCCGGGCGCCTTCGTCTCGATGCCGCCGCGACCGCCGGAGCTCGCGTAGACGACGACATCGCCGCGCGGCGACGGCGATGTACCCAGCGCACCGGGCGGCGTGATCGAGCGCGGCGGTTCGCTTCCGGTGAGATCGATCCGCCAGCCGTGTTGCTGGCCGATGCGATCCGAGGTCACGACGATGTGCGTGTCGTCGACGACGAATGGGTTCGTGTCTTGCCACGTGCCCTTCGACACCACCTGCAGCGGCTCGCCGTCGCGGATGCGCGCGACGTACTGGCGCTCGACGCACGTCGAGAACACGAGGCGGCCCCCGTCGCGTGTGACGTCGACACCGGCGCCAGGCGAGATACCGCCGGGCACCGTGATCGGCTTGCCGCCGCCCCAGCGCCGGAACAGCAGCTGGTTACCTTCCGTCGCGCCCTTGCGCGTCGCGTAGTAGCCCCGCGTGCGCTGCGACGGTGTAAGGCCACCTTCGTAGTCGGTCGCGATCTCTTCGATCACGCGGAGCTTGCCGTTGCGATCGAGCTCGCCGAGTGCGGTCGCGTCGGCGTCGCTCGAGGTCCACCACAAGAGCGCGATGCCGGCACCGGCGATCTCGGCGAGGTGATAGAGGCGCGCGCCGGCGGGCAGCGTTCCGAGCACCGTGTCGCGGCCGGTCGCGACGTCTCGGCGGATGATGCGGCCGGCGGCGTCACCGACGAGCAGCGCACCGTCGGTGGTCCAGCTCGGATAGCCGTGGATCGCGCCGAGGTCGCGCGGCTCACCGCCGGCGAGCTCGACTACGCGCAGCGTGCGTGTGGTGACGTCTTCGTGGACGTACGCGATTCGCGCGCCGTCGGGCGATAACGACGAGGCGTAGTCCCAGCCGGGCGTCGACGTCAGCCGGCGCTTGTCACCCGACTCGAGGTCGAGGGACAGGATCTCGTAGTCGCCGTCGACGAGGCCGTCGTAGATCACGCGCCGGCCGTCGGGATGCACGTGCGGATATTCTTCGCAGCCTGGCTCGAACGTGACGCGTCGGCTCGAGGTCATCGCGATGTCGAGGGGTTCGCCGTCCCCGCCGTCGCGCATCGCGAGCCATGCGCCCACGGAGCCGAGTACGAGCACACCGGCGAGCGCAGCCGCGAACACCGGCCAGCGACGCCGCAGCGGGGGCGGCAGCGGCGGCGGCGGTCGTAGCGTCTCGCGCAACGCGGCGGCGAGCGCTGCCATGTCGGGGAACCGTTGCACCGGATCCTTTGCGAGTGCACGCATGACGATCGCGTCGACGTTCGGCGGAATGTTGCGGTCGGCGCTGGCCTGCGACGGCGGCTCGGGATCGTCGAGCTGGATCGCCGCCATCACTGCGAGGTCGGACTCGCGTGCGAACGGCCGTTTGCCGGTGAGCAGCTCGTAAAGCACGACGCCGAGCGCGAACACTTCGGTGCGCGCATCGGCGACGCCTTCGTAACACTCCGGCGCCATATACGACGGTGTGCCGAGCAGCTGCCCGATGCGGGTGACGCCCGCCGGATCCGTCGCCGGTCGCACCGTCGCCGCGACGCCGAGCGTGCGCAGTGATTGGCCGGCATCGATCGTCGGTGCGTCGCCGAGGCCGGGCAGGCGAGAGCGCATGCGCGCCGTCGGGCCTGCTTCTTCGTCGCGCTCGAGCTCCGCGCCGCCGGTCGTGGTCGCCGTCGTGTCGCGCAGCTTTGCAAGACCGAAGTCGAGGACCTTCGATTGCCCCGTCGGTGTCAACATGAGGTTGTCGGACTTGATGTCGCGATGCAGGATGCCGCGCGCATGGGCAGCCGCGAGAGCGTCGGCGACGCCTGCGACGAGCTCGACCGCGCGTTGCCATTGCACGCCGCCTTTACTCGCGAGGTCGGAGAAGCGCTCGCCTTGCACGAGCTCCATGACGAGGAACGTGCGGCCGTCGGCAACCTCGAGATCATAGAGCGTGACGATCCCGGGATGATTGAGGGCGCTCGCGGCGCGCGCTTCGCGCAGCATGCGCGCCTGCCAATCGCGGTCGCGCGCCATATCGGCGGGCAGCATCTTGAGCGCGACCTCGCGGCCGAGCTTTTGATCGACCGCGCGAAACACCTGCCCCATGCCGCCTTGGCCGAGCTCGCCGAGGATGCGGTAATGGAGGACGTCCCGACGGTCCACCTGCGAACGATATCGCGTCAGCCGAGACGGTAAGCGACGCCGGAAGCACAAAGACCGCTTCGCAGACGTCGTGCGGCGACCAACGTCGCTTGGCGGCAAACCTGACGCGCGAGAACCGCTTCGAGTCGTGGCTCAACCAGCAGAGCAGTCGAGACCGGCGAGCAGCGCTTCGGCCTCGGCGATCAGTGCGTCGCCGTCGCTCGCGGCAAGCCGGCCCGAGCGGACAAGTGCGCGCGTGTGGTTGATGAACGCTTCGATCTGATGGCGTGCTGCCGTCTCGTTACCGCGCTCGCACTGCATCAGTGCGCCTTCGAGCTTGGCATCGAGCGAGTTGGCTTCGCCGGTGTTGATCGCGCCACCCTCTTCGAGCTCTTCGACGCTCGTCTGCAGATCGACGATCGCACCATCGTCGCTGAGCGGCGTGACCTGGACCTCCCAGCGCACCGCTTGGGGGCCGGCGTCGGCCTCGGCGGTCCGCGACCAGCCGGCGATGAAGTTTCCGGCGGTGCAGTCGCCCGCGAACCGGTTCTCCCCACCGAGCGTCGGGAGCAGCACCGGACCCTCCGCGGGATTCGTCCACACGAACGGACCGGTCGGGCTCCTTCCCAGGATGACATCGAGGTCGTTGATGCGGACCGCCTCGCTGCCCGGGCCAGCGCCGAGGTCGATCGCGACGCCGTCGCGCCACAGCGTGGCGTGTTGGCGTCCGTCGATCAGGCGCCAGCCGACCGCGTGGCCGCTGTTGTTGACGTCGTTCGCACTGCCTTGGAGAGTGTCGAGCTGTTGCGCGACCCCGCCGACCCACTTCACCGGTTTGCCACCCCCCTCGGCCGCCGTCGCGGCCGCGCCGACGACTTCGTCTCGCGCGTTGACCGCCTGCGCCCAGCTGGATGCGCCGCCGAGCGTTCCGAGGTCACGCATCCCGCCGGTGAACGTCCAGGCGAATGCGCGCCCACTGCGGTCGTCACCAGGCGTGAGCGGCGAGACGCCCACGACCGTTCCAGACTCGTTGATGTCCTCGGCTCCGCGCGCTCCGCCACCGAGATCGCCGAGCGCTACGATCCCCGTCGCTGGGGACCAGAACAGATCCTGCATATCCGTGAGGTTGACGAGGTTCGTCTCCGAGCTCGTGCCATTCAGCGTGGCTTGGCCCGCGCTGTTGAGGTGGTCGACGTTGCTCCAACGTGTGCGGTTCCCGATCAGCACGGGACTCGTTACACCGTTCCACACGGTTGCCTGCTGCTCGCCAAACGCGCTTGCGCTGAGAAAGTGGTGAAAGCCGCCGATCTGACCGCTCTCGTTGATCACGGTCCCGTAGTTGCCGTAGGCGTCGCTATCCAGTGGCAGGTCTGTTCGCACGCCGTTGCGCCAGACGTAGCCGCGCGGCGGAAGCCCCGCCGAAGTACCCCACGTGCCGACGACATCGCCGGACGTGTTCACGCTAGCTGCGGTTCCCGCGATCCCGAGCTCGACCATCGTGATGGTCGTCCGGCCGCGTTCGAGTGATTGTTCGCGCATCCCGGACGTGGTCGAGAGGTCGGTACATCCGCTCAGGGCTACGACGCCGGCAATTACCGTTGCTGTTCTTGGCACGTGCTGTGTCATGCTCGGTAGAGACGGCTCGGCGGATGTGTGAACGAATAAGTCAGCCCGTAAGCTCGTGAATTACGGCGCTCACTTCGTGCCCGTGGCTGCGGTCTGCGCGTTCGGCGGCGCCGGCGGCGCGACGACAGTCACCACGACGTCGCGCTTTCCTTTGCGCGTCTTCAGGTGCAGCTTCGTCGTGCCAGGTGCTTTACCGACGACGACGAACGCCGATGATGGCGTTGCGTCACCGCCGTAACCCATGCGCTCGAGGGCAACGAGCGACGCGGGCCGCACTTCGGCGATCGACGGATCATCGGAGACGAGGTTCGGTTTCTCGCACGGCCCACCATCGTTGCACGTCAGCGCGAGCGCGACGCCTTCGGAGATCTCGAGCCGGTAGTGCTTGAGACCCCAAAACCCGTCGACGCCGTCGAGGCGTGCGGAGCGCCCGGGAGGCGCGGTCGAGTGCTGATAGAGGTACGGATCGCACGCGGCCAGTGCGAGCGCGACGAGGATCAACACGTACTTCATGGCACCACCTCCACGTCGAGCGTGGCGTGCGCGTCACCGAGCGCGACCGTGACTTTCGCCTTGCCCGGCGCGCGTGCACGCAGGCGGCGGCGATCCGACGATCCATCTTGCAGCACGACGAGCGCGCTGCCGTTGTCGACCGTCCATTGCGCGTCGGGCGTACCGGCGAGCTTCTGCGCGCCGTTGAACAGCGATGGTACGAGCGTGACGTCTTCACCGACCGCGAGGCCGATCGCGCCGGTGATGCGCTCGCCGTCGCGACGGGCCAGCGTGATCTGCGTGACCGGCGCGACCCAGACGTGGACGAAGTCGACGACCGAGCCGTCGTCGGTCGAGATCAGGACCGCGCTGGAGCCAGGGCTCTTCGCGACGAGTGCGCCGTCTTCGACAACGAGCACGCCGGGCTCTGCGCTTTCGAGGCGCAAATTCGGCGTCGACGTGCCGGCGATCTCGGTCGAGACCTCCGGATAAAAACGGGCGCCGATCGCGAGCGGTGCGAGCGGTGATTTGCGGGAGCACGCGGCGTCAGAGCCCGCGCATTGCCCGACGAGGGTTGCCTGGCTCATCGCGCCTCTCGCGCCACATGCCGACAGAGCTAACAGAGGTATAACGAATCGCATGCAGTCCGAACGCAGGCGGCGAATCGCGCTTACAGCGGCGTTGGCTGGAGCGCTCGTAGGCGCGTGTGATCGCAAGCATCGCGAGTCACCGTCGGCGCCGCTGCCGGCTCCTGCCAAGTCCGAGCCGGCGGCGCAGCCCAAGGCCTGCACGCTCACGCCGATCGCGACGAAGCTACCGGCCGCGAAGCGCCTCGTCGGGATCGGCGATCTACACGGCGACATCGTTGGCACGCGCGCCGCGCTGCTCGCGGCCAAGGTGATCGACGCGAGCGACAAATGGATCGGCGGCGACACCGTCGTCGTGCAGACCGGAGACATCCTCGATCGCGGTGACGACGAAGACGACATCTACCTGCTACTCGAGCGGCTCGACGGCGAGGCGCGCAAGGCCGGCGGCGCGATCGTGCTGCTCAACGGCAATCACGAGCTGATGAACGTCGCGCGCGACTATCGCTACGTGATGCCGAGCGCGATGGCGGATTTCGGCGGTGACCGCCAGAAGGCGTTCGACCCCGGTGGTCCATGGGCGAAACGGCTCGCGCACTACAACATCGTCGCGATCGTCAACGACACTGTGTTCTCGCACGCGGGCGTGTTGCTCGACTGGGTCACCCAGATCGATGACATCAACCTCGGTTCGCGGTGTTGGCTCGACGGCCAAGCGGGTGGACCGGCCGACCCACCGCTCGCGCTCGCTTCCGACTCGAGCCCGGTGTGGACACGCGCGTACGGCATGCCCGAGGCCATCGACTGCGCCCAGCTCGCCGACGCGCTCACCAAGCTCGGCGCCAAACGCATGGTGGTCGGTCACACCGTGCAGGAGAAGGGCATCACGTCGGCATGCGACGGCGCGCTCTGGCGGATCGACGTCGGTCTTGCAGGGCTGTACGGCGGACCGATCGAAGTGCTCGAGCTCAGCGAGCCACCGCGCGTGTTGCGCGGCAGCCGCTAGGCCGTTTCGCGATCCGGGCGCAACGTGATTGCGGCCTAGTTCCCCATCTCGATCTCGATCTCGTCGCCCTGCTTCGGAGGGTCGGGCTTTTCCGGCTGCGTCGCTGGCGGTGTCGCGGGCGGCGCGACCGTCGCGCGCTGCTGCATCGTTGCCTTCGGCGTGATCATGTCGGGCCGCTGCTGGACTTCCTTGCCCGCGGGGCACATCGGCGCGGGTGGTTCGTCGGCGCGCTCCTGCACGACACCGCCGATCTTCGCCGGGCCTGCCGCGCCGAGCACCTGTGCGTGCGTGATGCCCGCCTTCGCGAGGCGCTCCTTGATCAGCTCGGCGAGGCGTTGCGCGTCGGGCTGCTTCGGCTGGGCGAGCGCGATCAGCCACTTCGTGACTTCGTTGTGCGCGATCATGAGCGCCGCGATCTGACCGACGAGCTTGTCGCCTTCCTTCGTCAGCGCCTTGCCCTTGCGGTCCATCATCTTCGCCACCTGTGCAATCACGAGCCGATCACCGTCGAGCTTGACCAGCTCGACGCCACCGGTGTCGGGGCAGCCGTCGTCGTCCTTGACGCCGTTGATCGTCTCGGCCTGTGCGGGGCACGCGTCCTTGGCGTCGACGACGCCGTCCTTGTCGTTGTCGGCCTCGGGACAGCCATCGGTGTCCTCGAAGTTGTCCTTGTCTTCGGGGCACAGCGGGCAGCGATCCGCCGCGTCGGCCACGCCGTCGGCGTCGTTGTCGGCTTCCGCGCAACCGTCGCCGTCCTCGAACGCGTCGACGTCTTCTTCTTCCATCGGGCAGCTGTCGACGGAGTCGGGGATGTTGTCGCCGTCGGAGTCGCGGCGGTTACCCGGGCAACCATCCTTTGGATACGGCTCTTTGTTGTCCTCGGCGTCGTTCGGGCACTTGTCGGCGAGGTCCTCGATCGTGTCGCCGTCGTTGTCGAGCTCGGGGCAACCGTCATCGTCGTCTAAGCCGTCGAGGTCCTCGGCTTCCGCTACGCACTTGTCTTCGCCGTCGAGGCGGCGATCGCCGTCGTTGTCGTCGTCGGGGCAGCCGTCGCGATCGTCGTGGCCGTCGGCGTCCTCGGGGATCAGCGGGCAGCGATCCTTCGCGTTCTGCACGCCATCGCCGTCGCTGTCGCGCACGTCGGGCGCGTAGCCAACCGATGCGAAGAACCGCGCGCGCGGCGCACCGATCGCTTCGTCGAGGCCGGTGCCAGCGCCGACCGTGACCGCCACCGACTTCGCGGTGACGAGCCGGAAGCCACCGACCGCTTCGATCGGGCTCTCGTCGAGCGCGAAGCCCGATTGCAGGCCGCCGCGGCCGAACACTTCACTGATCACGGAGAACTTGTCGGTCAGTGCGACGGCGCCACCGACGCCGAACGTCAGCTGCTGTCCGATCTCGCTCGCGTAGATCTTGCGCGGCTTGCGCAGGATGAAGCCCGTGTTCGCGCCGATCGCGATCCGGCCGCGCGAGAACGTCGCGGCCAGCTTGCCGCGCAGCGTCGGCAGGTTGTCGCCGATGAACTGCGACTCGTTGCTACCGATGCTCGTCGGCAACGACACGCCCGCGATGCCGGCGATCCGCAGCTCGTTGTTCGTCGCCTGCCACAGCTTCATCTTGCCTTCGACGAGCAAGTCGCCGGTGCCGGTGACCCGCATGTCACCTGTCGCCATGCCGGTCGATGCGCTCAGCTCCTGGCCGTTGAGCGCGAACACGAGCGGCAGCGTCGCGCCGAGCTGGACCTTGTCGTTGAGGCCGTACGCTGCGGAGAGCTGCGCGGCGGTCAGGTTCTCGACGACGCGCACGCGCTCGCCGGTGATCGTCGGATCGTCCATGCCATCGGTCGTGTAGACGGTGAATGGCGTCGTGAGGAACGTGACGAATGCATCGAGCGCGAGTTGCTTCGGATCGGCGATGTCGGCGTTGGCGACCGTGAAGAACGACTTCGGTCCGATCGCGTAGTCCATCAGCTGAACATCGATCGCTCGATCGTTGGGCGGCTCGGAGGCCTGAGCCCATGCTGCGGCCGGCATCGAGATCGCCAGAACCGCAACCGTTCCCCAGAGTTTGCGCATTGCGAGCATTCTACTCCTGGCTACATATGCCAGGGGTAGCGCAGGGATAGCGATCGGGCTCGTTTCCGCCGCTACTTCGGCAGGGTCATGTTGAACGTCCAGACCAGCACGGAGGCCACCGGTTTGTCGTCGCTGTCGCGGGCCGGCTCGAACACGATTTTCTTGGCCCGCTCGAGCGCGAGCTCGTCGAGCCCGTGGCCCAGCTTGTTGAGCAGCACGACCGACTTGACCTTGCCCTGGTCGTCGACGACGAGCCGCGCGCGAATCACGCCCTCGATCCCGAGTGACTTCGCCTCGGCCGGGTAGTCCTTGCTGGCGTCGAAGTAGCTGAAGTCGCCTTTGGGCATCGCGAGCTTCTTGATGGTCGCGATCGAGACCGGTTTCGGCGGCTCATCTGAAGAACCTGCACCCGAGCCCGCTCCCGTGCCGGTTCCGGTCCCGCCCCGGCCGACCTTGCCACTCGTCGGTTTGCCAACCGCGACCGGTACCGTGCCTAGCGCATCGGGCGCGATGTTCTCCATCGTCGTCACCGGCGCACCTCCCGAATTGTCTGGCGGGGGCGGCTGGTTGGTCGGCGGTGGCGGCGCGGTCCGCGGCTGTTTCTGCACCGTCTTCTCGACCGGTTTTTGCGGCTCCTTGATCTCGGGCTCCGGCTCGGGCTCTGGCTCGACGGGCGGAGGCGGCGGCTGGAGCATGGGCTCGATGTCGATCAGCTCGACCACCGGAGGAATCTCCGGCTCCTCCCGAGGATTGAGCACGACGATCGCATCGCCTGCGATCGCGAGCATCAGGTGAACCGCGAGTGTGCCTGCAGTCGCAAGTACAGCGGGCGAATCCAGACGCACTCGTCGAGCCTAGCAGACGATGGCGACTACGGTGGTCGCTTGTTTTCGAGAGCAATCGGCACGCCGGCCTGCGTCGCCAGATCAATGGCGCGCATCACACCGGCGTACGCCGCCTTCTGGTCGCCCTCGATGATCGCCTTCGGCTTGGAGGTCGTCGCCGCGATTTCCTTGATGCGGGCGAGTGCGGGAGCGTCCTCGGCGTATTCGTCGCCGTTGACGTACAGCGTGCCGTCGGCCTTCACCGAGATGCGCAGCGTACTCTTCACGTCGCCGCCGCTCGACGCCTTCGGGGGCTCGATCTCGACGCCGCGCGACACGATCAACTTCGCCGTCACCATGAACACGACCAGCAGCACGAGCACGACGTCGACGAACGGCGTCACGTTGATATCCGTGATCGCACTCTGCTCGTCGCTGTCTTGATAGAGGCTACCGCCCGCCATTCGCGGTCTCCTTGGCGTGATGTTGGCCGTGGATCAGCGTCAGCACCGTATGCGCCGCTTCGTCTGCGCTACCGAGTAGGACGCGCATCCTGCGCGTGAAATAGTTGAACGCGATCACGGCGGGAATCGCGACGAGCAGACCAAACGCGGTCGCCGCAAGCGCCTCGGCGATCAGATCGAGCGTCTTGTCCTCGGCCTGTGCGGTCTTCTCGCGCAAGTTTTCAAATGCGCTGATCACGCCGAGCACCGTGCCGAACAGCCCGACGAACGGCACGTTGTTGCCGAGTGTGCCGAGCACGATCAGGTGGCGATCGCCGGCGTTGCGCCAGCGCACGCGCTCGCCCTGCATCGCCTCGGCGACGGCCTCCGGCCCTTGATCGCGCTCGGCGAGCCCGCGTAGCGCTACCTGCACCGGTACCGACGGGTCGTCCTTGTACTTTGCCTCGAGGCGATCGAGCTCGTTGCGCTCGAACGCGCCACGCAACTCGCGGGTGAACCGCTCCGTATCGGTATCGCGGCTGCGAAACCACAGCGCGCGATCGATCATGATGCCGACCGACAACACGGAGAGGAAGATCAGCAGCCACAGCACCCACTCGGCGCCGAGCTGCGCGAACGCGACGAATTGCTCCGCAAGCACGGCTTGGAGCCTAGCTCGATTTCATGACTTCGCGCATGACTGCGGTCGCGTACGCACCGCCCGGCAGCGAGAAAGAGATTTCGATCGTGCCGGACTCGACAGCGCGCACGGCTGGTGTACCGACCTCGATCGTGGCATCACGTCGGGTGCCCTCGGCTATCGCGCGCACGGTGGAGAATGCGTCGCTGGTTAGACCGGCGGCCGCGAGGATGGTTGCCTCGCGCGCGGCTGCTTCTGCGGCGGGTGCACGCATGCGGTCGCCGAACATCGGCCCGGTCACACACAGCTCGCCGGCGAGCAGGCGCGGCTCGTCGACGGCCGGGTCCTCGCACACGAACTGACCGCCGCCGGCCTTGTGCAAGATGTCGCCGGCGATCACCCGCGCGTAGAGGCCATCGGCCAGGCGCGCGACGAGCCAGTCGTTGAACAGCTTGCTCTGCAGCGCCGACACGAGCAGGCGGGCGAGCTTGCGATCGCGAGGCGGCTTCTCGCCGCGCACGATCGCGAGCCCCTTCTCGGCGTTGTCGCCGTCGCGCCCGAACCGTTGCTCGCCGTACCAGTTCGGCGCGCCCGGCCGTGCCCCGAGCGCATCGAGGATCGCCCGCGCTTTCGCCTCGGCGTCATCGGCGACCTCGCGCACGCGCAGCACGAACCGATTCGCGCGCACGTGGCCGGTGCGTAGCTTGTGACCGTGACGCGCGGCTTCGAGGATCTTGATGTCGTCGAGCGCGAGCGCGAGTGCAGCTTCGGGCGTCACCGGCGGAGGCAGTGACAGCCACTGCCGCGTCACCGCATGGCGATCTTTCATGCCGGCGACGCCGATGTCACGTGCGTTGACGCCGAGCCCGCGCGCGATGCGTAGGGCGGCCTGAGGTGTGGTCAGGCTTCGCTTCTCGATCCGCACGAACACGTGATCGCCGGCACCCGCAGGCAGATACGCAGGTTCTTCGTCGACAAAAAAGTCCTCACAACTCGCACGCAGCACGCCGCCGATGCCAGGCAACGCGGCAGTCAGGTACGGCAGCTCCACGCCAAGCGGTGTAGCATCGACCCATGCTCGCGCGCCTGCTGTGCATCGCAATGTTGTTCGCATGCGGTGGCAAGTACGGCGGCTCGTCGACACCGGCCGGCAAGGGCAAGCGCGGCATCGAAGCCGCGGCGCTGCCGTACTCGATCGTCGATCGCAGCGGCCGCCAAGTCGACACGAGTGTGTTCTGGGCGCAGGTCGGCGCGGCGCGCGTCGTGTGCGTCGGCGAAGATCACCCGAACCCGCACCATCACTGGTTCCAGCTCGAAGTGGTGTCGCACGTCTCGGGTCACAAGCCGCTCGCGCTCGGCATGGAGATGTTCCAGCGTCCGTTTCAGGGCGTGCTCGACGACTACGCCGCCGCACGCATCGACGAAGCCGCGATGCTGTCGCGCACCGGTTACGCGGAGCGCTGGGGTTACGACTACGGGTTCTACGGCCCGACGATCAAGAAAGCGATGTTGTCGGGCGGGACGTTGCTCGCTCTCAACGCGCCGCGTGAGCTGACGAAGAAGATCGTGCGCCAAGGCATCGAGAACCTGACGCCCGACGAGAAAAAGCAGGTGCCGGAGCTCGTGCTCGATGACAAGGCACATCGCGCGTGGTTCGACGAGCTGATGGAAGGCATGGGTGGTGCGCACGGCCATAGCAAGCCGGAAGGCAAAGGCGGCGAGGACAAGGACAAGGCGCCGTCGAACAAGGACAGCGAAGCGACCGACAAACCAAGCGACAAACCGAAGACCGAGATGCCGAGCGCGGAGCGCATCTACACCGCGCAGGTGTTGTGGGACGAGACGATGGCCGACGGCGCGGCGAAGTGGGCGAAGAGCGCGCCGCAGGGCCTGCTCGTGCTACTCGCGGGCAACGGTCACTGCCACGACAGCGCGATCGTCAATCGCATCAAGCGGCGCGGCGTCGACAAAGTGATCTCCGTGTATCCCGTGCTCGATGTCGAAGGTCGTGTCGCCGAGGCGCTCGCGAAGCCGCGCAACGATTACATCATCGTGCTGCAGCTACCTGCCGACGTGAAAGCGGAGATGGCGAAGGGCTCACGCTGACGCGAGCATCTCGTCGATGAGCTGGATGAGCTCGGCGCCGAGAAACGGCTTCTTGAGCACCGCGTCGCAGTTGCGCGAGCGGCGGTCGACGTTGACCTGCTGGGTGTCCCAACCGGTCATGAGCACGATCTTGCCCGCGTACCCCGATGCGCGGAGGAGCTTGCACACGTCGAGGCCGTTCTGCTTCGGCATGCCGACGTCGCACAGCACGAGATCGATCTCGCGCTGAGGCACGATGCGCAGCGCCGCCTCGGAATCCGTCGTGGTCCACACGTCGTAGCCGAGTGAATCCAGGTAGAGCCGCACGATACCGAGGATGTCCTCGTCATCGTCGACGGCCAGAATCGAGCCGCGCCGCGACGCCGCCGCGGGTTGTGCCGCCTCGGGCTCGGCGACCCCGCGCGCAGCAGCCGACTCCACGGCCTCGAACGTGACCTCGAACACGGCGCCGCCGTCGGGCAGGTTCCCTCCGGTGATGCTGCCGCCGAAGTGCTTCAGCGAGCCCGCGGCCGCAGCAAGGCCGAGCCCGGCGTGTGCACCTTGCTTTGTCGTCACGAACGGCTCGAACAGCCGCGGCAACACTTCGGTCGCGATGCCGGTGCCATTATCCGAAACCTCGAGCCGCACCTTGTCGCCCTCGGAGCGCACCGAGATCCGCAGCCGTCGCCCGCGCGTGGTGATCGGCTCGAGTGCGTCTTGCGCGTTCAGGATGAGATTTAGCAGCAGCCGATGCACGAAGCTCGGCTCGGCGCGCACGGCCGGCGTGGGCAGCAGATCGAGCTCGACCTCGATCATGCGCTCGCGCAGCACCGGGCTGATCATCGCGAGGATGTCCTCCACGATCTCGTGCACGCAGGCCACGTTGTTGCCGTTGCCGGTATGAGCTTGACGGGCGACGCGCTGGAGTCTGCCGACGAGCTCGCCGATCGTCCGGTTCGCGCGCTCGATCCGCGGCAGTACCTCGTATGCGGAGCTCGGCGAGTGGCGTCCCGCGCTGACGGCGAGTAAAGCGATGCCCGACAAATTGTTGAGGTCGTGCGCGACCGCGGCCGCGAGCTCGCCGACCGCCTTGATGCGCGCGCTGCTCTCGATCGCGGCGTGCGCCTCGAGGAGCTGCGCGTTCAAGCGTTCGAGCCGCGCGGTGTGGATCGCGCGCTCCATCGCGATGCCGAGGTGATTCATGAACGCGTGCAGCAGCCCGGTCTCGAGCACTTCATCCGGAATCGGCTGGCGGCCGAGATAGGACGACAGCCCGAGTGCACCGACCGGCTGGCCGCGGCTGCCGAGCAGCGGACCGCACGCGAACGGATGACCGCGCAGGTGGTCGTAGATCACGCGCGGCAATGCGAGTCGGTCGGGCGGTACGACCGACTTGTCGTCGTCGATGATGAACAGCCCGTCCGGATCTTGGATGTTGATCATCCGCCGCTCGCGAAAGCCGTGGCCGATTGGCTGACGCATATCGAGCACGAAGATTTTTGGCATCTCGTGCGTCGTATCGACGCCGTCGATTACTTCCTTGATCGTCGTGAGATGGCCGGTCGATTCGTCGAGCACCGCCATCCACACCGCGCCGAAACCGAGGTGAACGATCTCGGCGAGCACCGTGTCGACGATCTCGTCGAGCTTGGCGGTCGAGGCGAGCCGGGCGGTCAACCGCGCAAGTAGCTCGAAGGGGCCGTCCTTCATCACACCCATCCAGTCCTTCGGCGGTGATTCCTCCACAGGACTCCCAAAGATGCAATGCGAGACGTGCCTCTGCAGCAATCTGCTGCAGTGAGGTGCAACAAACCGCTGCACCGCAGCGAGCCACCGAAATGGCATTCTGGGACGAACTGCCGGAATTCTCGGTGGGGAGGAGTAACAGCATGAAACGGGCATCTGGGGGATTTCGTGTGTTGAGTCTTGTGTGTCTGATGGTCGCTTCAACCGCTGCCAGCGCCGCCGAGGCGCCACCGACGCGGATCGATTTCGCGCTCGCCGATGGCAACACGATCGCCGGCTTCGTCTACGGCGAGAGCGCGACGAAGCCGCTGGTGATCTTGATCCACGGCGCGTCCGATACACACGCGGTGTTCGACGTCGCGGCGGGCTATCGCGCCGCGCGCGACTTCGCTGCGGCGGGCTTCGGCGTGCTCGCCATCGACCGTGTCGGCTACGGCGCATCCAGTCGCCCCAACGGCGACACGCTCGACTTCGCAACCTCCGCGGGCTACGTGCACGAGGTCGTCCAAGACGTGCGCGGCGGAGCGCTCGGCTTCACACCGCCGGCCGTCGTGCTACTCGCCCCATCCGCCGGCGCCGATATCATCATGGTCGAAGCCGCGACCTATCACGACGTCGATGGCGTCGTGGTCGCGTTCAATACGAATCAACTGCAGCCCGCGCTGTTCGAGGTCGATGTCGGCGCGTGGTTCGCGCAAGGCCCGTACTTCGACTTCGGCGTCGCGTTCCGGACGCAGTTCTTCTATGCGCAGCCGTGGGCGGTGGAGTGGGTGATCGATCTAGACAACGCGACTCGCTCGCTCGTGCCGCGCGCCGAGATCCTCTCGGCACTGATGGGACAGTCCGCGTTCGCGCGTGCGTTGATCGACGTGCCGGTGCTGCTCATGCAAGCGGATCACGACGCGCTATTCGTGCCGCAGAACGACTCGGCGCTGTTCACGTCGTCACCCGACGTGTCGTTCACCTTGCTGCGCAACGCGGGACACAAGGCGTTCTCCCATCCAACCAGCAAGCATGCGGCGGTGAAGACCGTGACCGACTGGCTGTCGTCGCGGTTCTAGCGCTTGATGACGTCGGCCTGCGGAACTTCAGGCGTCGTCTTCGCGCGGTACCACAGCTCGATGCCGTAGCGACCTGCGAGGACGAACGGCACCATCGCGAGCAGCATGACCGGGATCTCGGCGGCGCGTGGTACCGCCGACGCGATCAGCTCGCCGATGACGAGCCACGATAGCCACAGCGCCGTGAACAGCTTCGCGCGTCGTCGCAGCTGGCTGCGCGAGAGGTTGGCGAAGCTCGTCATCCGTAGCGAACAAGTTTCGCCCGAGCCAGCTCGCGCGTCACGAACGATTTGCGATGAAACCACTTTCGCAGTCCCATCATCGCCTTGCCGGCAAACACCGACATCACCGCGAACATGATGATGACGTCGAGCGCCGGGAAGCCGGTCGTGATCGCGCGGAATCCGCCGGAGCGTGCGTCCCAGCTCGGCAGGGCCGAGAAGATCGCCGCGTAGAGCGTCCACGGCATGAGCGCGCCGAGCGCGAACCACACGTTGAGGTTCACCTTGTCCAGGCTGTCGTAGTACGCGACCGCGCAGTCGAGGCAGTTGTCACCCTCGATCGCGAGGTGATCGACGCACACGCTGTTACCGCAGCGAGGGCAGGTCATCGTGCTCGTGGTGCAAGCGGTGCAGCGGGTCATGGGCAACTCCTTTGACGGACGTCCTCAACGTGGCGACGCTGAATGGGATGCGCCAGCGGAACCGGTCGATGCGAAACCCGGTTCCTCCGTTGCGACGGACGGTTTGCTAGCCGCGGTCGACGAGCGCCGAGCCCGGTTGCGGGCCGTTCTCGTCGTTGACCATGCGGATGTAGAGTTGCGCGCTCTTGTTCGTCGGATCGATCTCGAGCACGCCTTTCCACTCCGCGATCGCGGCGTCGCGGCGGCCGAGCGAGAACATCGTGACGCCGAGATGAATGCGTGCCGGCACGAAGTCGGGCTTGAGCTTCTTCGCGTGCTCGAACTCGGCGACCGCCGCATGGAACATGCCCATGTCGCGATACACGTTGCCGAGCCGCACGCGCAGATCGGCGAAGTCGGGGCACAGGTCGAGCGACTTCGAGTACTCGCGCACCGCCTCGTCGAACATCGCGAGCCCGGCGTACGCGGCGCCGAGCTCGGCGTGCATGTTGGCGAGCTTGCCGCGCGCATAGCGATCGAGCGCGTTCGGCTGACCGACCGACGCCGACACCGCCTTGGTGTACACCTCGCGCGCGCGTTCGTACTTGCCGCGATCGTTGTACGTGACCGACAGATTCAGTGCCGCCTCCGTGTAGCGCGGGTTCAGGCGCAGCGCGTTCTCGAATGCTTCTTCGGCGTCGGAGAACCGGCCCTGCGCGTGATAGATGACGCCGAGCATGTTGTAGAGGTCGGGAAAGCTCGGCCGTGCGGATGCAGCCTCGGCGAGAAACGGCTCGGCGCGCTCGTACTCGCCCGCGTTGTAGTGCTCGCGTCCGAGCGCGATCAGCCGATCGACGCGATCGTTCCCCATGTCGACTAGCCTATCCCGGGTGGCAGCGCCCGGGGTGGATCGATGGACCGATGGGCGATCGATGGCCGAAGAGATGTGCCAGATCGCTAGCGCTTCGGGCCGAGGCCGGCGAGCCCGTCGCGCGCGTCGCCGGCGCGCTCGCCGCGCGGATGCTTCTGCACGAGCTCGGTCCACGTCAGTCGTGCGCGGTCCGGCATGTCGACGGCGACGTAGGCGCGGCCGAGCAGCCACAGCGCTTCCTCGTCGTAACCGACGCCGCGATAGTGCTCGAGTAGACGGCGCAACCGGAGCACGGTGCCCATCGGCTTGCCGCGATCCCAGTAATAGCGCGCGACGTACCACTCGTGATCGGCGAGTCGCTTGCCGACCTTGATCACGATCTCCTTCGCTTTGTCGCGATACGGCGAGTCCGCAAACTTGTCGAGGAAGCTCTTGAGCTCGGTCGCCGCGTCCTCGGTCGCCGACATGTCCTTCTCGTACGACGGCGGGAACATCCAGAAGTCGCCGGGCAGCTGCTTGAAATAGGCCTCGCCGATGCGGAACGACGCGTAGCCGTTCGCGACCATCTCGTGGGTCGGGTGAAACTTGATGAACAGCCGGTAGCTGTCGATCGCCTCGAGGTATTGCTCGGCGCCGAACTCGGCATCCGCGAGCCGCAGCTCGGCGAGCACGGCGTACTTCGAGTACGGGAACCGGCTCTTGATGAAGCCGAAGTACTTCGAGGCCGCGACCCAGTCCTTGGCCTCGAGCTCCTTGAGCCCCTTCTCGTAGTTCTTTTGCGCCGAGACCGAATAGTCCACGGACCCGCTGCCGGTCTTCGCACCGCAAGCGGCGCCGCCCACCAGGACTAGCGCAAGAACGACGAGGAGTCTCGGGATCATCAGGGGTTGACCCTCTGTACTCTGACGCATTTCCCCAGACAAGGGTTGCTTGCTCTATAAGGAGGCATGCGATTTCTGAAGCTTTGCCTACTCATCGGCTGGCTGGGTTGCTCGGGCGGCGGCCGGCAAGTCGAGATCGGACCCCCTCCCGCGAAGCAGACCGAGGGCGTGTTCGTCGGGCCGTTATGCGCGGCCCGCAACGAGTGCAAGTGCGCGTCGGGCCCAGGAGACGGCGGCGCGGGAGTTCCCGACAGCGATCAGAAGCGTTTCGAGGTCCGGCTGAGCTCGCCAAACGAGCTGTGGGCGAGGGTCGGCGACAACCGGATGTACAAGGATCCCGAGCGCGCCGAGGCGTGCTGGTACGTCGATCTCGCGCCGGGCACGAAGGTCGACCTCGAGCTGCGCGCTTCCAAGGAGTACGGCGTCGCCGCCACGTGGTCGATCAAGGAGCTCGGCACGAAGACGAAGAGCTACTACCACACGCTCGTGTTCGGCTGCGGCAATCCCGGTGCGTGCTCGTTCGACGAGCTCGACACCAAGAAGGCGGAGCTCAAGGATCCGAAAACCGATCGCTGCGGCTCGGTGAAGGTCACGGGCCTGACCTGGGATACCGGCCGCTCGCCCGACCAGCAGTACCCCAACGAGCTGCTCGTGCGCGGCACGCTCCATCTTTACAAGTTCGTCCCGGATCGCCCACATGGCGAAGACTGCAGCAAGAAGCAGAAGGAAGAGCACGACGAAGACAATCCGAAGATGTGACGCGCTCTGCGTGCTAACCATCCGCACCCATGTTGTTCGAGTACCCCGATAGCTACGACGTGATCGTCGTCGGCGCCGGCCATGCCGGATGCGAAGCGTCGCTCGCGGCGGCTCGCATGGGTGCGCGCGTCCTCGTGATGACGGGCAGCCTCGAGATGGTCGCGCAGATGTCGTGCAATCCGGCGATCGGCGGCGTCGCGAAGGGCCACCTCGTCAAGGAGCTCGACGCGCTCGGCGGCGAGATGGCGAGCGTGATCGATCAAACCGGCATCCAGTTCCGCCGGCTCAACGCGAGCAAGGGCCCGGCGGTGCGCTCGACGCGCGCGCAGGCCGACAAGCGCCGCTATCGCGACGAGATGAAGTTCCGCCTCGAGCAGCAGCCGCGCCTCGCGCTGCGCCAAGGCGAGGTCGCGAAGCTGCTCGTCGAGGACGTGCCCGGCACGTCGGCGCCGCGGCGGATCGTCGGCGTCACGACCACGATGGGCGTCACGTATCGCGCGCGCACCGTGATCCTGACGACCGGCACGTTCCTGCGCGGCGCGATCTTCGTCGGTGAAGCGCGCGCCGCGGGCGGCAGGGCAGGTGAGGCACCGGCGATCGGGCTCTCGCACTCGCTCGCCGAGCTCGGCTTTCCGCTCGCGCGGTTGAAAACCGGCACGCCGTGCCGGCTCGATCGCAAGACGCTCGACGTCGACGGCCTCGAGCTGCAGCCAGGCGACGATCCGGCGCCGATGTTTCGCTGGGCCGGTGCGCGCACGCCGCCGCTGCGCCAGATCGCGTGCTGGGTCACGTACACGAACGAGAAGACGCACGCGATCATTCGCGATGGTCTGCCGCGCTCGCCGCTCTATCGCAAAGAGATCGCCGGTGCGGGTCCGCGCTACTGCCCGAGCATCGAGGACAAGATCGTCCGCTTCGCAGACAAAGATCGTCACCAGATCTATCTCGAGCCCGAAGGCCTCGAGACCGGTGAGGTCTATCCGAACGGCATCTCGACCTCGCTGCCATTCGACATCCAGCTCGCGTTCATCCGTACGATCCCCGGCCTCGAGCGCGCGGAGATGACGCGACCCGGTTACGCCGTCGAGTACGACTTCATCGATCCGCGCGAGGTGTGGCCCACACTCGAGACTCGCCGTGTCGGCGGTCTCTACTTCGCCGGCCAGATCAACGGCACGAGCGGCTACGAAGAGGCGGCGATCCAGGGCTTCCTCGCCGGCGCGAACGCGGCCATCGCGCTCGGCTTCGGTCCGAACGGTGACACGGGGGAGCCGCTCATCCTGCGCCGCGATCAGGCGTACATGGGCGTGCTCGTCGACGATCTCACCACGCGCGGCACCAAAGAGCCGTATCGCATGCTGACGTCGCGCGCGGAGTTCCGCCTGCTGCTGCGCGAGGACAACACCGTCGATCGTCTGATGCCAATCGGCCGCAAGCTCGGCCTCGTCGACGACGATCGCTGGCGCACGTTCGAGGCGTGGCGCATCGAGCTCGCCGCCGCGCACGCACGTGCACGTGACGCGAGCGTGCTCGGCACCGATGCGGTCAACGCAGCGCTCGCGAAGTACGCCAGCTCGCCGATCGCGAATCGCCGCGCGTCGCTCGCCGAGCTGTGCAAGCGGCCCGAGCTCGACTGGCGCGCCGTCGAGGAAATCGCGTCCGCGGGCGGCATCACCGCATGGACCGGCAGCGACGCGGCGCTCGAGCGCGCCGAGATCGAGCTCTGCTACGACGGCTATCTGCGCCGGCAAGAGGCCGACGCCGCGAAGCTCGCGAAGGCCGACAACGTGAAGGTCCCAGACGGGATCGTCTACAAAGACATCCCCGGGCTGTCGAACGAGGTCGTCGAGAAGCTCGAAGCGATCCGCCCGCGCTCCGTCGGCCAGGCATCGCGAATCAGCGGCGTGACGCCCGCAGCCGTCGCGATCCTGATGACGCACATCGGCCTCGTGCATCGCCGCGGCCAGTCGGTGACTAGCTCGCACGAATGACTGGATGCGCGAGCGCGCCGTGAGGTAGCGTTCGCTTCCTATGAAGCTTAGTGCCGTCACTGTCTCGCTCGGGCTGTGCGTTTCGACAACCGCGCTTGCGGGCGGGCTGCTGCTGCCGGGCTCGGGCGCGGTATCGACGTCACGCGCCGGCACCGGCGTCGCGTCGACCGAGGGTGGTGAGGCGCTATCGCTCAATCCCGCGGGCATCGCGAAGTCGAACGGCACCGTGATCACGATCGGCGCCGCACTGATCAGTTACTCGATGTCGTTTCATCGCAATGGCACGTACGACACGCACGACGAAGGCGCCGAGCCGTACGAGGGCATGCGCTACCCCGTCGTCGAGAACCAGGCGAGCCCGCCGCTCGGCATCGGGCCGTTCCAGCCGATTCCGGTCATCGCGATCACGAGCGACCTCGGCGATCGCGTGCCGGGTCTGACCGTTGGCGGCGGGCTGTATGCGCCGAACGCGTATCCGTTCCGCGACATGAACAACGCGAACGGCGTGAAGTACTTCGTGCCGAAGGATGGCGGTGGTTACGACTTCCCGCCGCTCGGCGCGCTGCCGCCGCCGACTCGCTACGACATCATCGAACAGGAAGCAGCGGTGATCTTGCCGAGCGTCGCGGCGGCGTATTCGATCACGCCGGATCTCGACGTCGGTGGCAGGTTCTCGCTCGGCTGGTCGGAAGTGAAGTCGACGATCGCGGTGTGGGGTGGGCTCGCGAACTTCCCCGAGTTCGCGCACCAGGACAGCTTGTTCACGCTCGACGCGAAGGACAGCCTGGTCACCGCGTGGTCGCTCGGCGCGACGTATCGGCCCACGCCGATGATCGAGGTCGGCGCACAGTACACCGCACAGATCAGCATGATCGCCGAAGGCGACGCGTACACCACGACCGGCCCGGCGGTCTCGCTCGGCGGCACGCCGATCGTGCTGCAGCCAGTGGCCGACGAGTTCACGCGCTGCAACCGCGGCGGTACGGCCGAGGCGTTCAAGGGCTGCGTCGAGTTCGCGATCCCGATGACCGCGACGGTCGGCGCCCGCTACAAGTTCCTCGACGGCAACGGCCTGATGAAGGGTGACCTCGAGCTCAACGTCGACTGGCAGAACTGGAGCACCCAGCGCGCGAGCGACTACCGCGTCGTCGTCGACGCTGAAGTGACGACCGCGAGCATGCCCAACAACGCGATCGCGTTGCAGGACAACACGGTTCGCCACGGCCTGCGCGACACGTTCGGCGTGCGGCTCGGCGGCAGCTGGACGTTCCCGCAGGGCGCGAATGCGATCATTGCGCGCGGCGGCCTCGGCTGGGAGAGAGGCGCGGCGAAGCCCGGCTGGGAGCGCGCGGACCTCGACGGCGCGGCGCGCACGATCTTGACGGCGGGCGGCTCGTATCGGCTCTCGCGCGTGCAGATCGACGCCGGCTTCGGCTACTTGCACCAGGGCACGCGCACGGATAGCCGCGACTGCAACCCGGTCATCGGCTCGCCCCAGATGGGCTGCGGTTCCGGCGGCGCGGTGCAGCCGCTCGACGAGCGCCAAGGTCCCGACCCGATCAACCCGCTCGTGGCACCGATTTCCCAGGCCGAGAGCCCGGTGAATCAAGGTACGTATAAGAGTCACTACTTGCTGATCATGCTGGGCATGTCAACGTGGTTCTAAGAGGTGGCGATGAGTAAAGCGCTGGTCAAACGGTCTAGTGGTGGTGGCGATCCGGCTTCGGGAATCGTGCCGGCAGTCGCGAGCGCGATCATTCCCGGCGTTGGTCAGCTGATCAACGGCGAGACCGACAAGGCGATCGGCGTGTTCGTCGTCGCGACCGTGTGCGGGACCGGCTTCCTGCTGTCACTGCCACTGATCGGCACGGTTGCGGGTGCGGTCGGCCTCGGCACGTGGATCTACGGCGTCGCCGACGGTTACTTCACCGGCAAGAAGAAGGGCTAGCGATACGGCTCGCTCGCGGCGCCGCACAGTGCGCCGAGTAGCTCGAGCACGTCGTCGAGCACCGCGGCATCCGGTGCGTGGCGATCGATGTGCACGGTGACGTGGCGCCGCACGTTGATCGACGTGATGCCGGTCCGAAAGATCGCGCGCGCGAGCTGATCCATTGGGATCGGGATTTCGCCCATCACGAGGAACGGGTGGCCCGCGATCATGCGCGTGTTCGGCGTGGCTTGGGGTTCGCGATCGAGCGACCACAGCTTCGCGCCGCGCGCATCGGCGGAGAGAACGATCGAGGCGCGCGCTGAAACGTGCGTCGACGGCGACCAGTGCAAGCCGATCGTCGCCGAGCCGAATCCGCGCGGCACCGTGATCACGGGCGGCCAGGTCGTCGCGACGCTGCCGCGGAGCTCGTCGGCGGCGGCCCTCCAGGCGTCGATCACCTGCTCGTGATCGGCGGCGAGCGCACGATGGATCGCGAGCTGATCTTCGATCACGCGCTCGTTCCCGGCGGCGACCTTCGTCGTGGTTTCGATCGTGCGCTCGCGAATGTGCAGCTCGACGGTTTCGCCCGGCCCCTCGATCTCGACCATCACCGACCGCGGCTTGTCATGCGCCGCGATCGCGCGTTCGGTCGCGTCGCCGACCAGCACGGGCATGAGCGCCGGCACGTCGCTGTGCGCGAAGTAGTCTTTCATCGCGGCGACGTTCTTCCAGTAGCCGTGGGCCGCACCGCTCTTCGCGATGTAGACGGTGGCGTCCACCGGCAGCGCGAGCGGGCTCGTGCCGGTCACGATCCAGCTCGGCGAGTACCAGGGCGAGCGGGCGGTGAATGCGATATTGCCGACCCTCGTGGTCAGCGTGCGGCCGTCGCGCTCCCACACCAACTCCGGGGTGCGATTCGCGAAAGCCGGCAGGTCCATGGCGCCCCAAAAGCATAGCCTTC
Organism: Kofleriaceae bacterium; assembly: GCA_036524455.1. Classification (GTDB taxonomy): domain Bacteria; phylum Myxococcota_A; class Polyangia; order Haliangiales; family Haliangiaceae; genus JABFXX01. The sequence continues at coordinate 3,842 of DATDCH010000736.1, read as the reverse complement.
CGCCTGCGGACCCACGCACACTGCGAACAGTCAGGCGTGACTGAATCCCGGACCCGCGCTAAGGTCGCCGGGATGTCCGACGAGCAGTTCGATCAGTTCCGCGGCACCAAGACCTATATCGCCTCCGAAGAGCTGCGCCACGCCGTCAACGTGGCCGTCGCGCTGGGCCGCCCGCTGCTGGTGCGCGGTGAGCCCGGCACCGGCAAGACGCTGCTCGCCGAGAACCTCGCCGCCTCGCTCGGCCTGCCGCTGATCCGTTGGCACGTGAAGTCGACGACGAAGGCGAAGGACGGCCTCTACGTCTACGACACGGTCGCGCGTCTCCACGACTCACGGTTCGGCGGCGACGTCCGCGACATCGCGAAGTACATCAAGCTCGGCCCGCTCGGCGAAGCGCTCGCCTCGCCGTCACGCGTCGTGCTGCTGATCGACGAGGTCGACAAGGCCGACATCGAGTTCCCGAACGACCTGCTGCTCGAGCTCGATGCGATGCGGTTTCGCATCGACGAGACCGGTCGCGAGATCGTCGCCGCCGAGCGTCCCGTCGTCGTGATCACGTCGAACAACGAGAAGGAGCTGCCCGACGCGTTCTTGCGCCGCTGCGTGTTCCACTACATCTCGTTCCCCGATCGCGAGCTGATGACGGAGATCGTGAAGGTCCACCATCCCGACATCACCGATCGCGTGCTCGACAACGCGCTCGAGATGTTCTTCTCGCTGCGCGCCACGCCGCGCCTGCGCAAGAAGCCCTCGACGTCGGAGCTGATCGATTGGATCTGCGCGCTCAAGAAGGCCGGCGTCGATCTGTCGAAGGTCGGCCACGGTATTCCGTTCCTCGGCACGCTGCTCAAGACCGAGAGCGACGTCGAGCTCGTGCAGAAGCGAGCGAAGGCCTGATCACGTGCTGATCGACTTCCTCTACGAGCTGCGACGCCGGAAGATTCCGGTGTCGACGCACGAGTGGAATGCGCTGATGCAGGCGATGGCGCTCGGCCTCCACGAGTCGTCGCTCGACGGCTTCTATCACCTGTGCCGCACGCTGTGCGTCAAGGACATCGCGTTCTACGACGCGTACGACGAGGCGTTCCTCGCGTACTTCAAAGATGTCCACACCGATGCGCTGCAGCTGACCGAGCAGCTGCGCGCGTGGCTCGCCGATCCCAAGCTGCTCGAAGGTCTCACCGACGAGCAACGCGAAGCGCTGCAGGCGCTCGACCTCGAGAAGCTGCGCGAGCTGTTCGAGCAGCGCCTCAAGGAACAGAAGGAGCGCCACGACGGTGGCAATCGCTGGATCGGTACGGGCGGCACGTCGCCGTTCGGCACGCGCGGCATGAACCCGACCGGCATGCGCGTCGGCGGCGGTGGTGGCCGCAGCGCGATGGCCGTCGCCGATCAGCGGCTGTTCAAGGAGTATCGCCGCGATGTCGTGCTCGACGTGCGACAGATCGATGTCGCGCTGCGCGGCCTGCGCCGGCTCGGTCGCGAGGGCGCGATCGAAGAGCTCGATCTCGACGAGACGATCGATCAGACGTGCAAGAACGCGGGCGAGCTCGAGGTGATCTTCCGGCCGCCGCGCCGCAATCGCGTCAAGGTGCTGCTGCTGATGGACGTCGGCGGCTCGATGGATCCGCACTCCGAGCTGATGAGCCGGTTGTTCACCGCGGCGTCACGCACCGGGCGGTTCGCGAAGTTCCGCAGCTACTACTTTCACAACTGCGTCTACAACTCGGTCTACGAGGACGCGCAGTTCCGCAAAGGCTTGCCGGTTGCCGACTTGCTCGCGCACAGCGATCGCGACGAGAAGCTCGTCATGGTTGGCGACGCGCTCATGCACCCGGCCGAGCTGCTGGATGCGGGCGGCTCGATGTACCTGTACTCGCAGACACGCGCCTCGGGCATCGAGTGGCTGCGCCGGCTCGCGCATCACTTCCGCAGCGCGGCGTGGCTCAACCCCGAGCCCGAGCGGTTCTGGTCCGGCACCACGATCGAGGTGATCGCGAGCGTGCTGCCGATGTTCCCGCTCACCCTCGACGGTCTCGCGCAGTCCGTGCGCTACCTGGTACGCGGAGGCGAAAAACCGCGCGTCGGTGACCCATCGAAGTGGGTCAAGGCGATGGGGCGTTAGCCGTCGGAACAGCTCGCAACCGGCTAAGAACGGTTTGTGATCACCATGCTGACGATCACCACCAGCACGACGGTGAAGAACATGAGCCAGAACATGGAGCACCTCCACCAGGTGCTCTTGCATATCGAGGGCCGAACCGCGGCTACGGCTTGAAGATCGTCGCGCTCGCGAAATAGTGCGCGGGTGCGGCGCAGATCGACGCCGACGACGCCGACACGACCATCGACAAGCGAATCTCACCGCGGTCGGCGGTGACGCCGGCCTTGCGCGCGTCGCCGCGAATCTGCAGGCCGCTGTACTTCGCCGCTGCGAGCGCGCGGCCGACGTGCTTGGCAACATCATCGGCGCTCGTGCCGTCGATGCACCACGTGCCATGCACCTGGCGCTGATCCGACGTCTGCTTGAGCGCGATGATCTGCGTGCCTCCGACCTGCGGCAGCGCCGCCTGCGCCTCTTCGATCGTGATCGGCTTGGTCGGGCGCGGCTCGCTCGGCGGCGTCGCTTCCGTCGGTGCGCTCGGCGTGCTCGGCTTCGCCGGATCCGGAGCTGGTTGTGCAGGCGCGGTCGGCGCCTTCGCCGACGGCGCGGGCGCCTCCTGTTTTTCTTTGCACGCGCCGTGCGCCGCGATAATCGCCACGCACAACGCGAGCGCAGCCATTCGTCGCCGCATTACTTCGACCAGCTGGGCTCCGGCTCGCCGCTCGCCGCGTTCGGCGTCGCCGTGCCGCCGAGCCCACCCGCCGGGGGCTTCGCCGCGCTGCCAGTGCCTCCGGTGGGCGGCGTCGCGGCCGAGCCACTGCCGGCCGGCGGCTTCGCAGCCGATCCAGTTCCGGCGCCGCCGCTCGGCGTGGTCGCCGATCCAGTACCGCCGCCCGTTGGCGTGGTCGCCGATCCCGTACCGCCGCCTGTTGGCGTGGTCGCCGATCCGGTGCCGCCGCCCGTGGGTGTGGTCGCCGAGCCCGAGCCTGCGCCGCCACCGGTCGCGCCGCTGCCGGTCGTACCGCCGCCGGTGGTGCCACCGCCGGTGGTGCCGCCGCCTGTCGTGCCGCCACTGCTCGTGCCGCCACCGGTCGGGCGCTGCATCTGCGCCAGCTTCGCGGTGACCGCCGCGGTCATCTTGGTTTCTTCGTCTTTGAACGCTTTGGCTTCGACCGTCTGATCGATCGGCCGGAACCCCGACCGGCGCAGCGACACGCGCACCTTCGGCTTCGCGCTCTGCGCCGCGGTCAACGTGATGTCGGCGGGCGTGGTCTTACGCGTGTTGATGCTGTCGACGTAGATGTCCGCTCCCGATGGTTCCGAGGCCACGCTGATCACGCGGGGCTTCAGCTCGAGCTTCGCGGTGACCTTGTCCTGGCCGCCTTTGAGCTCGACCTCGAGCGGCGCGAAGCCGGGCGCGGTGACGATCGCCTTGTACGTCTTGTCCTTCTCGAGCTTCGCGGTGAACGGCGCGGGGCCCTTCTGATCGGTGCCGACGATCTCGACCGTCGAGCCCTTCGCGACGCTCGACGCGATCACGGTGTCGACCATCGGGCCCTTCGGTGCCTCGACCGCCGCGCTGCCCTGGCTGCCGTCTTGCTTGATCTCCGAGTTGCTGCCGGCGCTGCCGCTACCTTCGGGGTTGGTGGCGACGACGCTGCCGCTGCCGACCGGACCGGTCTTCGTCGCGACGGTATCGGCGACCTGCTCGCGCAACACGAACCACCACACCGCGCCA